>NZ_JABBWZ010000007.1:0-488077 GCF_014161435.1 Microbispora sp. H10949 | reverse complement strand
CCGACGCTTCATCCTCTTTCCGCGCCACCGCGGCGTCCTCCAGGTCCAACGCTTCGGATGCCTGGATCACCGTACTCGTCACAGGTGTCTCCTTGATCAGGAGTTACACCGTTGTTCTTACAGTCCCTGATGCTCGTCATGATCGCAGTCGGAGGACTGCACTGTAGGCGGATCGTCCATGTCGAGGTCCGCCACTCGTATGTAGCGCTCCCAGACGCCCTGATTCTCGTGCTGATAGAGCAGCAGGCCGCTATCTTCGTCCACGCGGAGCTCGTCCGGGGGCTGCAGGAAGTGCAGAGTGCCGCAAAGATCCGCACGCTTGCCGAAGAGCATGTACGCCTCGCGCAGTGCGTCCGGGAGCTTGAGGCCCAACCGCTGCTCAACGGCGTTCAGCTCCTCCGCGGTGTAACCGTCTCCATCCCTGAGAGGAGTCATCCAGGCTTCCGCGAAGCGCCGTATGAAGGTCCAAGCACTGTCCTTGTCCCGCACACCAGCGGCGAGATCGGCTGCGAGATCGAATCGTTCGGACACGGACGTGATCATACAAAGCGCAGACGAGGGGCCATTCAGAGGAATCAGAATGGCCCCTCGATCGGCGGAAACTCACGATCAGGTGTCGAAGATGCGATCCATGGCCACGGCCCCTGCCTGAAGTACCGGACGGATCTGCTTGCGGTAGACGGCCTCCGTGACGGCAGTGCTGCTGTGGCCGACGAGCCGGGAGATCTCCTCCAAGGGGAGGCCGTTGTCCGAGAGCAGCGAGACGAAGCTGTGCCGGAGTTCACGGGGCGTCCACTCTGCCGGGTCCACCCCCTCGGCGTCCTTGATGGCGTTGCGGAAGTCGCGCCGTACGTGCGAGGGATCGAGTGGGGTCCCGACCTTGGATGCGAACACAAGGTTGTTCTCCTGCCACTTCTCCCCTGCGGCTTCCCGCTCCCTTCCCTGCTGCTCCCCCTGGCGCTGTAACGCGTCCAGGCAGCGCTTGGATAGGGCGAGTGTCCGGCGCGACTTACGCGTCTTGGTGTCGCCCCCGGCTCGTACGGAACGCCAGACAGCCACATGCGGAGGCACAGGCGGATTGGCGTTCGGGTCGCCTTCCACGTCCACGTGATCCCACGTCAACGCCCTAAGTTCCTCCGTCCGTGCTCCCGTGAGCAGGGACAGGACGATGTAGGCGTACATCCGTGAGCCCTCGGCCGCCTTGAGTACGGCTTCCGCCTGAGCGAACGTGAGGGCCTTGGACGGGCGGCCTGCCTTGCCTTTCGGGACAGAGCAGAGCGCCACCACGTTGCGCTTGACCTTGTCGCGCGCCATCGCTCGCTTGATCGCCCGGTTCAGGCACGAGTGAAGCCCTTGGAGAGTTCGCGTGCTCAGGGTTTTTGCCTTCTCGGCGAGCCACTTGTCCACGTCTTCCGCGCTGAGGTCCCGGAGCTTTCGAGCACCGAGCGCGGGAATGATGTGGGTATTACTCAAGATCGTGCAGGCAGCGACGGTGCCCTTGTCGCGTCCATTGAGCCCGTAGGCCAGCCAGTCATTCACCGCGCGCTCCACCGTGTAATCGGCCGGAGCGATGGCGAGGCCGTCTTCATAGTCGCGGAGTATCTCTTTGAGCTTGGCCTTGGCTTCGGTCTTGGTCTTGCCGCTGGCCTTCTTGACGATGCGCTTTCCGGCGGGGGTGTAGCCGACCGTCACCGAGGCGATCCAGCGTTGCCGTTGCTCGTCCCAGTGCAGGCCGCCGTCTCCCCGGCTGCGTCGTGCGGTCATGATGCTTTCGCCTCCTGTTCGAGTAGGGCGATGTAGTCGTCGATGGCCGAGGCCGGGATGAGCCGGGTACGACCCTGGCGGACGGTGCGCAGGCGGCCCGCCCGGATCTGCTCGTAGATCACGCTGCGGCTCAGGCTGAGCAGGCGCATCGCGTCAGGGATGCGGTAAAGCCGCCGGTCGTCGCTCCCGGGTTCGGTCATTCGGCCGTCCGCTGGGCGGCGATCTTCCGGGCGAGTTCGATGCGTTGGCGGAGCTGTTCGGCCAGGACGGCTTCACCGGGGGTGTGGCCGCTGCCGGCGAATCGCCAGTGCGCGAGCACGAGCGTGGTCTCCTCGCCAGGGTCGGGCAACCCGTGGCGTTCACGTGCCTCCTTGGCGCGGTGGTCGGTGCGTGCCTGCCGGAGGTCGAGAAGCCGGGTGGAGTAGCGGCGGCTCTTGCTGGAGAAGTGGCCCCGGAAGCCGAGCATGTGCGCCCACGGCCGGAGCCGGAGGCCCGCGAACTCCGGCCGCGCACCGAGGTCCCAGCAGGTGCGGATCATGCGCCGGGCGTGGTCGGTGACGGGCAGCGCCTCCAGATCGAGCCCCGGTTTCAGGCCCGTCCCCTTGCAGCGGGCGCAGGTGACCAGCAGGCCCCGGCCAGAGGGGCGGCCCCGGCCGCCGCAGGTGCCGCAAGACAGGCGGTGATCGACGGTTCCGGAGGCTTCCGCGCCCTTGGTGGCGTACTTGGCGATGTAGCCCGCCACCGCTTCCTCGCTGAGGCCGTCCAGGTCCCGCGAGAGGAGGATGGGGCGAACGTCGAGCTGGTCACCCCAGCCGAGCAGGCGGGTGCCGATCGCGCTGTCCGGCGTGGAGATGTGAACCGCGCGGACGGCCAGCGGGATCGCCTCGCTGAGTAGGTCGGTGGTCGCCCATACGGGCGGCCTGTCGGCCGGACCCTCCGGGCCGTCGAGCCGGATCACGGTGTGGAAGTGGACCAGGCCGCGCCGCTGGTATTCGGCCACCTTGGCGAACGACAGCCGGACCTGCTGGGTGAAGGAGGTGCGGCTGATCCCGGCGAGCTTGGCCATCTCCCGGCGCAGGCCGAGAGTGAACCGGTGCCACAGCAGGCCCGCATGCGCCTGCCAGAGCACCGCGCCCGGGTAGTCGTAGCACTCCGGGCAGATGGGCTGCCCGAGTAGCTGATCACCCGTGTCGTGGACCTCCGGGCAGCCCACCGGTTTCCCGTGGGGGCAGGTGCCTGCGTTCTTGCGGGGGCGGCAGTGCAGCGTCTTGCCGTTGCGCTCGCGCACGGTGTGGACCGGCCCGAAGGACGGCGCGGTGAGGGTGGCGAACACGCGAGGGTGTTCGCTGACCTGTTCCGGCACGCCTTTGCCGCCGGACAGGCCCGCCCGGATGAGTTGGTAGGTGTCGGCCCGGTAGACCTCCGAGCACGCGGGGCAGACCGACGCGCGGCGGTTCCCGCACGCGACCAGCAGGTGCCCGGACGGTTCGTCGGCCGTCCGGTAGGAGTGCAGAACCTCGCCGGTCGCCGCGTCGATCACATGCGATTCACCGGCCAGGTGCACGGGGTGTGAGCAACCGCCGGTTGCCGCCACCATGGAGCGCCACCGCTCATAGCCGGGGTCGTTGAGGACCCGGACCATGTCGGTGAGCCATTCGGGGTGGGCGTCCTGTCCGTTCGTGGACGCCGGGTTTGCCTCCTCGTTCATCGTTAACCTCCTTACCTCGTTGCCGACAGGTAGTCCAAGACGTGCTACGTGTTCGGTCACGTAGACATGTTAGCCAACACGTGCTACCTCTTGTAAAGACATCAGCGACGAGAAGAAGGGACAACGGCACATGCCCGAGGAGAAGGAGGCCGCCCGCTGGCGGATCATCGCCGACCTCTTGCGCAACGACGTGCTGGAAGACCACTACCAGCCCGGCCAGGCCCTACCGGGAGAGGCGTTCCTCGCCAGCGAGTACGCCACCTCCCGGCCGACCATCCGCAAGGCCATCGCCCAGCTCGCCGGAGAGGGACTGCTGACGGTCGCCCACGGACGCGGCACATTCGTCCGCCCGACTCCCGACCGCCGCCTGATCCTCACCGGCTGGCCCGATCACGAGGACCTGCTGAGCCCGGCCTACGACCCCGCCAAGCAAGGATGGGAACATGTCACCGTCCCCAGCGAGGCCGAGCGCGCCCAGAGCAAGGTCACGCCGAACTCGGCGCTGTTCATGACCGCCGAGGGCAGCAGAGCCGACATCCTGGCGGTACGCCGGGGGACCATGGTCGTCTACCGCTACGCCTACTGGCAGCACACCAAGACCCGCGCCCGCATCCATCTGTCCTCGTACGTGCTCGCCGACCAAGTCGCGACGATCCGAGGTGAAGGCTCAGGCCGGGAGATCGAATCCCACGTCGAGCCCGAGGACTACTACGCCCACTTGGAGAGGCAGCATGGGCCGCTGCGCTGGACCGCCTCCGTCCACGCCCGGATGCCGTACGGCGAGACCTACGAGGATCTCGGCATGGAGCCGATCGGAACGCCCCTGCTGGTCGTGCGGCGGGTCATGCTCAGCCAGCACGGCCGCCCGCTGGAGTTCACCGAGATCGAAGCCCCCGGCGACCGCTTCGAGGCCGCATCCGTCAGCGACCACGACTCAGCCGAACCAGGAGGACTCGCGGCCCTTCGGGTGTAGTGGGCTCAAAGTTTCTTTACTGATTCAAGGCGACGGCGCTCCGCGCCGCCGCTGGCGGCCCCACGCCCGCCCGCCGTCCGGGCGTGCGGCTCTCCGGCCGGTCCCGGACGTCAGCGGCTCGGGCCGCCCCACGGCAACCAGCGCCAGGCCGTACCGACCGAACCCGCCGATCACACACGCGCCGTCGCCCACCGCTCCGCCGCCGGCCCAACCGCTTCGCGGCCCTTCGGGCGCCTACGGCGTTGCGCCGGCCGCTACGCTCCCCGGCTTCAGGTGCATGGCCGACGAGGGCTGAGCATGATTGTGCCTCCGGCGGGGGCACTCCGGCCCCGAGGTGTCGGCGAGCACGAGCGCGGGCCGTAGGTGGTGGGGGCTGATCGCCTCGCCCGCCATCGCCCCAGGCAGAGCCCAGCAGACCGGCTCCTACGGCGCAAGCCCGGCCGTGCGGGCAGGACAACCAGCGAGCACGGAAGGTCACCGGGAGCCAGGTACACGCGAGGCCAGACTTGCCCCTCCGTCCCCGGCCCGCTGCCGCTTCGCGGTGGGACGACGGCGTACGAGGCGATCGCTAGCGAACTCGGCCCAGCAGGACCGAATGCCACCAGAGACGGGCCTCACTAGGCCGCCAGCCGCCCGCGTAGGAATGCTCGGGCGGTTCCGACTGCACAACCTTGTGAATCTGGTAGATGCCGCCACAGGAGATCAGCTCATAGAACACGGCTTCGCAGTCGCAGGTGTAGTCCACGACTCGGTACGGCCCGCGAGGCTGAGAGACCCAGAACAGTTCCTCCGGTTCGGGTACAGCGCAGCGGAGGTGCGGCGAGAAGCCTGGACAGTCCGGCTCCTCCACCAAGTCCGCCGGGTGATGAAGGAGATCCCGCAGTTTCGCGTCCACGTGATGCCGCTCAGTGCGAGGTCTCCCGAGGGACAGGGCACAGCGCTTCGCTGTCGGGCAGAGCGACCGCCAGCGCGGCTTGCTGCTTAAGCTCCTCGGCCAGTTGGCCGACGTCATCGCCATCGATGGTCCGGCATAGGCCGCGGTTGTAGTCCTCGTTTGTCAGGCGACCGTTGCGCGTCGCCCACAGGCGTCCCGCCGAGCTTCGCCAGATACTCCAGCCGGGAAACGCCTCCCGTAGACCGCTAAGGGTCAGGACAGGGACAGTCGCCGCCTTCTCGCCGCTCATTTCGCTCTCCTCCCACAGGTCCATGAGCTGCATGGTAGGCAAAGAAAGCTATGGCACGCTATAGCGTGCTGTCCATCGCCACGGCGTGCAATGGCTTCCTACCGTTGCTCGCGTGATGGAGTTCAGGGCCAATCAGCCCAGGTGGCGGCAGGTATACGAGATCATCAAGACTCGTATCGCCTCCGGCGAGTACAAGCCTGGCGAGCGCATCCCATCACTCGTCGCCCTGATCGAAGAGTTCGGCATCGCGAACGCCACCGGCCAGAAGGTCATGCGAGCGCTCAGGGCAGACGGCCTGATCCACACCGAGCCCGGCATGGGCAGCTTCGTCACCGCCCCGGAAGAGCGCACCCAGGCAGAGTGACCGCCGGCTCGGTGTGCGTTCCGGGTCGGAGAGTGAGTGACGAACTGAGTGACAACGGCCGCGGACAACCTCGGACACTGACAGATCTTGGTGGACTGGAATCGCAGGTCAGACGCCCTATAGGCCGAGGTGCCGCCCTGATCTTGATTGCTTCGGGACGAAGAGGCCGTGGGTTCAAATCCCGCCACCCCGACTCGGAAATTGCAGGTCAAGGGCCTGATCGCTGGAGACAGCGATCAGGCCCTTGATCGTTCATTAGCGTGGCGTTAGTGGTTTGAACCCGATCACGTAACCGTTGGCAACCTCAGGCAGCCCTAAAGGTCACCCGCTCCGGCACCCGATTGAACCTCGGCCCCAGGTCTGCGCTGCCGGTCCGTTAGCTCCCGGTCCTACTCACCACCCACTCATGTCGGCGTTGCCCGACTCGCAGCCCGGCTGCCCCGGCCTCCACGCGGTGAATGCTCATGGCCGACGTCATCGTGGAAGGTGCGATCTACGCCACTCGACGCGGCGCTCGGCGACGGGTAAGGCTGGGACGCAGGGCTCGGCGGCCTGCCGAAGGACGGGAGGGCCACGGCGCCCTGGCGGCGCCGGCCACCCGGAGCTCCGGAAGCCGCTCGACGTCCACGCCGACGGGCTACCGGAGGTGCCGTACGGCGTCCTGCGCCGCGGGCCAGTTCCCGCGCAGGCGCTCCAGGTACGACCGGGCCTCCTGCCCCAGCTTCGCGCCCCGGGCGAACGCCCGCATGTTGCCCGGCCCGGCGTTGTATCCGAGAGCGAGCAGCTCGTCCTTCGTGTACGGGGTGCGCCACTTGGCCGGCAGGTGGCCGGCGAGGTCGTGGAGGTACCAGGCCGCGGACTCGATGGCCAGATCGGGGTCGTCGGGCAGCTCCTCCCACTGCCGGGCGGCGAAGTCGCGCCCCCGCTTGGCCTCGTCGAAGGCGGCCTTGTGCATGTTCGCTATGCCGAAGGCCGCGTCAGGCTTGAGCTTCTGCCAGGCCCGCTCCAGCGCCGGATCGTGCGGCTTGTTCGACTCGTTCAGCAGGATCGCCATCAGCAGCGACGAATGCACCCGGGCCTTGCTCGCATGGGCGACGACCCGAGGGGCGAAGCGTACGGCCTCGCGGTCCTCAGCGGAGCCGGAGGAGGGAGGGGGGGACGTCCGCTGAGGCCGATGCGCCCCCGGCGTGGCGGTCGCGACGGCCCCGGAGCCGAGAGGTTCGTGGTCTCCGCCGCAGGCGGCGGTGAAACCGGACACGGCCACTCCCACGGCCAGCGCGGCGAGACCGTGGCGGCGGCACTGACGCTTCCCCATCCTTCTGCTCCTTACGTCGCCGCTGCGAGTGCCCAGGACTCTCCGCGACTAACCGCCCTCGGAGCTCCACCCGCCCGGATAATCGGGGTCCCAGCGGCTTCTGCGAAGGAGGCTGGTCAGTGCGCGGCCGGTGAGGGGTTCGGCCTGACGGGCTGGGGCCAGCCGGTCGCTCAGGTCACCGACGTGCAGGTCGACGACCGTCTCCGCCAGGTCCGCCAGCGTGGCGGCGGCCATCCGCGCACGCGACCACGCGGTCGCGAACAACAGGCCCGCGATGACCGCGCCGGGCCACCACCACACGGCCAGCAGCAGGTAGAGCGCGGACCAGCCCGTCAGGCGCGCGGCGGCGGCCAGCGAGTCGCGCGCGGCCTCCACCGCGGTCCGGCTCTCCTGCGGCACGATCAGCCACAGGTGCGGCCAGCAGGCGTCCAGATCGAGCCCGTAGGCCTCGGACACGTGCACCCGTGGGACGCGGAGGCGGTCGCCGATCCAGGCGGGCCTGGCGGGCTCCAGCAGGCAGATGCGGTCGGCCATCGCGAGATCGGACAGCGTGTGGGGCCTTCCTGGCTGGACAGGACGAACTGCTCCAGCTTGCGCGACGCGGAGATCTTGCGGAGCTCCGTGGACTCCTACGTCCGGGGGAAGAGCTTGTGCCGGACCTCGGCGAGGCGCTCGGGGACGCGGTGCACCGGGGTCGCGGTGATCACCAGCAGGCCGAAGCCCGACAGCATCACCAGCAGCGGGATCGTGATGAACGCCGGCAGGATGCTCGACGGCGGCGCCGAGACGATGAAGCCGACTATGCCGCCCGCCGCCGACACGTTGTCCATGCCGTCGGTCGGTCCGCCCGAGGGGTACGGCGTGCCGTGGGCGACGTGCACGATCCCTAGGATCCCGGCCAGCAGCGCGGTCCAGCCGATGCCCATCCTGCTGGTCTCGAAGTTCTGGTCGGCCCGGCGAAACAACCGCCAAGAAACCCAGGAGAGCGCCGCGGGCAACGACCAGGCCAACGAGCCGAGCAAGGCGCGAATCACCGCATTGGCCATCTCCATCCAGCCATCACCGCTGTTGCGATTGATGACAGCTACACACATCGAAGCGACGATCAGCACCGCGAGCGCCACCCCGTCTCTTCGGCGATCGGGATCGATGTCGACAGACCGTTTCCAGGGGGTCCGGGCCAGATGGCCAACGCTGCGGGCCAGCAGCAGCCACGGCCCCATGACCAGCCTGCCGATCTGCAGGAAAACCCAGCTAAGCGGGTCACCGCTCCGCGACCGTCGCGCTGGTGGCTTCCGGCTGGTCCCCACACGGACTGGAGGGGTCCGCACGGGTGCAGCGGGCTGCGGGGCTCTCGCCGGCTCTGCGGCCGATACCCGGCCCCCGGCGTGCGAGTCCTTGCCCCGCGGCCTCCCCTCGGCTCTTGTCCGCCGGTCACCCACCGGTCGGCGTGGCAAGTCGGCGGCGGTGTTTTCCCCGCCGACCTGCCTGAACACCGGTATGGCCGCCTCTCCAGGAGGTGCCGGCCCGTATGGAGTGGTCCAGTCGGTGATGAAACGGGTGGCGCGGGCCGCTACCCGGCGATCTGCGTCAGACTGAAGGCGGCGCAGGACGGTGAGAGCGGCGGTGACGACGTCGCCGTCTGCGTTCAGCAGGAGTTTTGCCGTTTCATCCACGGCGGTCAGGCGGATCCCGGGGTGAGAGTTGCGCAGGGCATCGTGCAGACCGGGGGGAAGCAGGGCAGGCCTGGCGGCGTTCTTGGCGATGACGACCTTCCCGCTGACCAACGACAGCTTCTGCGGGTGCTGGGTGGGGTTCGCCTCGACGGTGCGCTCATAGGCGTAGTCGTAAAGTTCGTCGAGGTCCACCTCGCCATCGAAGTTGAGATCGGCGGCACCGGTCTCCAGGCCTTCGACAAGGAATCGCGTGAAAACAGACGTTGTCGCGTCGCCGACGACACCGCCGTCCTCGAATGCGTACTGCAGAGCGTCGGACGCGGTCAAAATCACACGGCCGTGCCCCTGAAGCTGCTGTGCCGCCTGCAACGTACGCGCCTGTTTCGCGATCATGTCTCGCGGAAACGCGCCACTGCCGCAGCAGTCGAGAATCACCACCTTGGTTCGGGACCTGCTGGGGTTGAGCACGTCCTTGACGAACTGCGCGGAAACAGCAGTGGAGCCGAGCAGGCCGAATCGGGTGTTCGTCATCGCGAAGAAGAGGCGGCCCTCCGGATCCAGAAGCCCGTGCCCGGTGAAATAGAACAGCAGTAGATCGTCGCGTTTGTGCCCGCTGAAGAACGCCTCCAGCCTCGTGCTGACCACATGGGACGGCTCGTTGATGACGGTCTCGACCTCGAACGCCCCGACGCCGGGATCGCTCAGTACACGCGCCAACGCCCGTACATCGGCCTGAGGGCCACGCAGCCTGCGCAGTCGGGCGTCCTCGGTGTAGTCGTCCGATCCGACGAGAAGGGCGTACCTGCCCATGGTCAGTGGCGTTCCTGCTGCGCGATGAAGGCGTCGAGCAGCAGGCGACGCTCCTCATCGGTGGCGTTGGGCAAGGTGATCGAGTTGTCGCCGAACTGCACGGTCACCGTCACCGGCTCCTGACGTCGGCTCAGCCATCCGTTTATCGCCGCGATGATCGTGGTGATGACACCACCGGAGGCGGATAACGTCACCAGCAGCGTCGTCCAGATCGCCCCATCCCCCGCTTTGGCGTTCGCCGGGGCCGAGTCGGGAAGGTGCCTCACGTCGTCCACGTCCAGGTCGAGGAGTTCGCCGCGCAGGTTACGAGAAAGTCGCTCGATTTCGATTTCGTCCGCTTCCGAGCCGGCATCGAGAGACACCTTGAGTTCCAATATCCTCCTCCACCCTCAGTCGCCCACCGCGCACCTAAGGTAAGACCCTCTATTCTGCCAGTAGCAGCAGACACAGTCGCCTGCATCTCACGACTCGTTCACCTACAGCCGCAATTAGGCTGCAGTGATGGGACGCGCCGTAGACCGGTACGACGTGCCCGGCTGGCAGACAGAGCACCCCGTAGCAAGCAGAGCCCAGCGATCGAGGGAACCGAGGCCTCGCATGACCGGCTCGGCCGTCATCTCACCAAGTTCCGGGTAGCCCTCCGATTTGAGGATTCAAACGCGTCAGGATGTGATTCGAGGCCATCACCCCACCGCGTCCCGGCCAACTGCTTGAGCGTCGTTGCCCTGGGATGCGGTGCAGCGACAACCCGGCCGAGGCCGCTTCGGGACGAAGAGGTCGTGGATTCGAATCCCGCCACCCCGACCATGCAGTACCAGCTGAGAGGCCGGTTCCGATCATCGGAACCGGCCTTCTGCGTTGCCGGGTGACTGCCTCCCACGCGGAGCGGAGCGGCATCGTGTCCTTCTGGCGGGCCGGCGAGGTTGAGCTCGCCGGCCCGCCACCTGCCTCCCGGCCCCGGTTCAGTAGCGGGAACGCGCCGTGGCCGGTCGGGTTAGGCGCAGTTGATGGCGGTGTAGGAGGGGTTGTAGGTCGAGGTGACCTGCCGGCCATCGATCGTCGCGGTCGCCGTCACGGTCGCACTGCCCGTGGCGATCTGCCCGGCCCTGGAGTTGAAGGACTGGTAGGCCTGCTTGCCTTGGGCAACGTCGGCCACGGTCTTCGAACCGTAGGGGGTGGTCAGCGTCACGTTCGCCGGCACGGCGGCGTCGTTGACCGCGGTCACGGCCACGTACGCCGTGGTGCCCACGCAGCGGGCGGTGGCGGTCACGGTCAGCGCGAGCTCCGGAACGACCGGCACCGTGAACGACGCCGTGCCCTCCGACGCCTTCAGGTAGTCGATGCCGAGGTACTCGGCCTTGACCGTCCGGGTACCCGCGGGCAGACCTTCCGGCAGCGTGACCGTGGCCGCGCCGTCCTCCAGGTAGGCGAGCTTCGACCACGAGCCGATGCTGAACCGCACCTGACCGCCGGTCTCGAACCCGTCGGCCGCCTTGACCGTGGCCGTGGCCGTGGTCGTCTGGGCCCCGCTCGCGTACGGCTTGACAGCCACCTCCGTGGTGGTCGCGACGTCGCTGTTCGGGATCTTGCGGATGTCGTTCCACTCGCGGAGGGTGATCGGGATCACGGTGCCGTGACGCGGCCGGACGACGCCCGCGTTGGTCATCGTGATCGCCTTGGCGTTCCAGGTCGGAGCCTCGATGTTCTCGTGGCACGCGGCCTGGTAGCCACCACCGTTCGTGTACCGGTCGCCCCAGAGGTAGAACTGGCCGGGGCAGGAGGTGTCACCAGGGTTGGCCTTGAAGATGATCGGCCCTTCGTACCCCTGGTCGGCGACCCACGTCGTGCGCCCCAGAGCCGGAGCGAGCGACTTCCAGTTGGCGATGTTGCTGTCCAGGAAGTCGGTGTGCTTCTCCGAGAAGATGTCCGAGCCCTGGTTGCCGGCCTCGTTCTTGGTCACGCGGTAGTAGTAGTCACCGACCCGGATCGCGGTCGTGTCGATCCGCGACAGAGGGGCCGGGTTCTGCCAGACCTTGGGAGCGGAGAACGTCTGGAAGTCGCGCGTCGTGGTGTACCACATCTGCGCGTTCCCCTGACCGGTGCGGTTCACGGGGTCGTTCCACAGTGACTGTGCCCAGAACACGGCGTAGGCGCCGATCTCCTCGACCCACAGCGACTCGGGCGCGAAGGCGTTGCCCGCGTTGTCGGGCGCGACTTTCACGTGCCGCTGAGGAGTCCAGTGCACGAGGTCGTGCGACTCGAACACCTCGATGTACTGGGTGTCGTTGATGGCGTATCCGCCCTGGTCGTACCAGTTCAGGTCGGTGGCGATCATGTAGAACGTGTCGCCGTCGGGCGAGCGGACGATGTGCGGGTCACGAAGGCCCTGGTCGCCCAGCTGGGAGATGAGCGACGGCCGGCCTCCGGTCAGCCCGGTCCAGTCCAGAGCGGTGTTCCCGTTGGACGTCGCGAACATGATCTGCTCGCCGTCGGCGATCCCCTCGCCCTTGAAGTACCCCAGGAAGTACCGCTCGCGCTCCTCGGAGCGGGGCATGGCGGTGATGGTCACCGGAAACGACTTCGTCTGCGAGGCCGACCCCTTGGTGATGGTCGCCGTCAGTACGGCGTCGGCGTCCGCACGGCCGAACGCCGGGCGGGTCACCTCACCCTTCGGGGTGACGAGGTCGGTGGTCGACTTCCAGGTGATCGTGGATCCGAACTCGCCGGTGACGGGGAGGTTGATGTTTCCGCGCAGGTCGTCGGTGTCGTGCAGGGTCAGGTCGAACGTGTCACGGCCGACCGCCTGCGCGTCGTCGAACTCGGCCTTCACCACAACGGGGATCTCCCGTGTGGTGACCTCCTGGGAGCCCTTGCGGACGGTCGCCGTGAGCGTGGCCGTCGCGTCGGGCTGCCCCTTCGCGGGCCGGGTGATCCTGCCGGTGACCGCGACCTTGCGTGCGCTGGGGAGGGCCGGCGGGGTGTAGACCTGGACGACCGACGGGTCCGAACTCGTCCACGTGATGGTCGAGCCCGCCACGGAGCCCACCTTGGGCAGAACGATGTCGCGTACGATCGCACTGGTCAGGCCGAGGTCGATGGCTTCGGCGTCGGCGTGAACGCCGGTGGAGACGGTCCTTTTCGCCAGGGCGAGTGTCTCGTCGACGCTCACTGCCCGGTCGTAGACCCGGAAGTCCCGGAGCGTTCCGCGGAACGAGTAGTGGCTCGACGTCTGCGAGCGAGCGAGGAAGTTGCAGTTGGTCCCCGCGGCGTTCACCGACGGCGGCGTGGTCAGGTTCGTTGCCGTCGCGTGCTGCACGCCGTCGAGGTAAAGCGTGCCGGTCCAGCTCGTGCCGTTCGGGTTCAGCGACTGCGTGTAGGTGACGTGCGTCCAGGCTCCCTCGGTCATCCGGACGCGGTTCTGCTGGAGGTTCGCCGAACCCACCGCGACGCGGAACCGTTGGGTGTTCGACGCGAAGATGGAGCCCTGGGCGCCGGTGTCGACGTCGCACGAGCCGGACTTCGCGCCGAAGCCCCACATCTGGTGCTCGCCGACGTTCGCCGGGTCGATCCACACGTCATAGTCGACGGTGAGGTTCGACATGCCGGCGGTGAGGTTGTTCGGCAGCTTCACGTACGCACCGTCGAGGGCGCTCTCGTAGGAGCCGGGGTTGAACCTGACTCCATCGCCGGTCAAGGTCGCCTTTCCCGGATTCACGAGCGTGGCGTTCGCCGCCGAGCCCGCGCTACCCGAGTTGACCAGCGTCGTCCCACTGGTCTCGTCGAGGGCGAAGTGGTGCACCAGACCCTCGTCGAGCGTCCCCTCGGCGGCGTGCGAGGGCGTCGCCACGAACGAGACCGAGAGAAGCCCACCCAGTACCAGGCCGGCGACACCTCTGCCCTTGCGACTCAGCCTGTGACGTGACCTTTGCTGTCGCACTCTCAATTGGTCCTCCTTGATCCGGTCACTGTGATCAGGCCTCGTTGAGCGCTCCGACGAGACGAGGGCAGCACAGACAAAGTTCACCTCGCTGTGACACATGGGGGGACGGCGTGAACTGGGGGGAGACTGGGCTATATGTCCGGGTCTTGAATGCAGACACTAACCTCCAGCCCCAGCGAAAGATAGCCTCACCATAAGTAAGCTTTGTCAGTGAACCGATGAAAGCTATGCATGACCTGGATAAAGGCCTTATCCCCGTCTAACCAGGTCACGTGGGTTCTCACTGTCGATACTCGGTTCGGGGCGGGGAGAGCCGTACCTTGGTGATCTGCGCGGAGGCGGGACCAGAGAAGGGGCCGGCATGAGCGAGGCACTGACCGCCCTCGGGGTGAGCGCTCCCGTCCTGGCCGCGCCGATGGCCGGCGGCCCGGGCACGCCCGCCCTGGTCGTCGCAGCGGCGCGCGCGGGCGGCATGGGCTTCCTGGCCGGCGGGTACAAGGACGCCGGCGCGCTGGGCGAGCAGATCGACCAGGTACGCGCCGGTGGGGTCCCGTTCGGGGTGAACCTCTTCGCACCCAACCCGCTGCCGGTCGATCCGGCGGAGTTCCGGCGCTACGCCCGCACGATCGCCCCCGAAGGCCAGGCGTACGGCCTCGACCTCCTCGCCGCGGAGGCCGTCGAGGACGACGACCACTGGTCCGACAAGATCGAGCTGTTGCTGTCCCGACCGGTTCCGGTGGTCAGCTTCACCTTCGCCGTTCCGCACCCGGCGGTCGTCAGGGCACTGCGCGCCGCCGGGACGCTCGTCCTCCAGACCGTCACCTCACCCGCGGAGGCGCTTCAGGCCGCGGAGGCCGGGGCCGACATGCTGGTCGTGCAGGCCTCGGCCGCGGGCGGTCACTCGGGCACGTTCACGCCCCGGCGGAGCCCAGCCGACGTGCCGCTCCCCCGGCTGCTGGGCGAGGTGGCAAACCGCGTGTCCCTGCCCCTCATCGGCGCGGGCGGGCTGGCCACCCCCGCCGACGTGGTCCAGGCGCTGGGGGCCGGCGCCGCGGCGGCCATGGTCGGCACCGTTCTGCTGCTTGCCGACGAGTCCGGGACGTCGCTCCCCCACAAGGACGCGCTGGCGGGCGCGGCGGACCGGGGAACAGTGGTCACCAGAGCCTTCACCGGCAGGCCGGCACGGGCCCTGCGCAACCGCTTCACCGACCGCTACGGCGATCTCGCGCCCTTCGGCTATCCCGCGCTGCACCACCTGACCGGCCCCATGCGCCGGGCCGCGGCAGCCGCCCGGGATCCGGAGCGGATCAACCTGTGGGCCGGCACCGGCCACCACCACGCCACTCCCGAACCCGCCGCCCGGATCCTGCGACGGCTCGCATCCCGCCTCTGAGGAATCAGGGCGTCGGGCAGGGCGACGACGTCACTCCGCCGCGCGCGCGGAGCACCTCGCGGCCGCGCCGCGACTCGGGGAAACGATCGAGCATGGCACGCAGTCCGGCCGCGTGGATGTTCGCGCCGAACGGCTCCGTGCCCGGCTCCGTGCGGACGCCCTCGGCGAGCGGGCCGGCGATCACGGGGTCGAAGCCGAGCGCGTCCACGATCGAGGCGACGACCTCGACATCCTCCGGATCGTCGCCGGCGACGGCGATCGCGCGGCGGCCGGGAGCGCCGGCGGGACGGGCGCTCTCCTCCAGGTCGTGGTAGCCCATGTGGTTGAAGGCCTTGACGACCCGCGCGTGCGGCAGGAACGCCTGGACGATCTCGCTGGAGGACGTGTGCGGGTCGGTGAGGTCGTCCCGGACCCCGTCCACGTCCTGCCAGTAGTTCATCGCGTCGAGCACCAGCCTGCCCCGCAGCGCTTCGGCGGGGACGTCGCGATGCCTGCCGAGTGGCAGAGCCAGCACCACGGCATCCGCCTCGGACGCGGCCTCCACCGCGGTCACCGCGGCCGCGCCGGGCGTGACGACCTCGACGGTGAGGGAGATCCGTGCGGCCTCCCCGGAGCCCGCTATCAGGACGCGGTAGCCGGCCGCCACGGCGAGGCGGGCCAGGACGGTGCCGAGCTTGCCCGCGCCGAGGATGCCGATGGTACGGACATCGCCTGGTTTCATGGTCGCTCCAAGTCGCCGATGGGTCACGCGTGGACCGTGCCGGCTGCGAGCAGCTCGCGTACGCGCGGGGCGACCTCTCGGCCCAGCAGCTCGATCGTGCGAGCACGGGCGTCGCGAGGAAGGTGCATGATGTCGTACTTGAGATCGAAACGGCTCAGGCGGAGATCGCGGGCCACCCTGACGATCTTGCGGGCGACCGTCTCAGGCGATCCCACGAAGAGCGCGCCGTCCTCGACCTCGGCTTCGTACCGCTCCCGATCGGGTGCGTAGAAGCCGCGCTCGGCGGCGAGATCCTCGACGACGGGCCGCCAGTACCGCCACCACGTCTCGACGGCCTCCTCGTCGGTGTCGGCGACGAGGCCGAGCGAGTGCTGGCCGATCGGCAGCGCGGGACGACCGAAGCGCTGGAGCGCTGTGAGGTACAACTGGACGTTCCTGGCGAAGCGCTGGGGCCGTCCGCCGATGACGGCCATCATGAGCGGCAGGCCGTGACGGGCCGCGCGCACCACGGAATCCGGGCTGCCGCCGACGCCGATCCAGGTGGGGATGCCGCCCGGCCGCATCCGGGGATGCAGTCGCTGCCCGGTGAGCGGCGGACGCACCGTCCCGGACCAGGTCACCCGCTCCTCGCGTTCGAGCCGCAGGAAGAGGTCGAGTTTCTCCTCGAACAGCCGCTCGTAGTCGGCCAGGTCGTAGCCGAACAGCGGGAACGACTCCGTCGCGGAGGCACGGCCCAGCACGATCCGGGCCCGGCCGCCGGACACCGCGTCGAGAGTGGAGAACTCCTGGTACAGCCGGACCGGGTCGTTCGTGCTCAACACGGTCACGGAGGTGCCGAGCCCGATTCGCCGGGTGGCCGTGGCGATCGCGGCGAGCAGCACCGGGGTCGCGGAGTCGTTGTGTCCCTCCCGGTAATGCTCTCCCACGCTGAAGACGTCCAGCCCCACCGCCTCGGCCAGCCGGGCCTCCTCCACGAGCAGGCGTACGGTCTCGGCGTCGTCGAGCACGCGCCCGCCGTCCGTCGCCACCTCCCCGAACGAGTTGAGCCCCAGCTCGAAGCGTGGGTGTTCGGACCTACCGACGGTCATGGTGCCAGACATACCGATCAACTCCCGTACGTGCGCCGACGGCCTGGAACAGGCCGCCTCAGCGACTCCGCATACCTGGGTACACGGCGGCGATCGGTAACTTCAATTGAACCGTGGTCACATGAAGTGGACCGACGAGGTCTCAGTCGAGATCGTCGATATCGAGGCCGGCCGCCTGGTCGAAGGCGCGGCGGTTGGCGCGGATCGCGTCCTGGTTGTCGGCCGCCCACCGGGTGAGCGCCAGGACGGGCTCGGACAGGGTGCGTCCGAACGGGGTGACCTCGTACTCGACCCGGGGCGGAATCTCCGGATAGATCAGGCGCTTGACGAGCCCGTCACGCTCCAGGCCGCGCAAGGTCAGCGTCAGCATGCGGCGGGAGATGCCGGGCGCCGTCCGCAGCAGCTCGGTGAAGCGCATCGGCCCCTTGTCGAGCAGCCCGATGAGGATCAGGCTCCACTTGTCACCGACCCGGTCCAGCACGGATCGGAGCACGTCCGGGTCGTGTTCGAGGCACGCCCTGCCCAGCGAACGCAGCACCCTGTCCGCCTCGGTCTGGTGTGACATGGTTCCCGCCTGCTCCGTCACCCGAAGGTGACCAGGTCATGTTGCTGTTACCGGTTGCCGAAGAGTACATCCGTGACCAAAAGCAACCTCCGTCGCCCGCTGACATCGGTCACGAATCGAGAAGCGCCGGACCGGGAGCCGCTCGTAGCGTGAGCTTCATGAGCACGACCCCTGAAGCGCGAAGGAGCAAAGGCATGAAGGCACACGTCAGCTCGATCCTCCTCGGTGTCCGTGACATGGACCAGGCCAAGCGGTTCTACACCGAGGGTCTCGGCTGGAAGATCAAGAACGACTACGGCGTCTCGGTGTTCTTCGAGTCGGACGGAGCTTCGCCGGTCGGCTTCTACGGCCGCGACGGCCTGGCCGACATGGTGGGAACGAGCCGGGACGGCAGCGGCTTCGGCGGGCTCGTCCTCACCTACGTCGTCCGCAGTGAGGCCCGGGTCGACGAGATCATGGCAGAGGCCGAGAAGGCCGGCGCCACGATCCTCAAGCCCGCCGGCGCGCTGCCGTGGGGCGGGTACGGCGGCACCTTCGCCGACCCGGACGGCTACATCTGGAGCCTCGGCTACAGCGCCCAGGGACAGGACCAGCCCTACGCGGAGTGACCCCGGCGCGAGGCTCCCAGACGCCCTCGGGGCGGCGCCGGCCGGGCCTGGGCCAAGGCTTGCGGCTCGAGAACGACAGTGGCAGCATGCGCCGGTGCATCCACTGAGACTGATCGAACCGACCCCGGGCGAGTACTCGCTGTTGCTGGACGCGGGAACCACGCGGGTCGACGGCGTGATCGAAGATCTCGGCCATGAGCCGAACGGATACTTCTGGGAAGGCGTCGCGCAGGTGCTCGTCGGCACCGAGGCGTCCGCACTGGAGGGCCGGTTCTCGTACGACCCCGAAGGCGGCATGTTCTGCGCGTACGGAAAAGACCGTGGCGCGCTGGAGGAACTCGGCGTCCTGATGGCGGCCGTCGCGACGGACGCCGATCGCGTGCGGCGGCTCGTGGCGGCCGCCGAGGCGGACGGTTTCGAGTTCGACGACTGACTCGCCCGCCGCCGAGCGAGGCAGGCGGGCCGGACGCGCTCGATCCGGGCCGGAACAGACTGAGGCGGGCTCGGCGTCGTGCCGAGCCCGCCTGTCTCGGGTCCACCCGGTCCCGGCGTTCAGCCGTCAGGACGTCCGGGTGGAACCTGTGTCATGCCTTAGCGCTGCAGGGTCAGCAGGCCCGGGCGGTAGGGCAGGAGACCGTAGTCGACGCCGTCGGAGCTGGGGCTGCGGCCCTGGTAGAGCAGCTGCAGGTTGCAGGGGTCGACCGTCTTGGTCTGGTCGGGGTTGTTGCGGACCAGGTCACCGTGGCTGATGTCGTTGGTCCAGGTGGCACCGCTGTTGGCCTTGCCGGCGAACGGGTTGCTCTCGGTCGCGGCGTTCGGCGTCCACGACCCGCTCAGGCTGTCGGCCGTGAACGAACGGAAGTACCGGCCCCGCGAGCCGATCGCCTCGACGAGCATGAGGTACTTGTTCTGGTTCTGCAGCTTGTAGACCTCGACCGCCTCGAACAGGTTGTTGGTCGAGTCGCTCATGATCTGCGTGTAGTTCGAGCCGAAGCTGCCCGGGAAGTTCCCGATCGGCATGCTCTGCCGGTAGATCTTGCCGTTGTCCCCGGCGAAGAACAGGTACATGTTCTGGCCGTCGCCGATGAGCGTCTGGTCGATCGGGCCGGTGCCCGAGCCGGAGATGCTCGCGGTGGACAGCGTCTGCTGCGCCGACCAGCCGTTGGGGTTGGTCGGGTCGCTGGAGGTCCGGTAGGAGAACGCCGTCCCGCCCCACTGGTAGGCCAGCACCCAGACGTTCTTGGGCGCGAAGTAGAACAGCGTGGGCGCGACCGTGCCCGAGTTCATCTTGGTCTGGGTGGCCGAGGCCATGTCCGACCAGTTGGTGAACGTGCTGAAGCCCATCGAACCCCAGCTCGACCCGTTGTCGTGCGTGGTGGCGTAGACCAGGTGCTTGCCGTTGTAGACGACGTTGGTGAAGTCCTTCAGCGAGACCCACCCGGACTTCGGCTGCGCCAGCGCGCCCGTCGAGGTCCAGCGGTACGACGACGGAAGCGGGCACGTGCCGGTCGGCGTCACCGACGGAGACGGAGACGGAGACGGCGACGCGGACGGCGACTGGGACGGCGACTGGGACGGCGTCGAGCTGGGCGACTGCGTCGGGGTGGAGCTGGGAGTGGCGCTGGGCGTGCCCGGGTTGCCGGTGCAGGCCACACCGTTCAGGGAGAACGAGGCGGGCACCGGGTTGCTGCCGTTGTACGAGCCGTTGAACCCGAAGTTGGTGTTGCCGCCCGAGGGAATGGAGCCGTTGTAGGACACGTTGGTGGCGGTCACCGACGACCCGGACTGGCTGTTGGTGGCGTTCCACATCTGGGTGATCTGCTGGCCGGCGTCGAAGGACCAGGTCAGCCGCCAGCCGTTGATCGCGTCACCGAGGTTGTTGATGGTGACGCTGGCGTTGAAGCCGCCCGGCCAGCTCGAACTGATGACGTAGTCGACCCGGCAGGCCACGGCGGCCTGGGCGGGCTGGGTGGCCAGCAGGCCGGCTCCGCCGCCCAGCAGGGCCGTGACGGCGCCGATCGCGAGACCGCGGCGCGAGGCGGTCGTGCCGGCGGAGAGGCGCGATGACCGCGCTCGCCAGGGCAGATGCATTCGAATTCTCCTTGTGATCATTAATAGCCGCCGTCAGGGGCTGGTGCAGGTAGCGGTCGGGGTGGCCGCCGTGCCGTTGGCGGTGAAGCCGAAGGTGGTGGAGCCGCCGGCGGTGATGGAGCCGTTGTAGGTCTCGTTGCGGACGGTCACCGAGGAACCGGACGTGCTCTGCCGGCCGTTCCAGAGGCTGCTGATGGTCTGGCCGCCGGGCCAGGTCCACTTCACGGTCCAGCCGTTGACCGCCGAGCTGCCCGCCTGCACCGTCACCTCGGACTGGAACCCGCCGCCCCAGCTGTTGATCGTCTTGATCGTCGCCGAGCATCCGCCGGGAACCGGGGACGTCGACGGCGAGGCCGACGGGCTCGCGCTGGGGCTCTGCGAAGGACTCGCGCTGGGGCTGACCGGCGGGGTGGGCGAGATGGTGGGACCGGAGTTCAGGGCGTTGAGGACCGCGTCGTAGGCGGGCTTCTTGTTGTTGCCGCTGAACAGCAGCGGGGTGTCACCGGACCGCCAGGAGTCCTGGTCGCGCACGCCCCACGTGGTGATGCCGTTGCAGCGGGGCACGGCGAGGCAGTCGTTGGTCACGGCCGCGTAGGTCGTGGGCGAGGCGCCCTGGATGTCCAGCTCGGTGATCTGCACGTCCACGCCCAGCGCGGCGAAGTTCTGCAGCGTGGTGCGGAAGTTGCTGTTGTACGGGCTGCCGCTGTTGAAGTGCGACTGGAAGCCGACGCAGTCGATCGGCACGCCCCGCGACTTGAAGTCCTTGACCATGTTGTAGACGCCCTGCGTCTTGGCCCAGGTCCAGTTCTCGATGTTGTAGTCGTTGTAGCAGAGCTTGGCGGCCGGGTCGGCGTTCCGCGCGGTGCGGAAGGCCACCTCGATCCAGTCGTTGCCGGTGCGCTGCAGGTTGGAGTCACGCCGGCCACCGGAGTTGCCGTCGGCGAACGCCTCGTTGACGACGTCCCAGGCGTAGATCTTGCCCTTGTAGTGGGCCATCACGCCGTTGATGTGGTCGATCATCGCCTGCCGCAGGCTGCTGCCCGACAACTGCTGCATCCAGCCCGGCTGCTGGGCGTACCAGGCCAGCGTGTGGCCACGCACCCGCTTGCCGTTCTGCACGGCCCAGTTGTAGACCCGGTCGCCGCTGGAGAAGTTGAACTGGCCCCGGTTGGGCTCGGTGGCGTCCGGCTTCATCTCGTTCTCGGGCGTCACCATGTTGAACTCGCGGTTCGCGATCGTGGTGTAGTTCGAGTCGCCGAGCCGGCCCGCGGCGATGGCGGTGCCGAAGTACCGCCCGCTCTGCGCGGCGGCCGCGCCGAGCGTACTCGCCGCCGCACCCGCCGGCGTGGTCGACACCGCCACCGCGGCGACCACGCCGAGTACGCCGACGGCCGCGGCCATCAGAACCCGCGGGCTTCTGGAAGGCCGCGACGGAATTAAGGCTTTGCTGCCCATGAGGGAGTGCTCCAGACTGAATCACGGGAAAAGCGGACAACGGGGGTCTCACCCACGCGATCGACGCCGCGTCCCGTGATCAGGGAACGCACACCACTGGGGCGTCGCGAAGGGCGGTCCTCACCGCTCACCACCACAGGGCAGGAGGAAGCCGCCTCGGGACACAGTTTGGAAACCACTCCGAAATGTGTCAAGCCCCGCAAGAAAGTTTCAGAGCGACGCTCTCGCCGTCACGGGCGGCGCCCGCTGATAACGCCTGATGAGGCGCACACCCGCCTGCCACCCTCCCGCAGGCGAGCGGCGCCCGTCCTTGACGCCTCCTCTTCGTCTCGTATTGGCTCCGATCTGCCACCACCACCGTCTGACAGAGAAGGAACCGCGACAGGGAAAGCGTGTGAGCGCTAACAGCCGAACCGGGTCCGTCACCCGGCGGCCGGCGCGGGGCGGTCCGGGGGACAGACACCACGTCCCTGGAGCCGCCCTCCCGGACAGTCACCGATGAGGAGGTTCACGACCGCAGAGACGAACGTCCAGGACGCTCGCCTTCGTCGCGTCGTGCCGGCACCGGCGCAGCCGCGGGTCGTCCGCCCCTTCTCGGCGGCGTCCGGTTCTCCCTCGCCGCACTCGCCCGCATCACACAAAAGCCTTGAAACCCGACGAAAAGGATCTTAATCTCGATCCGGTCGACACAGGCTTTCTGTGCCGTCTCACGGGACAGCCGCTCAGGCCCTCGTGCATCTGGTGTCATGCATCGGAGGTACGGTGACACCGCACTCGACTCCGGCGATCGAGCACATCTCCGCCGGGTACGACCCTGACCCGGCACTGTCGATGTCGTTGCACGCCGACGCGTACACGGATCCGAAGTGGTTCGACGTCGACCAGCGGGCGATCTTCGCTCGCACCTGGCAGTGGCTGTGCCACGTGGAGAAGCTGCGGGAGCCCGGCAGCTACGTGACCGGCACGGTGGCGGGCATGCCGATCGTCGCCGTACGGGACGAGGCCGGCACGCTGCGGGCGTTCTACAACGTGTGCAAACACCGGGCGCACGAGTTGCTGTCCGGCTCCGGCGTCCGGCGCAGCATCGTGTGCCCGTACCACGCCTGGAACTTCGACCTGACCGGCCGGCTGAGACGGGCGCGCAACACCGGCGGCATGCCGGGCTTCGACGCCTCCGCCGTGTGCCTGGACCAGGTCGGGATCACCGAGTTCGGCGGCATGGTCTACGTCAACCTCGACCCCGAGGCGGCCCCTCTGGCGGAACAGGCCGGGAACCTCGAAGCGGAGATCGAGACGTGGGCGCCGGATGTGGCCAAGCTGACCCTCGCCCGCCGGCTCACCTACGACATCGCCTCCAACTGGAAGAACGTCGTCGACAACTTCCTGGAGTGCTACCACTGCCACGTGGCCCACAAGGACTTCGTGTCCCTGGTGGACATGAGCACCTACAAGGTCACCACCTACGGGATCTACTCCAGCCACATGGCCCAGGCCGGCAAGACGGAGAACTCCGCGTACGACGTGTCGGACGCGACGGTCACCGAGCACGCGGTCTGGTGGCTGTGGCCCAACACCTGCCTGCTGCGCTACCCCGGCCGCGGGAACTTCATGGTCCTGCAGATCATCCCCGACGGCCCGGACCGCACGCGCGAGATCTGGGACTTCTACCTGGAGACCGCGGAGCCGAACGAGGCCGAGCGGGACAGCATCCGGTACATCGACGAGGTTCTCCAGGCGGAGGACATCGCCCTGGTGGAGAGCGTCCAGCGCGGGATGCGCACCCCCGCGTTCACCCAGGGGAAGATCGTCTTCGACCCCGACGGGTCCGGGTTGTCGGAGCACGCGGTCCATCACTTCCACGGCCTCGTCCTCGACGCGTACCGACGCGAACTCGGACGAGACCACTCGTGACGAGGTGACACGGTCACGGTGAGCGTCTCCACGTTCGCCCAGGTCCCCCGTCCCACCGGCTGAACCGGGCCTCATGCCGGGTAGGCGTGCGTCTCCGTGGCCTTGACGGCGGCCCAGACCTCCTGGCCGGGGACGAGGTCCAGGTCGGCCGCGGCGGACGGCGTGACGTCGGCGGCGAGCGGGATCGGGCCGTCGAGGTGGACGCGGACGTTGTCGCCGTGCCGCTCGATGCCGTCGATCACGGCCTTCCACAGGTTCCGGGGGCTGCCGTCGGGGCGGGTCCGGTAGAGGGCGACGGCGGACGGCGGAAAGGCGACGAAGGCCGGGCCCTTCAGGCGTTCGGCGCTGCTCAGGCGGACGTCGCCCACGATGACGTGGGTCCCGTCGGCCTCGCCGCGGTAGAGGTTGAGGCCGACGAGGCGGGCCACGTAGTCCGTACGCGGACGGCGGGCGATCTCGGCGGGGACGCCGGTCTGCACGACGGCGCCGTTCTCGACGACCACGAGCCGGTCCGCCAGGACCATCGCGTCGAGCGGGTCGTGGGTGACCAGGATCGTCGCGCCGTCGAAACCGGCCAGGTGACGGCGCAGCTCCGACCGGATCTCCAGCCGGGTGTGCGCGTCGAGCGCCGCCAGCGGCTCGTCCAGCAGCAACAGGCGGGGCCGTACGGCAAGGGCGCGGGCGAGGGCGACCCGCTGCGCCTGGCCCCCGGACAGGCGCCCGGGGCGGACGCCGGCGAAGTCGGCCAGGCCGACGCGCTCCAGCAGCCCGGCGGCGATCCGGCGGGCGGCGGCCCTCCCGACGCCCTGGCACCGCGGCCCGAAGGCGACGTTGTCCAGGGCCGTCAGGTGCGGGAACAGCAGGTAGTCCTGGAAGACGACGCCGATCCGGCGGTGTTCCGGCGGCAGGTGGTGCACCTCGGCGCCGTCCAGCACGATGTGCCCGCCGCTCAGCGGCGTGAGCCCGGCGAGCCCGCGCAGCGCGGTGGTCTTGCCCGCGCCGTTGGGACCGAGCAGGGCCACCACCTCACCGTCCGGCACGTCGAGTTCGGCGTCGAGGCGGAAGGCGGGGCGTTCGACGACCAGGTGGGCCCGCAGACTCATGCCGATCCCACCCAGCGGTCGCGCAGCGCGGCCAGCACGATCACCGAGACCGCGAGCAGCACCAGGCTGAGCACGATGGCGGCGTCCGGATCGGTCTCCAGGGCGAGATAGACGGCCAGCGGCATGGTCTGCGTACGGCCAGGGAAGTTCCCGGCGAAGGTGATGGTCGCGCCGAACTCGCCGAGCGCCCGGGCCCAGCACAGGACGGCTCCGGCCATGACGCCGGGGGCGATCATGGGCAGGGTCACCCGGCGGAAGACCGTCCAGCGTGAGGCGCCGAGGGTGGCGGCGGCCTCCTCGTACCGCTGGTCGGCGGCGCGCAGCGCCCCCTCCACGGCGATGACGAGGAACGGCATCGCCACGAACGCCTCCGCGAGGACGACCCCCGTGGTGGTGAAGGGCAGGGAGACGCCGAAGGCGTCGTACAGCCAGCGCCCGGCGAGGCCGCGCCTGCCGAGCACCAGCAGCAGCGCGACGCCGCCGACGACCGGCGGCAGGACGAGCGGCACGGTGACCAGCGCGCGCAGCAGCCGCCTGCCCGGCAGGTCCGTACGGGCGAGCAGCCAGGCCAGCGGCACGCCGAGCAGCAGGCAGATCACGGTCGCGATGGTCGCGGTCACCAGGGACAGCCGCAGGGCCTCGATCACCCGCGGTTCGGCCAGCCGCTGGGGCAGGGCCGGCCACGGAGCGCGCACCAGGAGCCCGGCCAGCGGCAGCACCAGGAAGGCCAGCCCCGCGAGCGCGGGCACGAGCAGCGCCCACGGCATGCGCCCCCGCGCTCGTACGGGCCCGGTCACGGCGCCTGGAAACCGGCCTTGGTCAGCACGTCCCTGCCCTGCCGCGACAGCACGAGATCGACGAACCCCTTGGCCAGATCGGACGCGGGCGCGGTGCCGAGCGCCGCGATCGGATAGTCGTTGACCGCCTGGGCGGCTTCGGGGAAGTCGATGCCCGTGACCTTCCCGGCGGACGCGATCACGTCGGTGCGGTAGACGAGCGCCGCGTCGACCTCGCCGAGCTCGACCTTGGTGAGCGTCGCCTTGACGTCCTGCTCCAGGGTGACGGGGGTGACCTTGAGGCCGGCCGCGTCCAGCGCCCTGACCGCCGCGGCGCCGCAGGGCACCTGCTCGGCGCACAGGGCGACCTTGACCTTCGGGTCGGTCAGGTCCTTGAGCGACTCGACCTTCGCCGGGTTACCCGCGGGGACCGCGATCTGGAGCGTGTTCCTGGCGAACACCGCAGGCGCGGAGGCGGTCGGCCCCGCGTCGGTGACCGTCTTCATGGTGGCCGGGCTGGCGGCGGCGAAGACGTCGGCCGGGGCGCCCTGGGTGATCTGCTGGGCCAGCGTCGCGCTGGAGCCGAAGTTGAAGGTGACCTTCGTGCCGGCGTGCGCGCTCTCGAACCGCCTGCCCAGCTCGGTGAACGTCCCGGTCAGGGACGCCGCGGCGAACACGGTGAGCGACCTGCCTTCCCCTGACGCAGCGGGGGCCGCCGGGCCGGTGGAGGAGCCGCACGCCGCCAGGCAGGACACCGAGGCGAGGACGGCGGCCAGGGAGAGACGCTTGAGCACGACCGGCTCCTTCTAGTGACTCGCGACGCGCGCGTTGTCCGGGATCTCGACGACGACGTTGGTGGACTTGACGACGGCCACCGCCATCACCCCCGGCTCCAGCCCGAGTTCGTCGGCCGCCCGCCGGCTCATCAGGGAGACCACCCGGAACGGCCCGGCGGCGATCTCCACCTGGGCCATCACGGAGTCTCTGATCACCTCGGTCACGATCCCGCGCAGGCGGTTGCGCGCCGAGGAGACCCCGGTGCGCTCGTCCTCCTCGGTCTGCGCCCTCGCGAACGCCGCGAGGTCGGTGCCGGCGATGACGCGGTGGTCGTGCTCGTCGCGGTGCGCGGGCAGCCGGCCGCCGTCGACGAGACGCCGTACGGTGTCGGCGCTCACGCCGAGCACCGCGGCGGCTTCGCTGATCCGGAACATCGTCACAGACGACACCCTACGCCGCAGTTGCGGATCACGAAGCCTCGGTAGGGTTGCAATATCGACCTTATTGGTCGCCTATGTCTCGCACCTGCGAGGCTCGTTCAGAGCTGCGGCGCGATCCGGTCGACGCACCAGTAGAGGCTCACCGCCACGATGGGGACCGACATGGCGGCCGTCACCCAGCGAGCGGCGGAGGTGCGGCGCAGCAGCGCCAGCACCGGGAAGAGCACGGCGATGATCAGGAGCTGGGTCGCCTCGATCCCGGCGTTGAAGCAGAGCAGCGACAGGAGCAGCCCCCACGATCCCTTCTCCTCGATGTCCAGCGCGCTCGCGAAGCCCAGTCCGTGCACCAGGCCGAAGGCGAAGACGATCGGCAGCCGCCATCCGCCCAGTCTGTCCTCGTCGCGGCCCAGGAGGTTGGCGACGGCCACGACGATGATCGACACCGCGATGACCGGCTCGACGATCTCCGCGGGCACGTCCACGATCCCGAGCGCCGCCATGAGGAACGTGATGCTGTGGGCGGCCGTGAAGGCGGAGGCCGCGACGACGACGTCGCGCGGGCGGCGGGCGCCGATGATCAGGGCGAACAGGAAGAAGACGTGGTCGAGGCCGGACAGCAGATGCTCGGCGCCGAGCAGGAAGAACTCCCCGGCCTGGTGCGAGGCCCGGTGCTCGCCGACGCGCAGCGTCGGATTCCCCGCGGTCAGCACCGCGGAGCCGGTCGTGCCGTCGAGCGTGTACCGGACGATCGTCTGCGTGCTGTGCACGAAGGTCTCGGCGTCGGGGAAGAGCGCGCTGGAGACGGTGTGCCCGCCCCCGCCGTCACCCGCGCAGCGGTAGGCGAGGGTCACCACCGCGAAGGCCACCCCGTCGCGGTCGCGCACGTCCGCGTCGCCCACGGAGGTGGGTGTGCACGGCGCGTCGCCGTACGCCACGGCGAATCGGCGCGTGACGTAGTCGGCCACCGCGGCGTGGTTCTTCCTGAGCTGGCGGAGTTGCTCGGCCCGTTCCTTCGCGTCGTACGCCTCGGCGTACAGCCAGGCCGACTTCATGAGGAGGTCGTACTCCAGGTCGAGCACGACTCTGACGTCCGCGCCCGTTCCGGTCACCGTGGCGTGCGCCTTCGTGGTCACGTCGTGCGCCGACGCCGGGGCGGCGGACACCATCAGGCCGCCGAGCAGGCCGCCGAGGAAAAAGGCGAAAGCGAGGACGGCGGCGGAGAGCCGGCGCCTGCGGGACATGTCTCGTTCTCCAGGATTCGAGCGGTTGAAGGGGGAAAGGCCGCCCCGGGCGCTCCGCCGTGAGGCGGTGCCCGGGGCGGCGGTCACGGATTACTCAGCTCTTCTCGTGCTGGAACCAGTGGTAGAGGGGCGAGTCCGGTCCCCACTTACCGGGGCGGCCGTGCTCGTCCTTCGTGACGAGGACGCTCGGCTCGGAGGCGGTCACGCCGCCGCCGGTGGAGCGTGCGGTGACGAACCAGGCGTACGCCGTGTCGCCCTTGAGGCGGTCCCAGGTCACCGAGGCGACCTGACCCGACGCGACCGTGCTCGTGCCGATGACCCGGGTGGGCTTGTAGATCGCCAGCGAGTCGGTGGTGAAGCTCGTCGTACGGGTGGTGAGGTCGACCGGGAGCACCATGTTGTCCTCGCGCCCGTCGTAACGGCGCAGCGGGTCGAACTCGCCCGCGCCGAAGTCGTTCAGCAGCGGCGAGTAGGTGTCCACGGTCAGCTCCGCCCGCTTTACGTCGAACTGCAGCAGCCGGAAGAAGCTCGCGCCGAACTGGAGCTGGTCGTCCGGGTTGTACCCGCCGACCTGCGTGAGCCCGAGGCGGTCGGCCGAGACCGTGTAGAACTGGTAGTCGGCCAGCAGCTCGACGACGCCGTTGCCGACCTGGCCCACCTTCGGCTTCACGTTCGTCCCCACGCCGTGCTCGTGCCCGGCGAGGATGAGGAAGACGTTCGGGTTCTTCTCGACCACGGTCTTGTAGAGCATCGAGCCGTCGGGCGCCGAGAATCCCGCGCCGCGTCCGTCGGGGTTGGTGCTCGGCACGAGGTAGTCGTGCGAGAGCAGGATGCCGTTGCGGCCGGGGAACCGCTTGAAGACGGAGTCGGCCCACTCGGCCTCCTCCCGCGTGACGCCGTACGACAGGCCGACCACGACGAAGTCCAGCCCGCCCGCGGAGAACAGGTCGTAGTGGTTCTGGTTGTCGCCCTCCTTCCACGGCCCGCCGTACTCCGCGTGCTGCCAGCCCTGCGCCGCCGTCTGGTAGCGGCCGGGGCCGTAGTACTTGTTGTAGATCGCCTCCGGCCCGTTCTCGGTGCCCGACTGGTTGTCGTGGTTGCCGGCGATCACGCCGTTGGGGATGCCCGCGTCGTCCAGCACCTTCTGCTGCTTGGACGACACCTCCAGCTCGCCGGTGACCTGCCGCTGCGTGGCCTCGTCGGCGGGCTTGCGGATGTTGTTCTCGATGATGTCGCCGGTGTGCGCGACGTAGGAGATCTTCCGCTGGTCCCTGTTGCCCTTGATCCAGTTGACGATCCCGGCGTACGCGGACTCCCACACCGCGCGTTCCTCGGCGGTCTCCTGCTCCACCGCGCCCTCCGACAGGTACTGCGTGTCGGTGAAGTGGACGATCGAGAAGTCGTACGTGGAGGGGTCGGCGAAGCCGTTCGGGTCGCCCGGGTCGATGTCGTCGGTGAACGGATCCTCACCCGTCACCATCACGTGGACCTGCTGGCCGTCGACGTACTCGTCGCCGACGACGGCGCTGAGCGTGGTCCGGCCCTCGGCGGCGCCGCGTGCGCTCGTCAGCAGATCCCACGCCCGGGTCCCGGTGTTCCAGGCCCGCAGCGACACCAGGCGCTCGGGGTCGATGACGCCCTCCCAGCGCAGGACCGGGGTGTCCACGTGGCCCTTCACCTGGATGTCGTACCGCTGGTAGGTGAGGTTCCGTCCGGCGGGCGCGTCGAGCGTGGCGCCGTCGGCGGGCTCCAGGCCCGCGGCCTTGACCTTCTTCTCACCCGGCACCTGCAAGGTTGTCGGGACGGCGTCGGCGACGCCCTGGTAGGCCTGGTTCGGGGTCAGGATGTCGGCTTCGGAGAACGTCGCCCTGACCCGGCCGCCGCCGGGCTCGGCCACCTTCGCCGAGAGCGTGACGGTGCCCGGCACGTCGGCGGTCCCGGACGCCGGGGTGAGCTCGGCGGGCACGTCCGGGATGCCCGCGGACTCGAACGCGATCTCACGGGTGGCGGTGTTGCCGAGCGAGTCGGCGCCGGTCACGGCGAGGGTGTGCCTGCCGGGCGGCAGACCGGGGCCCACCCGGGTGCCCAGCGCGATCGGCCGGCCGTCGAGCGTGACATCCGGCCCGGACACCACACCGGAGGCGTCCTCCAGCGTGACGTCCAGCACGACGGAGGCGGTGATCTTCTTGCCCGCGGCGGGAACGCTCGTCGCGACCTCGGGCGCCGTGTTGTCGGTGACCAGTGTGCGGGTGGCCTTCTCGCCCGTGGTCGAGATCGCGGCGAGCGCGTGCCTGCCGTCCTTGATCGCGGTGGTGTCGAGGTCCGCGCGCAGACCGGCGGCGGGCGCTTCCACGAGGAACTCGAGGTCGATCTCGGTCAGCAGGTTCACGTTGTCGCCGCAGTTGCCGTCGCCCATGCTGTAGGAGCTCTTGAGCAACTGGCCGCTCGCCGTGCCCCGCGCCGGGGTGAGGGCGATGTTCGAGATCGCGAAGTCGTCGCGGTTGGCGCCGCACGACGTCGGAAAGGTGCCGGCCACGAAGTCGATCGTGTTCCAGCCGGGCACGAGGTACTCGTTGGGGAAGGTGAAGTCGACACGCCGGCTCACGAAGTCGCCGTCGAGCACGACCTTCTGCCCGTTGACGAGCACGTAGTTCTGGTAGCGCGCCTCGATCGAGTTGGTGCCGACGGTGAAGCTGAGCTTCGCCTCTCCCGAGCCGAGCGTCTGGACGACGTGCACACCCGGCGCGTCGATCGTGTAGTGCAGTTCGACCTCCCGGAGGGCGCTCTGGCCGCTGCCGCAGGTGCCGTCGCCCATGTCGTAGGACGGCTCGATGTCGTGACCCTTCACGGTGGCGCCGTCGAGGGCGAGGTCGAGGTTCGCGATGGCGAAGTCGTCGCGGTCGACGCCGCAGGACGCCTTCCAGTCGCCGGTCACGACCTTGATCGTGTTGTCTCCGGGCACCAGGAACCGGGCCGGGACCGCGACGGTGACGCGCCGGCCGGCCCAGGAACCGCCCAGGTCGACGCGCTTGCCGTTGACGAGCAGGAAGTCGTCGTACTTGTCCTCGATCCCGTCCGCGCCCACGTCGAAGCCGAACATCGCCGCGCCGTTGCCCAGCGTGGCCTTGGCGGCGGGTTCGGCGCCGTCGACGGTGAGGGACGAGACGCCGCCCGCGCCCGCGGCGGGCACGGTCGCGGACACCGGCGTGGTGCCCGACACCAGCGTGCCGTCCGTGGGCAGCAGCCGGGGCGCCCCGGCCGGGGCGTTGTTCACGGTCACGGCGTTCTTGACGGTGGCCCCGGACGCGGTCGTGGCGGTGATCGCGTGCTCGCCGTTGGCCAGGGTCGTGGTGTCCAGGTCCGCCGCCAGACCGGTCGTCCCCTGCGGGTCGCCCTTGACGAAGAACTTCAGCGCGGCCTGCTTGAGCAGCGCGGTGTTCGAGCCGCAGTTGCCGTCGCCGAAGGACAGGGTGTACGGGTTGTCCTCCCCGTCCGCGACCTCGCCGAGCAGTTCGAGGCCCACGTCGGACAGGACGAAGTCGTCGTAGTTGACGCCGCACGAGCTCTGGACGGTCCCGGCGAAGATCTCGATGGTGTTCTCGCCCTTGACGAGGTGTTCGTTCGGGATCTCGATGGTCGCCCGCTCGTTCACGAGATCGCCGATGTCGGTCCGGTACGCGCCGTTGACGAGCACGTAGTTGTGGTACCGCGCCTCCGTCGAGTTCGAGCCGACGTCGAAACGGAGCCGGGACACGCCCACCGTACGGGTGGCGTTCAGGGCGTCGCCGTCGACGGCGAGTCCGGTCACGCTGTCACCGGCCGCGGCCGGGACCGCCGCGACCTTGACCAGGCCTTCGAGGTACGAACCACCGGCGGGGCTGAGCGTCGGCGGGGTGGGGGAACCGGTCGGCGCCGGGCTGGGACGTCCGCTGCCCGCTTTCGCGGGGTCGGGGTCGGCGTGCGCCGTGGTCACGACGGCGCCGGCGAGCAGCGTCGCGACCGTGGCGATCACGGCGGCCACGGCGAGACGCCCTCGCCGCCGCACGCCTCCCAGCAGCTTTCTCGCTGCCACTGGCTGCATCTGGTGCAGTCCTTCCATCACGTTCGATAAGACGCCGATAAAGAAACGGCGTGGTCTTCGAGCGGTCACAGTGGATTTCGCGAGTGAACGAAGTGCGTGAAGAGACTGAAGTGAAGACGAACTATCGCCTCATTCTGGTCACATGTCACGAATCGGGAACAAGTGCGTCACATTGCCCGTAATCCGGCGAAGAGCGGCCACTCAGTCGAACTCCGGGCGTTCACCCGTGGCCCGCCGTCGCTCTCCGTACGCCGGTCAGGCTCGATCACGACATAGGAACAGTGCCGCGCGTGGGGCCTCCGGGCCGCTGACAGACGGAGCCGGGCGCTCTAAGATCGCCGCCCATACCCGGGCGTCGCGCGATCGGCGCCGTCCGGGCGACTGGAAAGGCGGGCGATTCCTTGACTCCCGACATATGGCCGGCGCCGACCGCGGAAGACCTGTCTTCACTGCCCCTCGAATCCCTGCTGACCAGGGAGTACGAAACGAACCCGGCACGCGTGCACGAACGTCTGCGCGCCGCGTACGGCCCGGTCGCCCCGATCGAGCTGCACGGTGTGCCGGTGTGGTTCGCCTTCGGGTACGACGAAGTGCGATACATCATGCAGAACCCGGACGAGCTCTGGAGTAAGCACGTCGGCAACTGGCGGGCGTTCGCCGAGGGCCGGATTCCCGCCGACTGGCCGCTGGTCCCCCTCCTGTCGGCCGACAACTCGGGCTTCCACGACGGAGACCGGCACCGCGGCCTCCGGGGCGCGTGGATCGCGGGCCTGCGGGAGTTCCAGGACCCCGGCGGAGAGCACACCCAAAAGTTGGAACGCGCCATGACGAGGTACTGCGACGACCTCATCGAAGTCATGACGGAGGGCACGCCCACCGGTTGGGCGGACCTGGCGGCCCAGTACGGGCGGCCGCTGCCCCTCATGGTCGCCAACCACCTCCTCGGCGTCACCCTCGAACGCGGCGAAGAAATGATCATGGATCAGTGGCGCCTGCTGGACGGTCCCGACGCCGCCGGCGCCTACCAGCGCCTGAACGCCGCCCTCCTGGAACTGGCGACGCTCAAACGCCACCAGCCCGGCCACGACCTGCCCTCCGCCATGTTCGCGGCCAATCCCGCGCTCACCCCCGAGGAGGTGGCTCGCGAGCTGTTCATGCTGTCCGGCTTCCTCGACTTCACCGGCAGCCTGATCTGCAACGTCCTCCTCGAGGCCGTCGGCAACCCGGACCTGCGGACGTCGGTGTCGTCGGGACAGATCGAGGAGCTGGTCAACCGCGTCGCCCTGCTCAACCCCGCGCTGGCCAACCTGACCTTCCGCTACGCCAGGGCGAGCGTGAAGCTCGGGCGGTTCACGATCGCCGCCGGAGACCCGGTCATGCTGTCCATCTCGGGCGCGCACGCCGATCCCCTGTTCGCCTCCGCCCTGAACCGGAACACCGTACGCAGCACCCGGGCCCATCTCGCCTGGGGCGCCGGCCCGCACAGGTGCCCAAGCCAGCGGCTCGCCACCCAGATGTGCACGATCGCCGTACGCCGGCTGCTCGACCGGTTCTCGGTGCTCACGCCGGCGATCCCGCCCCACCAGCTGCCCTGGCGGCCCTCCCCGTTCATCCGCGCGCTGCGCTCCCTGCCCGTGCGGTTCGAGGTCAACCCCAACGCCGTGCCCGTGTCCCGTCCCGGTCCGGCGACCGCCGCCCAGGAGCCGCCGCCGGAGGAGACGAACGCCGGCGGATGGCGGCCGTCCTCCCGTTCCGGCTTCTGGACGTTCCTCCGGAAGCTGCGCCGCGGCCAGTGAGTCACCGGCCCGCGGGGCCGTCCCCGGCGGGCAGGGAGGTCGCGCTCCGCGCCTGTTGCGGCAGCAGGAGCCGGGGCTCGCGCGGCACCGGTTCCGCCGCCGTACGGGGCAGGCTGATGGTGAAGGTGGCCCCGGCTCCCGGCAGCCCGTCCACCTTCATCGTGCCGCCGTGCGCGTCCACCACCTCGCTCACGAGAGCCAGGCCGATGCCGAGACCTCCGCTGTGGGGCGCGCCGGTGTGCCGGGCGAACAACCGCTCGCCGTCGCGCGGATCCAGGCCCACCCCGTCGTCCCGAACGCTGAGCTGGACCAGATCGGGCCCCGAGCAGATCGTCACCCAGATGTGCCCGCCCGTGGAGGTGTGCCGGAGCGCGTTGTCCAGGAGCGCGGAGATCACCCGGCGGAGCGCGGACTGCGCTCCGCGCACAACGTGGTCGCCCGGCCCCCGCCGCACGTCGATCGTCACCCCGCGCTGCCCGGCGCGGGCCGCCTCGGCCCCGGCCGACTCCTCGGCCAGCGCGGCCAGATCGACCGGCCCGGACGGCCGGTGCTGCCTGAGCTGGCTCGACAGCAGCAGGTCCTCGATCACCTCGCCGAGCTGACCGATACCCGTGACCAGCCGGTCCAGGTCGCCCGCGACGAGGCCGGGATCGGGTTCCCGGCCCAGGCGCCGCGCGGCGAGCTGGGCGCGGACGTGCAGGCGGGCCAGCGGACTGCGCAGCTCGTGGCTGACGTCGGCGGTGAACCGGCGCTGCCGGTCGAGGGCGTCGCCCAGCGGCGCGATCGCCCGGCGGGCGAGCACCTGGCCGATCAGCAGCGCCGCCAGCAGGGACGCGACCTCGGCGGCGCCGAGGACCCGCAGCAGCCGCTGCCGCTCGGCGGTCTGGTAACGCAGGTCCTGCACCGCCTGCACCGGCACGTCGCCGCGGAGCTGGGTGTGGACCAGCAGGTCACGCCCGGCGAGGCGCACGAGGCCGGTCCGCGTCCTCCCGTCGGCGGCGACCGCGTCCAGCGTCGCGCGGATCGGCAGGATCGACGGCGCCCCGGGGGAGCTCCGCATGGTGCCGCCGCGCAGTTCGAACAGCCAGACGCAGGGCGGGGGCTGGGCGAGCGGGGCCACCTGCGCCGCGACGGCGAGGTCCCGACGGGCGCCGACGTCCTGCCCGTGCGCCACCGCCCAGTAGACCACCGCGCCCATCACCGCCGTCACCAGGCAGAAGACGCCCGCGATCTGCAGGGTGATCCGGCGGCGGGCCCGGATCAGCAGGCGCCGCTCCGGGTCGAAGGGCCGCCGGGGCGTCACAGCTCGCCCAGGCGGTATCCGACGCCGCGCACGGTGCGTACGACGCCTGGGCCCAGCTTGTTGCGCAGGTAGTAGACGTAGGTGTCGACGATCGACTCGGTGCTGGCGCCGTCGAAGACCCGCTGCCGCAGCGAGGAGCGCGTGTGCACCTGCCGGGGGCGGGCCGCCAGCGCGTGGAGCAGCCAGTACTCCCGGCCGGACAGCGTCACCTGTTCGCCGGACGGCAGCCGTACGGTGCAGGACCCGGAGTCGAGCCAGCCGGCGCCGAGCGGCAGCAGCGTGGCCTGGTCGAGGTTCCTGCGGTGCAGGGCGCGGACCCTGGCCAGCAGTTCGTCGATCTCGAACGGCTTGACCAGGTAGTCCTCGGCGCCGGCGTCGAGCCCGGTCACCCGGTCGGCGACGGCGCCGAAGCCGGTGAGCATCAGCACCGGCACGGTGACCGCCCGGCGGCGCAGCCGTCTCAGCAGATCGAGCCCGTCGACCACGGGGAGCCCGCGATCGATGATCATCACGTCGTAGCCGCGGCTCAGTCCCAGATGCAGGCCCCGCTGCCCCTCCAGTGCCAGGTCGACCGTGTATCCCTGGTCACGGAACACGTCGGCCAGCATGTCTCCCAGCTCGCGGTCGTCCTCCACGAGCAGCAGGCGACGGGAGCGCGGTTCGGATGTCCCCGATATCCGTGCCACTGGAATACCGTGGCACCAATATCGCGAAATATCCAGACTTTGGGACGTCGCTCCGGCTCCCGCCCCCGCCGTTCTGCGTTTTCTCCGGATTTTCCCTGGCCGCCTCCCGAGCGGAACGTGAAAGTAGCTGAAACCGTTTTCTCAGGCGGCCGCCCGTTCGCGCCCGGCCAGGCTCTCCGCGTCCGCCGCCTCCGCCCGCTCGATGCGTTCCGGCAGCGCCAGTTTGTACAGCGGCAGGGCGCTCGCCGTGGTGAGCACGGCCACGAGGACGAGCATCGCGAAGAGCTCCTGCGTGATCATGCCCTGGGCCAGGCCGATGTTGATGAAGATGAGGATCATCAGCCCGCGGGCGTTCATCATCGAGCCCACGGCCCAGGACTCGCGCCAGCCGAAGCCCAGCCCTCTCGTCGCGAGGGAGCAGCCGAAGTACTTCCCGCAGAAGGCCGCGGCCAGGATCAGCGCGAACGCCAGGAGCGCGGAGCCTCCGGCGATGCCTGCGAGATGGGTGTTCAGCCCCGAGAACGCGAAGAAGACGGGGAGCAGCAGGGTCGAGACGACGTCCATCATCCGGCCGTGCAGGGCGGCGCGGAACGCCGGCTCGCGCGGCATGGCCAGCCCGGCGATGAAGCCGCCGAACACCGAGTAGACGCCGATCGCGTCGGTGATGTACCCGGCGGTGAGGGGCACCAGGACGACCACGTAGACGGCGCCGGCGCCGAACCGCCCGGTGCGGGCGACCTGGCGGCCCAGGGGGCGCAGCAGCCGGGCGACCACCAGGAGCATCACCGCCGCGAACACCGCCGTCAGGCCGATCGTGCGCAGCGTGTCGGACGGGCCGCCGCCCAGATGCACCGCCGACAGAGCCGCGAGCAGGCACCACGCCACGGCGTCGTCGATGGAGGCGGCCAGCAGGGTGAGACGGCCGACACGCGTGTTCTGCAGCCCGCGCTCGTACAGGATCCGCGCGAGCATGGGGAACGCGGTGAGCGACAGCGCTCCCCCGAGGAACAGGGCGAACTCCCACCGGCCGACGTCGGGGCGGGAGAGCCGGTCCCACAGGAGGAGCCCGGCGCCGAGGCCGAGGACCATCGGGGAGCCGATTCCCGACGCCGCGAGCACGCTCGCCTTGCGCAGCTCGCCCGGCGCCCGGGCGTCGTGGTCGATCCCGGCTCCGACGAGGAACATGTACAACGTCAGGCCGATGGTGCTGAGCACGTACAGGATCGGCCTGACGTCGGCGGAGAACAACGCCGCCTGGGCGTCGGGGAACAGCGCGCCGAACAGCGTCGGCCCGAGCAGGACGCCGGCGACCATCTCGCCGACGACGCGCGGCTGCATGACCATGGTGGCCAGCCGGCCGCACACCGCCGCGGCCAGCAGGATGACGGCCAGGGCCGGCAGCACCTTGAGAGCGAGTGCGAGGTTGGGGTCGGTGGCGGGTGCGGCCGCCAGGGGAAGGGCCGGAACGAGCATGACACGCTCCTCAGCTCATGAACGGATGGCGTCGCCGGAGAGATCGGCGAAGTGGCGCTCGCACAGTCGCAGCCTGCGCGCGTCCCAGACCATGTACGTGCCGAGGACGAGCTGCACGAGGCTGCGCCAGAGGTTCTCCCAGTCGTCCCTGAACCGCATGAACAGCAGCGTCATGCGGTGTCCGGGCCCGCGCGGGGCCCCCAGGGGGGTGAGCAGGCAGGGTCCCCGGTTGGGCAGGGACCGGGTGTGGGCGGCGGTGGAGTCGAGCCGGTACGCCCCGAGGATCTCCCGCACCGCGACCCGCATCATCAGGGGGGCGAGCCGCCAGGCCGGGCAGGGACGGTTCGCCGGCATGCCGAACGGGATGTGGTTGAGCTCCCGGACCGGGGTGTGCCCGGGGGCGAAGCGCCCGGGATCGAAACGCTCCGGGTCGGGGAACCCGGCGCGGTGGAAGGAGGGGTAGTCGAAGCACAGCACCGAGCCGGCCGGTATCGCCGCCCCCTCCCCGAGGGGGATCTCACCGGTGGTTATGCGGTGCGCGATGCCGAAGAGCGGGTAGAGCCGCAGCGTCTCCGAGATCACCTGGTCGAGGTAGCGGTCGTCACCGCCACGCGCCCTGTCCTGGACCTCCGGATGCTGCGCGAGGGCCATCAGCACGTGTGCCGTGGCCTCCGACATCTGCACCACGGCGGTGTTGAAGAAGGCGCCCTGGAGGTAGAGCGCCCGCTCCCGGTCCGTCAGGCCGGGTGGGAGTTCCCGCCTCACGTCGTCCCGCAGCCTGGGCAGCGACTCGACGAGATACGCGGTCAGCCGGTCGCGCCGGTCCATGTGCCGCAGGCCGCAGCACTTCAGGGAGGTCACGACGTCGTCCGCGTTGCCGACGATCAGGTCGCGGGCGTACGGCGGGCACTCCTCGCCGAAGACGAGCTCGTAGGAGAACTCGGCCCACGCCGGCATCGTCAGGTCACGCAGCCGGACCACGCCGCGTCTCTCCCGTCCCTGCCCGTCTCGCAGCGCACGAGTCACGCAGCGGCGGGTGAGCTCCTCCGCCCGGGCCCGCGGCACGGACAGGATCCGGCGGGTGGCCAGGGCGACGGCGTCGTAGCGCTCTCCCTCCTCCAGGTGCTCCTGGTGCATCTCGGGTCCCGGCGACAGCCAGTACCAGAACAGGTCCGACAGGGCGGCGCCCCTGCTGCGGCCGGAGGCCGCCGGGTGGGAGTAGACCTCCCTGAACCGATCGACGCCGACGAGATCTCCGGGGACCGGGATGCTCTCGTCGCCGTTGATCCGGGTGAAGACCCACCCGCGCAGCGCGACGACCCGCCCGGGGAGCCACCGGGGCAGGCTGACCACGACGAGGGCCGCGGCCACCCATCCCGCCGTCGCCCACATCCCGCTCAGCACGGCCGCACCAGGTCGGGCCCGAGGTCCCGTACGGAGGCGACGCCGCACAGGGCGAGCGCGTGCTCGATCTCGTCGCGGAGCAGCCCGAGCACGCGGGCCGCGCCGCGCTCGCCGTCCGCCGCGAGGCCCCAGATCACCGGACGGCCCACCGCGACGGCGGACGCGCCCAGCGCCAGCGCCTTCACCACGTCGGTGCCGCGCCGGATCCCGCCGTCCACCAGCACGGGTACGGCGCCGCCGACGGCGGCGGTGATCGCCGGCAGCAGGTCGACGGCCGCCGGGACGGTGTCGAGCTGCCGTCCGCCGTGGTTCGACACGTACAACGCCGACACGCCGTGGTCCAGGGCGAGGCACGCGTCGGCGGGATGGGTGACGCCCTTGAGCACGATCGGCAGCCGCGTCATCCGCCGCAGCCGGTCGACGTGCTCCCAGCCGACCTCCGGCGACATGACGATGGGCCGCACCCGGTCGCCGTCGCGCAGGTTCTCGCAGCACATGCCGTCGGGCAGGTCGTCGAAGCCGTTGCGGGCGTCCCGGTCCCGCCGCCCCCGGGCGGGGGAGTCGACGGTGACGACCAGCGCCGCGCAGCCGGCCGCCTCGGCCCGCCGGACGATGGCCTCGGTGAAGTCCATGTCCGGCTGCAGGTAGAGCTGGAACCACAGGGTGACGCCCGACGCGGCGGACGCGACGTCCTCGACGGCCATGGTCGAGGCCATGCTCACGATCATGACGGTGCCCGCGGTGGCCGCCGCGCGGGCCGTGGCCCGCTCGCCCTCGGGGTCGGCCAGCCGGTGGAACGCCGTCGGCGCCACCAGCACGGGCATCGCCAGGGAGCTGCCGAGCAGGGTGATCCCGGTCCGGGGGCTCCCCGCGCCGCGCAGCACGCGCGGCAGCAGCGCGAGCCGGGCGAACGCCGTCTCGTTGGCCCTCAGGGTGATCTCCTCGCCGGCCCCGCCCGCGAAGTAGTCGTAGTGGGCGGGGGCGAGGCGGTCGCGGGCCGCCGCCTCGTACTCCCCGATGGTCGGCAGCACGGTCGTCACACCGAGACCGGAAGGCTGTGGTGCTGGAAGAAGTCCCGCAGTGGGTTGAGATGCACCTGCTCGGACGTCCAGTCGTTCTCCAGGTTCTCGGTGACGTGGTGGACGGCCTCCACCACGCCGTTCCGGAAGAGGCGCACGACGGGGTGGAGGTAGTGGCCCTCGTGCGCGCGCTCCGCGTCGCTCTGGGTGATCCGCCCCACCGAGATGTCGAAGGGGTCGACCTGGTCGTGGCCGGGGCCGTACTCCAGCGTCACGGCGAAGTGGCCCTGGTCGCCGACCGGCGGGCCCTGCAGGTCGAGCGGCACCTCCTCCAGATAACGCGCGCCGCCGCGGCCGTCGGGGACGATGACGTCGGCCAGCACCCCGAACTGCTGCCACAGCGCCGAGCTGCGGTTGACCCGTTCGAGCACGGCCGCCGCGAGCGCGCCGGGGTCGCCGGACAGCTCGCGGCCCGGCCACTCGACGCCGTGGTACCGCGCCTCCAGGGCTCGGTGCAGGGCGCGTACGCCGTACCGGAACCCGTGGATGAACCCGCTGGTCCCCCGCTTGAAGTCGCGCGACTGGGTGATGGTCCCGGCGAAGTGGAGATCGGGCACGTTGACCGACTCGTACGCCGGGGTCAGCGCCGGGAACCTGTCCTTGATCGCCAGCTCGGGACGGCATTCGGGCGCGAAGATCGAGGCGTCGAACCGGAATCCGGTGCAGACGATCACCCGGTCGTACGGGATGTCCTTGGTGATCTCGTCGGCCCGGACGAAGGCCACGGTCACCAGGTAGGAGCCGTCGGCCCGGCGCTCGATGCGCCGGATGTCGCCGTCCAGCACGGCGTTCTGCAACTTGAGCTGGTAGGTGTCGAGGAAGTTGTTGTTGTACGCGCGCAGGTGCCCGACGAAGTGGGTCTTCCAGGCCAGCTTGACCGATTGCGGCCCGGCCACGTGGATGACCGCGGCGGTCTCGATGAGGTTGTCGGCGGTCTCGAAGGCCGAGTTGGCCTTGCCGATGATCAGCACCCGCTTGTTCGTGAAGTCGGCGGGGTCGACGGAGACGGCGCCGTACTGCTCGGCGGTCTCGATGCCGGGGATCGGCGGGACGTTGGGCTGCGTGACCCCCGTCGCGACGATCACCCGCCGGGCCGTGAACGTCCGGCCGCGCTCGTCGGTCACCCTGAACGGGCCGCCGGCGTCGGGGCGCGCGACCTCGGCGACCCGCGCGTCGTACGTGATGTTCGGCTCCTGGGCGGCGGCGAAGTCCTCCAGGTAGCGGACCATGTCGTCGGCGTCGGGGAAGTAGCGGTCGCTGTACTGGGTGAACAGGAGCCGGGGGTCGTCGGACAGCAGCGAGTTCCAGTCCATCCGGAGGTTGAGCTCCGGGTCCTCCCAACCGGTGTACTTCTTGTTGATGGAGATGAGCGTCCGGTGGCGGGGAAAGGTCCGGAAGAACGCGCCCGGCGCGGGCGTCGCCTCCAGGATCCGGTAGCTCCGCCCCGCCCGGTGCAGGAAGTGGCCCATCTGCAGGCCCGCCGGTCCGGCGCCGATCACCAGGTAGTCAAGGATCTTTTCCGGCACTGCCGCCTCCCTCGCTGGGGTGGTTGAAGTTTCACCAGTGTTGGCGGGTGATTCTCAGAAAACTCTCAGAGCGCGGACGGCGGGTGCCGTTCCAGCAGGGCGCGCTTGTCTGGTTTGCCGCTCGCCGCGACCGGCACTCCGGGCACCGTCGTGATCGTCCGGGGCACGCTGTCCGCGCCGAGCTCGGCGCGGACCAGGTCGGCCAGGGCCGCGGAGTCCGGCGTGCGGCCGGGCACGGGGACGACGAACGCGTGGACGGCCTCCCCCGTCCGCTCGTCCGGCGCGCCGGTCACGTACGCCTCGGCCACGTCCGGGTGCCCGGCCAGCACCCGCTCGATGGGACCGGCGTAGACGACGATCGCGTTGACCATGACGACGTCCCTGGTCCGGCCGGCCAGGTAGAGCAGGCCCGCGTCGTCCAGGCGGCCGAGGTCGCGGGTGCGCAGCCAGCCGTCCCGCAGCACGTCGCGGGTCTCCTCCGGCTGTCCCCAGTAGCCCGTCATCAGGAAGGGGCTGCGCACGTGGACCTCACCGGTGCGTCCCGTCCCGACCGGGCGGCCCTCCTCGTCGCGCACGCTGATCTCGACGCTGGGGTGGGGGCGGCCGACGGAGGCCGGCGCGCGGGTGAGGTCGCCGGGGTTGAGGATGGTGATCATCCCGGCCTCGGTGGCGCCGTACGCCTGGTAGACGACGGGGCCGAGCCGGTCCGCCGCCTCACGCATCCGGTGGGGGCTGATGGGCGACCCGGAGACCATCAGCATGCGCAGGCTGCCGACGTCGACCCGCTCCTCGCGGAGCAGGTCGAGCATCTGGCACAGCCGGGGCGCGGTCACGATGGCGCTGGTGATGCGGTGGCGCTCGACCGCGTACGGGAACAGCGGCCGGCCGTCGTCCTCCGGGATGACCACGGTGCCGCCGCCGAGCAGGCACGGCCCCAGGAACTCCAGCATCACCAGGCTGGCCAGGGTGCCGAACAGCAGGTGCCGCCCGAACCGGTCGGTGAAGCCGGGCTCGACCGACGACCAGACGCGCGGCCAGGACCAGTGCGCGGCGAGAGCGCGGTAGGTGAGCACGCAGCCCTTCGGCTCTCCGGTGCTGCCGCTGGTGAAGGTCAGCAGGGCCACGTCGTCCGGCCGCGCCGTGACCTCGGGTATCGGACCGCCGCCCGTTCCGGCCGCGGTGAGGATGTCGACGGCGGCGGGCACGCCCTCGACGGGACCGAGTGACAGCACCGTCGCCGGCCCGGCGGCGTCGAGCACCTCCGGGGTCGCGGTCGCCGGGTCGACGACCACCGCGTCGACGCCCGTCCCGAGGACGTGCGCGAGCTGACGGGGCGTGTATCCGGGCTTCACGCTCACGATGCGGCAGCCCAGCACGTGCGCGGCGATCTGGGCGGCGAACGCCTCCGGCGTGACCCCCGTCCGTACGGCGACGCCCCGGCCGGGCCCGAGACCGGCTTCCCGCATCGCCACGGCCAGGTGCCCGATCAGGCCCAGCAGCTCGCCCCTGGAGACGGTCCTGTCCCCCTGTTCGAAGGCCGGGCTGCCGGGCGCGCTCCGCAGCGCGTCCAGGAGCACCTGCGGAAACGCCACGGCGTCGGCCTCGGCGGGCGCGGCGGGCAGGGGAGATGCGGCGGGCGCGGTGGGTACGGCGGGATCGTGCACGTCCAGCTCCTTCGTCTCGCGGGCGCCGGACCGCGGCGACGACGCCGTCGGCCGCGGCGCGGGTGCCGGTGTGCCACCGGCACCCGCCGACGGTAGGAGGCGCACATCAGAGCCGCATCAGAGCCAGGACCGTTCCCGGAAATCGGGGTGCGGCGAGGCACCCGGTCTTGCCACGATCGGCGCATGCGACACTGGCCGCTCTTCGCACTCAAGGTGACGACCCCCCGGCTGGAGCTACGGCTGCCCACCCTGGACGACCTCGACGCGCTCGCCGACCGCGCGGCGGAGGGCGTCCACGAGCCCGGGGGGATGCCGTTCGGGGTGCCGTGGACGGACGCCCCGCCGCTCGAGCGCGCCCGCTCGACGGTCCAGATGCATTTCCGGCAGTGGGGCACCTGGTCCCCCGACGATTGGCACTGCTCCTTCGTCGTCGCCTGGGAGGGCCGGATCGTCGGCACGCAGGAGATGGCCGGCCGCGACTTCGCGTACACCCGGGAGATCTCCACCGGCTCCTGGCTGGGCCTGCGCTTCCAGGGCAAGGGCATCGGCACCGAGATGCGCGCCGCCGTCCTGCACCTCGCGTTCGCCGGGCTCGGGGCGCGCCACGCGGTGTCGTCCGCCTTCACCGACAACCCACGGTCGCTCGCCGTGTCGCGCAGGCTCGGCTACCGGGACGACGGCATCGAGGTGCACCGGCGCCGGGACGAGGCGGCTCGGCAACAGCGCGTGCGGCTGGCCCGCGAGGACTGGACGGCCCCGGACGGGTTCGCGATCCACGGTCTCGAACCCTGCCTGCCCCTGTTCGGACTCGCCGAAGGCCGCCCCCCGCACGCCTAGCCGTACTGCCCCGTGCGCTCATGCGTGCGGGGCGAGCTCTTCGGACGAGTGGCGTCTCCTCGGCGTCAGGCCAGGCGCGGCGGGAACCCGCCGGTGGCCACCGGGCCCCAGGAGATCGGGGTGACCCGCAGCAGCGACTTGCCCTGCCGGATCATCGCCGCGCGGTACTCCTCCCAGTCGGGGTGCTCACCCGAGATCGAGCGGTAGTACTCCACCAGCGGCTCAAGGGCGTCGGGCAGGTCGAGCACCTCGGCGGCGCCGTCCACCTGCACCCACGGTCCGTCGAAGTCGTCCGACAGCACGACCACGCTGACGCGGGGGTCACGGCGGGCGTTGCGGGCCTTGGCCCGCTCGGGGTACGTCGACACGACGATGCGCCCCTCGGGGTCGACGCCGCAGGACACCGGGGACGCCTGCGGCCCGCCGCCGCTTCTCGTCGTGATCAGGATGGCCTTGTGGCGGTCACGGACGAAGTCGAGCAGTTGTTCACGGGAGACGGTCTCGGCGGTCGCGATCCTGGGACTCATGACGCAACTCTAGTAACCGGTCCCCGCCGCGACGTGACCTGCCGGGGCCGGGCTCGCCGCGTCGAGGCGGAGCACGCGGGGTCACCGCCTGCCGGACCCGGAGTCGCCGGCCCGCGCGATCGCACGCGGCCTCTCTCCAGCAGGCCCTAGACGGCCGGCCTCCTGTTCACCCAGGCCGCGACCTGGACGCGGGACCGGAACCCCAGCTTTTCGAGGATGTGCTCGATGTGGCCCTCGGCGGTGCGCTGCGAGATGACCAGCCTGCCGGCGATGTCCTTGTTGCTCAGCCCCTCGGCCACCAACCGCGCGATCTCGGTCTCCCTGCGGGTCAACGGCGCGATCTTCCCGGGTGCGTGGGCGGCGGGCGGTCTGTCCGCCAGGGCGTACGCGACCGCCTCGTCCGAGGGCATGCCCGCGCCCCGGGCGAGCGCGGCCCGGAAGGCGGCCTCGCCGAGTTCCGTACGGGTCGCCGCCACGCACGCGTCGTGGAATCGGCTCAGGTAACCGAACTCCCCCATCCGCGACCCGGCGGCCGCCCAGACGGCATCGGCGGCGCCCAGCAGCCGGGCCGCCCGCTCGTGGTCGCGCGCTCCCGCCGCGAACCAGGCATGGGCCTCCAGGTTCACGCCCAGGCCGAGCCGGTCGTCCAGCAGGGCGCTGTGCCGCAGGCTCTCGTCGCCGTGCTCCACGGCCGCCCGCGCGTCCCCGCGGCGCCAGGCGGAGATCGACAGCGCGAGCAGCGCGTACGCCCGGTGCCGGCCCTCGCCGTACAGGTCGCACAGGGCCACGCACTCCTCGGCGAGGCCGCGGGCCTCCGGACGGCCGAGGGACGCGTTCGCCAGGGCGAGCCGGCTGAGGGCGAGCGCGAGACCGACGGGGTCGCCGACGGCGCGGTGAGCCCGCGCGGCCTCCTCGTACCACCGCATGCCGGCCCACAGGTCACCCCCGCGGACGGCGGTCATGCCGGTGAGGAACGCGACGTGGCCGTGGATCCCCCGCAGGCCGAGCCGCGCGGCGATCGCCCCGGCCTCCGCCAGCCGCACGGCCGCGGTGGCGTGGTCTCCGCCGAGCAGGGAGATCCAGGCCCCCGCCCACAGGCCGTGGGCGCGCGCCTCACCCGGATCCGTCTGGGCGGCCAGGCCCCGGCCGAACCAGCCCGCCCCCTCCGACAGGTGGCGGCCGCTCCAGTGGTACAGCAGCTCCGCGATCATCGTCAGGGCCGTCCCGGCCTCTCCCGGCTCGCGCAGCGACCAGTCCAGCGCCGTACGCAGGTCGGCGTGCTCGCGCTGGAGGCGCCCGGTCCAGGACCGCTGCGCGACGCCGGACGGCTCCGCCCAGGCCCGCGAGGTGATCTTCCGGTAGTAGTCGCGGTGCCGCCGGCGCAGCGCCGCCTCCTCGCCGGTCTCGGCCAGCAGCGCACGGCCGAACGCCCGGACCGTGTCGTGGAGGTGGTAGCGGACCACCCCGTCGCGCTCCCGCCGGAGCAGGACCGCCGCGTCGGCCAGACCGGCGACCAGCGCGGGCACGTGCTCCCGGGCGACGCCGTCCCCGGCGCACACGTGCTCGGCCGCCTCCAGGTCCACGCCGCCGCCGAAGACGGAGACCCGCCGCCACAGCAGCCGTTCGCCGGGCGTGCACAGGTCGTGGCTCCACTCGAACAGCACCCGCAGCGCGCACCGATGCCGCGGCCTGGCGTCCAGCCCCTCCAGCACCTGCCGCACCGACAGGTCGCGCAGCCGTACGGCGGCCATCTCGATCGCGAGCGGCAGCCCGCCGAGGCGGCGGCAGATCCCCGCCACCTCGCACCCGGCCGTCTGGAACCCTGCCGTTTTGAACCCTGCCGTCCCGAACCCCGGCACGACGGCGGCGGCGCGATCCGCGAACAGCCGCACCGCGTCCGGCTCCGGGAGCGGCGCGAGCTCGACGACCCGCTCGCCCGGAAGACCGAGCGGCCGCCTGCCGGTGACCAGGACCCGAAGCTCGGGAAGCGCGCGGACCAGCGTGTCCACGAACGGCGCGCACCCGGGGAGAAGGTGCTCGCAGCCGTCCAGCACGACCAGGGCCGGCCCGCCGCGCAGCCGGTCGATCACCGCCTCCAGGGGCGGCCCGGCCGAGTGGCCCGCGACCGGCAGGGCATCGCCCACGGCGTGCACCAGCAGCGCGGGGTCCTGAAGGGCGGCGAGCTCGGCCACCCGGACGCCGCCGGGGAAGCTCCCGCGCGCCTTCTCGGCCACCCGCAGGGCGAGGCGGGTCTTGCCGACGCCGCCCACGCCCACCACGGTGACCACGCCCGCGTTCCCCAGCAGACGCCCGATCCCGACCAGCTCGGGACCGCGCCCGACGAAGCCCGCGCCTCCCGGTCCCTCAGCGGTCATGACGCCCATGCCGCCCCCGTCGTCCGTACGCCAGTGGCCTCTACCAGCGTACTTTCGCCGGCGCGGCCGTCGCTCAGGCGGAGCCCATGCGCCGCAGGATCTGCTCGCGCCTGACCTGCAGGTCGTCGATCAGCGCCTCCTGCTGTTCGACGTTGGTCAGCAGGGTGGCCCGCTCCGCCATGTCGGTGGGCGCGTCCCAGCTCTGCCCGATCTCCTCGCGCATCTGCACGCTGTCCCGGCGCATGCGCTCGATCTGCGCGTCCAGCTCCTCAAGCTCCTTCTTGAGCTCCGGATCACCCATGCCACACCGTCCCGCTTCCGTCACTCGCGCTCGTCGTTCCGTTCGCCCACCCCATTTCCACGCGGAGGAGAACTATTCGAGGACGGAGCCGCCGAGGTACTCGGTCGTGCCGCTCTCCCGCGCCCGCGCCGCGGCGGTCAGCCGGGTCAGCAGGTACGCCGGGAGGAGAGGAGCGGCCTGCTCGGCGGTGAAGAAGCCGTAGTCCTCCAGCTCCTCCTCCTGGAGCACCATGCCGGTGCCGTCCTCCACGACCCCGCAGTCGAACAGGAAGTGGACCAGCGGAATCGGCCGGTCGTCGAGCGGCGGCACCCAGTGGACGACGAGCAGGCGGCCCACCGGCAGGACGAGGCCCAGCTCCTCGGCCAGCTCCCGGTGGCAGGCCGCCTCGGGCGACTCGCCCTCGTCGACGTGCCCGCCCGGCCAGCCCCAGTGGTCGCGGTAGCCCGGCTTGACGAGCAGGACCCGGCCCGAGGGATCGGTGACGAACCCGGCCGCCGCGGCGGCCACCTTGAACAGGCCGGCGTAGAAGGCCTCCGCCGGTATCACCGCAGTTCCGATCGCATGTCCCTGAGCCTAGTCGGGGACGTCCCCTAGACCGCTGGGAGGAGCGGCGTACGCCCAGGGCAGTACGCGGGATCTGGTCTGCTCGCCCGATGTTTCGCCCTTGATCGACTTCTACCGTCGAGACAGTCGTGAAAAGGGGAGGTCATGAGAGGCCGCAGGAACATCGCCGCCGCCATCGGCGGCTGGAGCGCACGCCACCGCTGGCTGGCGCTGCTCATCTGGATCGCGTTCGTCGCCGTGGCGACGGTCGCGGGCAACGCCGCCGGCACGGTGGAGATGCGCGGCTACGAATCCGCGAACGGCGACTCCCGCCAGGCGGAGCGGATCCTCGACGGCGCGGCGTTCAAGGACGTGGCCGGCGAGATCGTGCTGGTCCAGTCGCGCACGGGGACGCTGACCATCGCCGACCCGGCCTTCCGCCGGGCGGTCGAGGACGTCAGGAAGGCCGTGGAGGCCACCGGCCAGGTCGAGCACGTGCGCACGCCGTACGACAAGGAGCCGTCGCCGGTGACGCAGGACCGGCGGACGACGCTGGTGCAGTTCGACATGAAGGGCGACGGAGGCACGGCCGAGGAGCGGATCCAGCCGGTGCTCGACGCGGTGGCCCGGGTGCAGGGGGCGCATCCGGACCTGCGCGTGGAGGAGGCCGGATCGGCCAGCGCGGGCAAGCTGATCGGTGAGGCGATCGACAAGGACTTCGTCCGCGCCGAGCAGCTTTCGCTGCCCATCACGATCGGGATCCTGCTCGCCGCGTTCGGCGCGCTGCTGGCCGCGATCGTGCCGGTCGCGCTCGCGATGACCGCGATCTTCGCCGCGACGGGCCTGCTGGCCTTCACCAGCCACCTCCTGCACGTCGACTCCGCCACGAGCAACGTCATGCTGCTCATCGGCCTCGCCGTCGGGGTGGACTACTCGCTCTTCTACATCATGCGGGAGCGGGAGGAGCGGGCGAGGGGCCGGAGCAAGAAGCGGGCCATCGAGATCGCGGCGGCCACCTCGGGACGCGCCGTGCTGATCTCCGGCATCACCGTCATCGTCGCCATGGCGGGCATGTTCCTCACCGGCAACGGCGTCTTCATGGGCTTCGCCGAGGGCACGATCCTCGTGGTGCTCACGGCCGTCGTCGGCTCGCTGACCGTCCTGCCCGCCCTGCTCTCGCTGATCGGCGACAAGATCGACGCCCGGTTGGTCCACGGAGTCGTACGGGTCGTCACCGGCGGCCGGGTGACGTGGCGCCGGGTGCTCGGCGTGCGCGGCGGCCAGAGCCGGGTCTGGGGGGCCATCATGCGCCCGGTGCTGCGCCACCCGCTCGTCTCGGTGCTCCTCGCCGGCGGCCTGCTCGTGGGCCTCGCGATCCCCGCCTTCCAGTTGAAGACCGGTGCGCAGACCATCGACGACCTGCAGGGCGACTACCAGATCGCCGAGACGTTCAAGCGGATCGACAACGCGTTCCCCGGCGGCAACGAGCCCGCGGTCGTCGTGGTCGAGGCCGCCGACGTGACGACGCCCGCGTTCACCGCGAAGATCGAGGACTTCAAGCGGCGGGCGCTGGCCACCGGCGAGGCCAACGAGCCCTTCGCCGTCGCCGTCAACCCCGCGAAGACCGTGGCGAAGATCAGTATCGGCATCAAGGGCACCGGCGCCGACGAGGTGTCCGAGCACGCGATCCGCACGCTGCGCGACGAGGTCGTGCCGGCCGCCCTCCCCGGCGCCCACGTCACCGGCAACACCGCGGGCTCGATGGACTTCAACGAACAGCTCGGCCGCAGGATCCCGCTGGTCTTCGCGTTCGTGCTGCTGCTGGCCTTCGTGCTGCTGCTGGTGTCGTTCCGCTCGCTGGTCGTGGCGGTCAAGGCCATCGCGCTCAACCTGCTGTCCGTCGCCGCGGCGTACGGCGTGCTCGTGCTGGTCTTCCAGAAGGGGTACGGCGAGAGCCTGCTGGGCTTCCACTCGACGGGGACGATCACCAACTGGCTGCCGCTGTTCCTGTTCGTGATCCTCTTCGGGCTGTCGATGGACTACCACGTGTTCATCCTCAGCCGGATCAGGGAGGCGTACGACAAGGGCATGAGCACCGAGGACGCCGTGGCGTTCGGGATCAGGAGCACGGCGGCCGTCGTGACGAGCGCCGCGCTCATCATGGTGGCGGTGTTCGCGACGTTCGCCACGCTGTCGCTGCTGACGTTCATGCAGATGGGCATCGGCCTCGCGGTGGCGGTCCTGATCGACGCGACCATCGTCCGGGCGGTGCTGCTGCCGGCCACGATGAAGCTGCTCGGCGACTGGAACTGGTACCTGCCGCGCTGGCTCGGCTGGCTCCCGCGGCTCTCCCATGGCGACGACGCGGCCGAGGAGGCCCCCGAGACTCCCGAGGAGCGGGTCCCGGCCCTCGTCTGATCACCCGAAGCCCGCACCGGGACGGCCCAGTCGACACTGGCGCCGTCCCGGCGTCGGCGTGTCCGGACTCACACCGGGTCACACAAGGGACAAGAAGCATGCAACGGTAAAATGCGTCTACGTGGTGCATACGGGTGGGAACAGTCGAAAAGCTCTGATCTATTGGGCCGCCGGTGTGCTCGCGTACATGATCGCGGTTTTCCATCGCCAGTCGCTCGGCGTCACCGGCATCGACGCGGCGACGAGGTTCGGAGTCGGTTCGACGGCGCTGTCCACCCTCGCGATGCTGCAACTGCTCGTCTACGCGGCCATGCAGATCCCCGTCGGGGTGCTGGTCGACCGCCTGGGCTCCCGGCGGATGCTGCTCGCCGGCGCCGCGGTGATGGCCCTCGGCCAGCTTCTGTTCGCCGTCTCGGCCGATCTTGTCACGGCCGCCGCCGGCCGGGTGCTGGTCGGCTGCGGCGACGCGATGACGTTCATCAGCGTGATCCGGGTGGTGAACGTCTGGTTCCCACCCCGCCGAAACCCGCTGATCGTGCAGCTCACCGGCATCCTCGGCCAGTTCGGCGCGGTCGTGTCGGCCGTACCGCTGATCACCTCGCTGCACGCGTACGGCTGGACCCCGACCTTCCTGTGGGCGGCGGGGCTCGGCGGCGTGGCCCTGGTCGCGGTCGCGGCGGGGCTGCGCGACCGGCGGCCCGAACGCGCTCCGGCGGCGTCCGGAGTGCGCGCCGCCTGGGCCGAGCCGGGCACCCGCCTCGGCATGTGGACCCACGCCGCCACCTCGTCGTCGGCGGCGGCCTTCACCCTCCTGTGGGGATATCCGTTCCTCGTGCAGGGCCAGGGCCTGTCGCCCCGGACGGCCGGGATGCTGCTGACCTCGCTGACCCTGCTCGCCATGGCCTGCGGGCCGCTGCTCGGCCACCTCGCCGGCCGCTTCCCGCAGCGCCGCTCGTGGATGGTGCTGACGATCATCGGTGGCACGGCCGGCGCGTGGACGCTCGTCCTGCTGTGGCCCGGCCGCGCCCCCGTCTGGACGCTCGGGCTCCTGATGGTGGCCCTCGCCACGAACGGGCCCGGTGCGGTCATCGGCTTCGACTACGCCAGAACGTTCAACCCCGCCGAACGCATCGGCGTCGCCACCGGAATCGTCAACGGCGGCGGCTTCGCCGCCTCGATGTCCGTGATCGCGCTCATCGGCGTCACGCTGGACCTGCAGGGCGGCTACCACTGGGCCTTCGCCGTGCAGTACCCCGTCTGGCTGCTCGGCGCCGTCCAGGTCATGCGTTACCGCACCCGCGCCCGCCGCCGCGCCTCCGCTCCCCTCACCCCCGCCCCGGCCCCCGCCTGACCGGGCTCACGATGTTCGTGTCGAGCATCACCAGGGGTCGGCCAGTCATTGCCAGCTGTCCCGGCTGTTCTCCACGTCTACCGCATCGGTGAAACCGGGAATGGTCCCTGTTACGTCCTTGAAGCGGCTGCGGTGACGGCGAATCACGATGTGATCACCCTCGTCCGCAATGTCGACCGCATCGCCCGGCCCGAGACCCAGCTTGCACAGGAGGGAGACCGGAAGGGTGACCTGGTTCTTACGAGAGATGCGCGCAGGCCCCCTGTGCGTCGCCGGGTTCGCATACTCCATGACCTTTACCGTTACGGACCGCACACAAGTGGATCCGTTGAGTCAGAGATTCGTCCGCAGGGCGACGAAGGGCTGGGGGAAGTGGGCGGGGGCGAGGACGGCGGCGCGGGCGAGGAGGCTCCGGCGCGTCCGTACGGCGAGATCGGGATCCTCGTCGTACACGTAGCGGATCGTGAGATCGGCGAGTTGCGCCGGGTGGTGCAGGAGGTCGCCGCTCATCAGCACGTCCCCCACCTGCACGCACTGGTGGCCGGGCGTGTGCCCGGGAGCGTGCAGCACCCGGACCCCGGGGACGGGTTCGGCGTCGCCGTCGACGACGTCGACCCGGTCCCCCAGGGGCAGGATGATCCGCTCGCGCACCGGGCCGGACGCCCACTCGACCTCCGCCCGCTGCAGCAGGTAGCGGGCGTTCGGGTAGGCCGGGGCGCCGTCCACGACGCACCCGCCGGCGTGGTCGCTGTGCAGATGGGTCACCACCACGACGTCGACGTCGGCCGGGGCGACCCCGGCGGCGGCCAGTTCCGCGCCGAGCCGTCCGGGCAGGGGCGCCCAGGTCGCGGGCGAGTCCGCGCCGCCGATGCCGGTGTCCACCAGGACCGTACGGCCCCCGGCCCGCAGCAGGAAGCAGTGGAAGTGGAGCACCCACTCCTCGTCCGGCCCGAACGACGAGCCGGCGAACATCTCCGGCAGCGGTTTACGGATGGGCGGTCCCATCGGGCCCACGGCGTCGCACAGCGGAGTGATCTCGACACCGGCCACTACTCTCGGCTCGTACGGCATCCGACCACGATACGGCGGGTGCGACGACGCCCGGGCGGCCGGGATGATGGAGGCGTGCTCGCCGACGTCATCGACCTGCTCGCCTGCCCCCTCTGCGGGGCGAGGACCCACCTCGCCGGGGGATCGGTGCGGTGCGGGAGCGGCCATTCCTTCGACGTCGCGCGCCAGGGGTACGTGAACATGCTCACCCGGCCCGCGGGCACGGCCGACACGCCTGACATGGTGGCGGCGCGGGCGCGCTTCCTCGACGCGGGCCACTACGCTCCGCTGGCCCGCCGCCTCGCCCGGCTGTGCGCGGGCGCGGAGGTGGTCGCCGACGCGGGGGCGGGCACCGGCCACTACCTGGCGGCGGCGCTCGGCGACGGCGCGGTGGGGATCGCGCTCGACGTGTCCAAGCACGCGCTGCGGCGGGCCGCGCGGGCCCATCCCCGCGTCGGCGCGGTCGTCGCGGACGTGTGGCGGCCCCTCCCGGTCGGCGACGACCGCGTCGACGTGCTGCTCAACGTCTTCGCGCCGCGCAACGCGCCGGAGTTCGCCCGCGTCCTGCGGCCGGGCGGGACGCTGGTCGTCGTCACGCCAGGCCCCGGCCATCTGCGCCCGCTCGTGGAACGGCTCGGCCTGCTGTCGGTGGACGAGGACAAGGAGCGCCGCCTGGAGGAGAGCCTGGGTGGCGCGTTCACCCGGGAGGACGAGGAGACGGAGGAGTTCACGCTCTCCCTCGGCCACGAGGAGGTCGGGGCGGTGGTCGGCATGGGCCCGAGTGCCTGGCACACCCGCCCGGAGGAACTGGCGGCGGGAATCGGCGATCTGCCCGACCCGGTCGAGGTGAGCGCCTCGTTCCGCGTCTCCCGCTGGGCCGCCCGCACCTGACCTTTCCTCTGTGGGCGGAATCCTCGCCCGACATCACCCATTTAGCGGTCATTGTCACGCCTCACCGGACATACTGAACGCGACCCCGTAGGAGCGCTGGGGAGGGCGGCATGAAGGCCGAGGAACGCTGGCAGGCCAGGTTCCGGGCACCCCGCGTGACCCTGCCCACGTGGGCGCGGCAGGCGCCGCACCGTGCCGTCTACCGCGGCAACGCCTCCGGCGCCTGGGAGATCTACGCCTGGGACCGGTCGAACGGGCGCACCCGCCAGGTCACCGACCGCCCCCACGGCACGCGGTACGGCGCGATCGATCCGACCGGCCGCTGGGTCTGGTGGTTCGGCGACGCCGAGGGCGACGGGCAGGGCGTCTGGTCGCGGCAGCCGTTCGACGGCGGTCCCGACGTGCCCCTGTCCCTGCCGCCCGGTCATCCGGGCGGGCTCGCGCTCGCCTCCGACGGCACCGCGGCGGTCGGCCGTTCCTCCCGGGACGGTTTCGAGATCCTGCTGGCCCGGCCGGGGGACGAGCCGGTGCGGCTCTACCACCACGACGAGTACGCCGTGGTCGCCGACATGTCCCTCGACGGGGCGGTCGTCGCCGTCAACCACAGCGAGCACGGCGACCTGCTGCACCCGGCCGTACGGGTTGTGAAGACGAACGGGTCGGTGGTCGCCGAACTGGACGACGGGCCCGGCAAGGGAGTGATCGCGGCCCGCTTCGCCCCCGTGCCCGGCGACCGGCGGCTGCTGGTCCTGCACGAGCGCCGGGGCCGCCGCGAGCCGCTCGTGTGGGACCCGGTGACCGGCGAGCAGCGGGAGATCTGGCTGCGGGTGCGCGGGGAGATCTCCGCCGACTGGTACGACGACGGCCGCGCCCTGCTGATCGTCCACAACCACCGGGGCCGTACCGAACTGCTGCGCTACGACCTGGCCGGTGGGGGCCTCACCCCCATCGACAGCCCGCACGGGGTGATCGAGGCGGCGGCGCCCCGGCCCGACGGCACCGTCGAGTACGCGTGGTCGAGCGCGGCCCACCCTCCGGTGATCAGGTCCAGCAACGGCCACGTGGTCTTCAGCCCCGGCCGTACGCCACCGCCGTCCGTGCCGCTGGAGGACATCGACGTGGACGGCCCGGGCGGCCGGATCCACGCCCTCGTCTCCCGGCCGGAACGGGCCGCCGCGCCGTACCCGGCGGTGTTCCTGCTGCACAGCCAGCCGGCCGCGTTCGACGGCGTGCCGGGCGGGCAGGACGACGACTCCTTCCAGCCGCAGGTGGCGGCGTGGGTGGACAACGGCTTCGCCGTGATCCGGGTGAACCACCGCGGCTCGGCCGGGTACGGCTCGGCCTGGCGCGACGCGCTGCGCGGAGACGTCGGCCACATCGAGCTCGCCGACGTGGCGGCGGTGCGCGACTATGCCGTGGAGCAGGGCATCGCCGACCCCGACCGTCTCGTGCTCGCCGGGGCCGCGTGGGGCGGCTACCTGACCCTGCTCGCGCTCGGCACCCAGCCGAAGGCCTGGGCGGCGGGGATCGCGACCACGCCCATCCCCGATCACGCGGCGATGTACGAGCACGAGGCCGAGTGCCTGCGCGCGGCGCACCGGGCGCTGCTCGGCGGCTCTCCGGACGAGGTGCCCGACCGGTACGCCGCATCCTCCCCGATCACCTACGCCGACATGGTCGAGGCGCCGCTGCTGATCATCGCGGGGGACGACGATCCGCACTGCCCGATGGAGCAGGTGGAGCACTACGTGCGGGCCCTCGCCGACCACGGCCGCGAGGCGTCCCTCTACCGGTACGCGGCGGGGCCCGGCGGCACGCCGGCGGTCGAGGAGCGGATCCGGCAGATGGGGGCGTCCATCGAGTTCGCCGTACGCGCCCTGGGCGGGGCCTGAACTGGCCTGGCCTGCGCGACCCGGCCGGTCAGGGGGCGCGCAGGACGAGGATGGCGAGGTCGTCGGCGCTCGGCTCGGGCGCGAAGTCCTGCACGGCGCGGCGGATGCGTTCGGCGACGGCGCGGGCGGACAGGTCCGCGCACTCCGCCAGCAGCCTGGCGAGGCCGCCGTCGTCGTCCAGCAGCCGGTCGCCCGACCGCCGCTCGGTGACCCCGTCGGTCACGCCGAGCAGCACGTCACCGGGGGTGAGCCGCAGCTCGTCCTCCTGGAACCTCGCCTCGGGGAACACTCCGAGCAGCGACTGCGGCGAGGCCACGACCTCGACGTCGCCGTTCGGCCGCAGCCGCATCGCCTCCGGGTGCCCGGCGGAGACGAGCCGGATGTCGAGTCCTTCGGGCACGACGTTGATCTGGCCGTGCAGCAGCGTCAGGAAGCGGGCCCGCTCCCCCTCCTCCAGGATGGCCTGGTTGAGGCGGCCCACGACGGCGGCCACGCCGTACCCCTCGCGGGCGAGCAGCCGGAGCGTGTGCCGGGCCAGCCCGGTCACGGCGGCGGCCTCGGGGCCGGTGCCGCAGACGTCGCCGATCGCGAAGCGCCAGACGCCCTGGGCGACCGGGAACAGGTCGTAGAAGTCGCCGCCGACCTCGTTGGTCTCCCCGGCCGGCTCGTAGATCACGTGGAAGTCGAGGCCGGGCGTGTCCGGCTCGTCGGGCGGCAGCAGGCTGCGCTGGAGCGCCCGGTTGGCCGCCGCCTGCTGCGCGTACAGGCGGGCGTTGTCGAGCGCCAGCGCCGCGCGGCGGCCGAGGTCCTCGGCGATCTGCATCGCCTCGTCGGGGAAGTGGTCGCGCCGGCCCAGGCACATCACGCCGAGCCGCCGCCCGCGCGCGGTCAGCGGGTACGCCAGCGCCTGCCACTCACCCAGCGGCAGCACGGCGGGCCCGTCGTCGGCCGGCAGCGCGACGTCCTCCAGTTCGTCGCGCATGGCGTCGATCTGCGTCTCGTCCGCGTGCCACAGGTACGCGGGGCGCAGGTCGCCCGAGCCGTCCTGCGCGGTGTAGACGGCGCACCAGCTGGCCAGGCGCGGTACCACGATCTGCGCGATGATCGCCGGCACCATCTCGGGGTTGAGCGTGCCCGCGAGCAGGTCGCTCGCGTCCGCCAGGAAGCCGAGCCAGCCCGGGCCGTGCGCGGCCTCCAGCAGCCACTCGTCGCTCTGCACCGGCTCACCGCCGGGCAGGTCGAGCCGGGCCCACCGGGTGCGCAGGGCCGAGGTGAACGTCACACCCCAGGTCACGGCCTCGGCCTGCGGCCCGAAGTCCGAGCCGTCCGTCTTCTCCCGCACCTCCACCTGGACGTTCTCACCGTGGTGCAGCCAGGCGACCTCGAAGGGCCCTCCCGACGCCTCCGCGACGAGTTCGCCCACCAGCCGCTCGGCCTCCGGGCACACGGACAGGGCAGCCCACGCCGTCATCACTTCACGCGTGAACCGCTTCGCATCGGGTACGGCCGTCTCGCCCGGCGTGAAGGACGCGGCGAGAACGGCACGAGGGGAAACAGGCACTGCCTCCTGCTTACCACACTTCCGGCTGACACCGGGTCAGGCAAGGGGGCCCCGCACCCCACGGAACGTGACAGACTGGCATGGAGTCCACGGCTGGACAAGGCCGTATCGGCCGCTGCCTTGGTCGCGTCAGCCCCGATCGGGGTAAAGGAGGCTAGATGTCGCCCGCCAACGTCGAACTGGCCGGGACCGAACGGACCTACACCGAATCCGATCTCGTTCCCTTTCTCGAAACCCTCATCACCTGGCGGGACGGCGACTTCCGCCGGCGCGTCTCCCACGCCCCGGCGGGGATCCTCAGCGAGATCCGGCTGCTGCTCAACGAGGTGGCGGACCGGCGTGAGCACCTGGCCAACGAGCTGGCCCGGGTGCGCCGCGAGGTCGTCAAGGAGGGCCGGTTCACCGAGCGGCTGAGCCCGGGACCGGGCGTGGGCGCGTGGGCGGAGAGCGTGGGCTCGGTCAACGACCTGATCGACGCGATCGTCACCCCGGTCAGCGGCGCCGCCGACGTCATCGACGCGGTGGCCAAGGGCGACCTGTCCCGCCGGATCGACGTGGACCGCGCGGCCCGGGGCGAGGTGCGGCGGCTCGGCAAGGCCATCAACGGCATGGTCGACCAGCTCTCGCTGTTCACCTCGGAGGTGACGCGGGTCACCCGCGACCTCGGCACCGAGGGCAGGCTGGGCGGCCGGGCGAACCTGCGCGGCATGTCGGGAAGCTGGCGCGACCTCACCGAGGCCGTCAACACGATGTCCGACCGCGTCTCCGCACAGGTGCGCGACATCGCCGAGGTGACGACCGCGGTGGCCAGGGGCGACCTGAGCCGCAAGGTCACCGTCGACGCCGTCGGCGAGATGCTGGAGCTCAAGCACACCGTCAACACGATGGTCGACCAGCTCTCGGCGTTCGCCGAGGAGGTCACCCGGGTCGCCCGCGAGGTCGGCACCGAGGGCAAGCTGGGCGGCCAGGCGCAGGTGCGCGGCGTCTCCGGGACGTGGAAGGACCTCACCGACAACGTCAACTTCATGGCGAACAACCTGACCTCGCAGGTCCGGCAGATCGCCGTGGTGTCCACCGCCGTCGCGAAGGGCGACCTGTCCAGGAAGATCACCGTGGACGCCCAGGGCGAGATCCTGGAGCTCAAGGAGACCCTCAACACGATGGTCGACCAGCTCTCGGCGTTCGCCGACGAGGTGACCCGGGTCGCCCGCGAGGTCGGCACCGAGGGCAAGCTGGGCGGCCGCGCCGAGGTGAAGGGCGTGTCGGGCGTCTGGAAGGACCTCACCGACAACGTCAACTCGATGGCCAAGAACCTCACCTACCAGGTGCGCAACATCGCCCAGGTGACCACGGCCGTCGCCAACGGCGACTTCACCCGCAAGATCGACGTCGACGCCCAGGGCGAGATGCTCGAACTCAAGAGCACCATGAACACGATGGTCGACCAGCTCTCGTCCTTCGCCTCCGAGGTGACCCGCGTCGCCCGCGAGGTCGGCACCGAGGGACGCCTCGGCGGCCAGGCGCAGGTGCGCGGCGTGTCGGGCAACTGGAAGGACCTCACCGACAACGTCAACTTCATGGCGAACAACCTGACGTCCCAGATCCGTCAGATCGCGGTCGTGTCCACCGCCGTCGCCCAGGGCAACCTGTCCAAGAAGATCACCGTGGACGCCCAGGGCGAGATCCTGGAGCTCAAGGACACGATGAACACGATGGTCGACCAGCTCTCGGCGTTCGCCGCGGAGGTGACCCGCGTCGCCCGCGAGGTCGGCACCGAGGGACGCCTCGGCGGCCAGGCCCGGGTGCCGGGCGTCTCCGGCGTCTGGAAGGACCTCACCGACAACGTCAACTCGATGGCCAGCAACTTCACCTACCAGGTGCGCAACATCGCCCAGGTGACCACGGCCGTCGCCAACGGCGACCTGACCCGCAAGATCGACGTCGACGCCCAGGGCGAGATCCTGCAGCTCAAGAGCACCATGAACACCATGGTCGACCAGCTCTCGTCCTTCGCCTCCGAGGTGACCCGCGTCGCCCGCGAGGTGGGCTCGGAGGGCCAGCTCGGCGGCCAGGCCCGCGTCGAGGGCGTCGAGGGCACCTGGAAGCGGCTCACCGAGAGCGTGAACGAACTGGCCGGCAACCTCACCACGCAGGTGCGCGCCATCGCCGAGGTGACCAGCGCCGTCGCCAGGGGCGACCTCACCCGGTCGATCACGGTGGAGGCCCCGGGCGAGCTGGCCCAGCTCAAGGACAACATCAACACGATGGTGTCCACCCTGCGCCAGACCACCAAGACCAACCAGGAGCAGGACTGGCTCAAGTCCAACCTGGCCCGGATCTCCCGCCTCATGCAGGGTCACCGCGACCTCATGGAGGTCGCGCGGCTCATCATGAGCGAGCTCACCCCGCTCGTGTCGGCCGGCCACGGCGCCTGCTACCTGTACGACGGCGGCCGGCTCAACCTCATCGCCGGGTACGGCATCCAGCCGGGGTCGTCCCCCAAGCCGTGCTTCGAACTGGGCGAGGGGATCATCGGCCAGGCCGCCCTGGAGGCCAAGCAGATCATCCTGGAGAACGTGCCGGCCGACTCGATCACGATCGAGACCGGGCTCAGCCGGTCGCACCCGGCGCAGATCGTCGTGCTGCCGATCCTGTTCGAGAACAAGGTGCTCGGCGTCCTGGAGATGGCCTCGTTCACCCAGTTCAGCCAGGTGCACGTGGCGTTCCTCACCCAGCTCGTCGAGACCATCGGCGTCACCATCAACACGATCATGGCGAACTCCCGGACCGAGGCGCTGCTGACCGAGTCGCAGCGGCTCGCCATCGAGCTGCAGGAGCGCTCGGACGAGCTGCAGCGCCAGCAGGAGGAGCTGCGCCGGTCCAACGCCGAACTGGAGGACAAGGCGGCGCTGCTGGCAAAGCAGAACCGGGCCATCGAGATCCAGAACTTCCAGATCGAGCAGGCCCGGCGGACGCTGGAGGAGCGCGCCGAGCAGCTCGCGGTGTCGTCCCGCTACAAGTCCGAGTTCCTCGCGAACATGTCCCACGAGCTGCGCACCCCGCTGAACAGCCTGCTCGTGCTCGCCAAGCTGCTCACGGAGAACGCCGAGGGCAACCTGACGCCGCAGCAGGTCGAGTTCGCCCGCACCATCCACGACGCCGGCTCGGCGCTGCTCCAGCTCATCAACGACATCCTCGACCTGTCCAAGGTCGAGGCGGGCCGCATGGACATCCACCCGCAGGCCATGTCGCTGGCCGCGCTGGTCGAGTACATGGAGGCGACGTTCGCCCCGCTCGCGCGGGACAAGGGGCTCTCCTTCACCGTCGACGTCGATCCCTCGGTGCCCGGCGACGTCAGCAGCGACGAGCAGCGCCTGCAGCAGGTCCTGCGCAACCTGCTCTCCAACGCGGTGAAGTTCACCCACCAGGGCGAGGTCAGGCTGGAGGTGACCCGCGCGCCCGGAGACGTGCCGTACGTGGACGAGAAGCTGCAGGGCGCGCAGGAGATGCTCGCCTTCAAGGTCGTCGACACCGGCATCGGCATCGCCCCGGACAAGCTCGAAGTGATCTTCGAGCAGTTCCGGCAGGCCGACGGCACGACCAGCCGCAAGTACGGCGGCACCGGCCTCGGCCTGTCGATCTGCCGGGAGATCGCCCGCCTCCTCGGCGGTGAGATCCACGTCCAGAGCACGCCCGGGGCGGGCAGCACCTTCACGCTCTATCTGCCGCCGAGCTACTCCGGGCCGCTCGCCGCGTCCGACGGCGGTGCGATCACCTCGCTGGCGGCCTCGGACGGGCACGAGGTGGACGTGCCCGAGCTGCACATCAAGGAGATCCTCCCGGAGATCCCGCTCCCGACCGACCCTCCCCTGGCGCAGCTCGCGCCGATCCCCGACGGCCACGTCCACGACTGGCAGGGCGACGACCCGCTGTCCGGAGCGAAGATCCTCATCGTGGACGACGACATCCGCAACGTCTTCGCGCTGACCAGTGTGCTGGAGCGGCACGGCTCGACCGTCGTCTACGCCGAGAACGGCCGCGAGGGCATCGAACAGCTCGAACGCAACGAGGACGTGGCACTCGTCCTGATGGACATCATGATGCCCGAGATGGACGGCTGGGCGACGACCTCGGCGATCAGGAAGATGCCGCAGTTCGCCGATCTGCCGATCATCGCGCTGACGGCGAAGGTCATGCGGGGAGACCGGGAGAAGAGCATCGCGTCGGGCGCGTCCGACTACGTGCCGAAGCCGGTCGACGTGGACCGGCTGCTCGAACGGCTGCGCGGATGGCTCATGCGCGGGCGGAACGTGGGCACAGAACGGACGAGGGGTGTGCCGGCCCCCGAGCCCCGCGACTCCCAGGAGGCATGATCGATGCCCGACCGCGCCAGGGTCCTGCTGGTCGACGACCGCGAGGAGAACCTGATCGCCCTTGAGGCGATCCTGAGTTCGCTGGACGTCGTGCCCGTACGGGCCCGCTCCGGCGAGGAGGCGCTGAAGGCTCTCCTGTCGACCGACTTCGCCCTCATCCTGCTCGACGTGCGCATGCCCGGCATGGACGGCTTCGAGACGGCCGCGCACATCAAGCGGAGAGAGCGCACCAGGAACATCCCGATCATCTTCCTGACCGTGGTCGACAGCGCACCCGACTACGCCTTCCGCGGGTACGCCGCCGGAGCGGTCGACTACCTCACCAAGCCGTTCGATCCCTGGGTGCTGCGCGCGAAGGTCTCCGTGTTCGTGGAGCTGTACGCCATGAACCGGCGGCTCACCGAACAGGCGGCGCTGCTGCGCGAGCGGCTGGCCGGTGAACTGCCGGGAGGCCGCGACACCGACCTGACGTCCGTCCTGGCCGAACTGGCCAAGCGGCTCGCCGCCGTGGAGGACGACCTGCGCCGCGTGCGGGAACAGGCCGGCAGGTCGGACGACTCACCACTGAACGGCGCCATCTCCGACCTGGGTGAGCGGGTCGCCCACCTCCGGGCCGGCTTCGACGCCCTCACCTGACGGCGAGCCGCCTCTCTCACCCCGCGGTCACCCCGCCGGGTTGAGTCTCCCCCAGGGGGAGACGGAAGGCTGGAGGCATGGACGGCGACACGACGTGGTCGATCGGGGAACTGGCGGCGCGAACCGGGCTGACGGTCAAGGCGATCCGGTTCTACTCCGACCGCGGGATCGTGCCGCCCGCCGACCGCAGCCCCGCCGGCTACCGCCGTTACGACGCCGCCGCCGTGGCCCGCCTGGACCTCGTACGCACGCTGCGCGACCTGGGGATCGACCTTCCCACGATCAGGAGGGTCCTGGACCGGGACGCCACGCTGGCCGAGGTCGCGGCGGCGCACGCCGAGGCGCTGGCGGCGCAGATCCGGGTGCTGCGGCTGCGGCACGCGGTGGCGCTGGCGGTGGCCAGGCGCGGCTCCACCCCTGAGGAGATGGATCTGATGCACAGACTCGCCAGGCTCACCGAAGACGAACGGCGGCGGCTGATCGACGACTTCCTCGACGCCGCCTTCGGTGAACTGGACGCCGACCTGACCGGGATCAGGCGGACGATGACCCCCGAACTCCCCGACGACCCCGACCCCGAGCAGGTCGAGGCCTGGGTCGAGCTGGCCGAGCTGTCCGGCGACCCCGCTTTCCGGGCCGCGCTCAGGCGCATCGCCGAGCAGCATGTGGCCGACCGCGCACCCGCCGCCCCGCTTCCCGACACCGCCCCACGTCCGGACGCCGTCGCGATCGTCCGCGACCAGGTCGTCCCCGCGCTGGCGGCGGGCGTCGACCCCGCCTCGCCCGGCGCCGAACCGTACCTCGCCGCGGTCACCGCACGATATGCCGCGAGCCTGCGCCGCCCGGACGACGCGACCCTGCGACGCCGGTTGCTCACGCTGCTGGAGACCGCGAACGACCCGCGCCGCCAGACCTACTCCCGGCTGCTCGCGGTGGTCAACGGCTGGCCGCCGCCGGACGACCTGACGCCCGCTCTCACCTGGTTCGCCGAGGCCCTGCGCACCCGGATGCCGGACTGAGCCCGGCGGGGGTCAGCGACGAGGGTTAGCGGCGGGCCCGCTCCAGAGCGTCCCAGAAGCCGCGCCGCAGCGCGTGCCGGACCTCGTCGTGGAGGAGGAAGTCGATCGGGAGCGACGACCCCTGCAGGAGCCTGGCCTCCAGGTCGGACGGCATGCGGGGCTTCCGGGCGAGCACCGCCTCCAGCCAGAGCGCGGGAGCGTCCCTGGCCACCGACTCGCCGAAGTCGTGTCCCTCCTTGTGCGCGGCCTGCACCGCCTCGGCCAGCGTGGTGGTGCCCCCGGGCTGCATCGGCACCGGCGCGGGCTGCGGACCCGTGTACGGCCCGAGCTGGGAGGGCGGGTAACCGACGGGTCCGGAGGCGTACTGGCTGTTCAGCGGGGTCGTCGGCGGCGCCTGACCCGCGGGCGGCGCCGGCGGAGCCGGCAGCGGCATCGACGGAGGCGGCATGGACGGGGACGGCGGAACCGGACGCTGCTGCGGCTGACCCGGCGACTGCTGAGGCTCCAGCGGATAGCCGTTGTACGCAGGAGGGGACGGCTGCGCCGCCGGACGGGCGTGCCCGGAGGATCGGCCGCCGCCGTGGGCACCGGAGCCGTGCGCGCCCGAGCTGTGGGTTCCCGAACTGTGCGCTTCCGAGCTGTGCGCTTCCGAACTGTGCGTTTCCGAGCCCTGCGCGCCCGGACCATGAGCACCGGAACCATGGGCACCGGGCCCCTGAGCCCCGGAACCATGTGCCCCGGAACCATGGGCACCGATCCCATGGGCACCGGAACCGAACGCACCCGCGCCCTGGGCACCGGAATCCTGCGCACCGGACCCGAGGCCGCCCGACGAGTGATCGCCGGACGGGTAACCCCCCGGCGTGTGGCCGCCGGGCGTGTGGCCGCCCGGCCCCGCGGTGCCGGACGCGTGCGCACCGGACCCCTGGGCGCCGGACCCGGACGCGTGGCTGCCGGACGAGTGAGCGCCCGTGCTGTGGGCCCCGCCGCCGAGCGACCCGCCCAGCGACGACCCGCCCAGCGACGATCCTCCATGCGACGCCGGACCGAGCGATCCCGAGTCGCGCGAACCGGTGCCATGCGAACCGGTGCCGTGCGAACCGGCACTGTGCGACCCCGTGCCGTGTGACCCGGAGCCGTGGGAGCCGCCGCTCTGCGGCAGCCCGTCGGATGCCGGCGTGCCAGATGCCGGAAGACCCGGCGTCGGAGTGTCCGGCGACGAGGTGCCCGGCGTCGAGGCGCCGTGTGCGCCCGAACTCCGTGAGCCGGAGCCGTACGAGGCGTTGTCGTGCCCGCCGGAGGCGGGAAGGCCGGGAGTGTGCGAGCCGAGGATGTAGCCGGCCTGTGACTGCGAACCGTACTGCTGCGAACCCTGCGGGTGGGAGCCGTTGGCGTGGGCGACGACGCCGTTGCCGTGGTGCTGGCCGTTACCCGCTGTGAGCTGGTGTTGCCCGTTGCCGCTGTTGAGGCTCGTGTCCGCCGCGGTCGACAGGGTGACGTACGACCGCAGGTGCGCGCCCGCGATCTCCACGAGGTCGTCGCACTCCTGGCGCAGGGTGCGCGCGGCGGACCAGGCGCCGTCCGCGGCCAGTTGCATGACGGTCACCCGGACGCCGAGATCCTGCGCGTCGCTCACCACCTGGGTGAGGTCCTCGTCACCGCTGACCACGACCGCGTCGCAGACGGCGTTGTTGCGGGCCAGGGTCATCAGGTCCCGGTGGACCTGGGCGTCCACGCCCTCCCGGCGGCCCGGACGGATGCGCCCGAGGCGGAGCTTGAGACCGGGGATGTCGGCCAGCACGTCGTGCTCGGGCGTCCGGCGGCCCTCGACGGTCGCCTCGTACCAGTAACAGCGCAGCAACGGCAGGCCGGTGCGCTCTCGCGACAGGTTCGTCAGGAACCGCAACAGCCCCGGATAGTCCCAGGAGACTGCCTCGCGATGGCGAGTCCCATGGACGGCCATCGCGCCGTCCGCCAGCAGGTAGCCGGCGTCAACGAACAGCGCGCAGCGATCCACGCGACACCGCCCTTCCTTACGTGGCTCTCTCAGGGTAGTCAAGCGTGTGTTCCCGCGAGGGTGATTCCCGGCGATTCAACCCTCGCCCCCAGGTGGGAGATCGGGACGTCCGCGGCCCCTGGAATCGGAAGCGTTCACGCCGACCGTACCAGTTTGTCCAGGTATTACCTGCCACTCATTCGTTATCGGTCACCTTCGGAAAAAGCTCCCCTCGGGGAGGCGGAATATGTCAGGACCATGTTCTCGCGCTCACGACCGCGACCCCGAAGAAGGCCGGCTCCCGCCTGGTCGCGAGACGCAGCGTGGGGCGGCGTCCCAGCAGCGTGTGGAGGGAGTCCACCGCGACACCGCCGGTGGCTCCGGTGGCTCCCGTGGGGAGGGCACCCGCCTCCCCTCGGTCCTCGCCACGACCCCGGCCGCCGGTGGTGGCGAGCCCGGCCCTGACCCCCTCGGCGTTCCACACCATCAGGTCGATCCGCGCCGGGGCGCCGCCGGGGGCCAGGCCGTCGAGCGGGATCCGCAGCGCCTCCTCCTCGGTCCCCACGACGGCCGCGGCGTCCAGCACCACCACCCGCGTGTACGGCTGGCGCTCGTCCACGGCCAGCATCACCAGGCCCCACGCGGCGTGCCGGACCGTCCCCGTACGCGCCGGGGCCGCCCCGGCGACCCACCAGCGTCCCCCGCCCGCGGCCCGGACGAGGGACGTGACGTCGGCGAACGCCTGGTAACCGGGACCCGTGGGCAGGTTCCGCCGCGCGATCTCGGCCGCGCGCACGGTGACGTACGCCGGGCTGCCCGGCGCGCGCACCCGGACGTCCCCGGTGGGCTCCGCCCGCCTGCCGTCCGCCGACCAGTAGAGCCCGGCCCACAGCACCCGGCCGGCCCCGGGCAGAGCGAGATCGGCGCAACTCGACGTCGGCGTCGAGTCGTCCGCGTCGAGGTCGACGGGCACACTGACGCCCGGGCCACGACCAGGAGCGGTGGAGGCGGCGGTGCCCACGAGCGTGTTGCCGACGACCCGCGTGACCAGACGGCCGTCCGCGGCGAACCGGGCCGCCACACCCGACCCGCGTACTCCCGCCGTCGATCGGGCGGCGGCCTCCGTCCGCCCCGAGCGGACCCGGACCGTGAACGCCCTATCCGTGGGCGCGTCCGCGGCCACGGCCACCTTCAGGAAGATCGCGGTCACCTCCCCGGCCGCCAGCGGCCCACGGGCGCAGCGCACGACCCGGCCCTCCGCCGTGCAGGTCCAGCCGTCCCCCGTGCCGGCGTCCCCTTTCGCGCGCCCGTCCTGTTCCCCGCCCCGATGCCCGCCTCGATGCCCGCCGGAAGCCGCGTACCGGCTCCGGGCCACGAACCTGACTCCCGGCGGGAGGGTCACGGTCGCGACGACCTCGTCCTTCCCTTCCCGGCTCTCCCCCTCCGTGGCTGCGCGGCCCGCGTCGCGCAGCCGTACGGCGACGAGCCCCGGCTGCCCGCGCAGCAGGGCGCCGAGCGGGTCGACGGCGACGACCGGCCCGGCCTCCCCGCTCCTCCCGGCACGGCTCACCGTGCCGGGGTGCGGGGTCCGCGCCGCGTGCCGCCTCCCGGTCTTCTCGTCGCCGCCGGGCCGGGTGCTCCGTCCGGCGTGCTCCGCACGATCCCGGACGTCGGCGCGGGCCTGCCCGGGAACCCGCTGACGCACCTCCTGGCGGGTGGGGAACTGCTGGTGCGCCTGCCGGCGGCCCTGGTCGCGGTCCGTCTCGTACGGAACCCGGGGAACCCGCCGGCGCACCCGCTGCCGTTCCGGGGCCGAGACGCGGCCCTCCTGCGCCGTATCCCCTTGGGCGACGCCCTCCTGCGCCGTACTCCCTTCCTGCATCGGGGCGTGCCCCGCGTTCACCCGGACATCGGAGGAGTGACGGGGAGCCGGAGGCCACCCGGTGTGCCCTCGGCTGTCATGGGGCGGCGGGACCGGGTCGTCCGGCCGGGCCGGCTCCGGCATCGCGGCCGTCCCGGCCGGTGTCGCGGAGCCGACCGGCTCGCCCGTCCGGCCCGGTGACCCCGAGACGCTCACCGGAAGCACGCTCGCCGGCTCGGCGACGAGCAGGAAGGCCGCCGTCGCCAGGCCGGCCACGGCGATGCCTCCCAGCACCGCGCGGTAGGAGGCCGGCACGCTCTGCACGAGGGCCGGCAGCCGCAGGATGGGCGCCCGCACCCGGTCACCGGCGGCCCCGAGCACCGCGACCGCGCCCGTCCAGACGCTTCGCACGGAGGCCCGGGCCCTGTCGTACAAGGCCCGCAGCACGGCCAGGGGGCTGTCGTCCATTCGGGCACCCGCCCGGACGCCCGCTCTGAAGTCCCCGCCGGGCGCCTGGTCGTGCCGCGTGTGCGCGGCGAGGTCCGCGAGGTAGTCGTCCACGGCCGGCCCCGCGACGAGCTGGCCGACGACGTCCCGCAGCCCCTGCGTGAGGTCCACCATCTCCAGGAAGACCGACCGGCAGTCGATGCACTCGGCGACGTGCCCGTCGACCTCGGCGGCCTCCTGCTTCGGCAGGCCGTTCTCCAGGTACCGCAGGATCGTGATGAGGACCGGCCGGCACTCCTCGCGCGGGCCGCCGTCCAGGCGCAGCCGCACGTACGCCTCCCGCAGCGCGCGGCGGGCCCTCCCGGTGAGCTCGACGGTCGCCCTTCCCGAGAGCCCGAGCAGCGGCCCCGCCTCCGCCGGGTCGGCGCCCTCGACCTCCACATGCCACAGCACCATGCGCCAGCGCTCCGGCAACGAGAGATAGGCGCGGGCGAGCGGCGCGCGTTCGAGCCCCTTCAGCTCGGGGTCCACGTAGAGGGAGTCGCCGTCGGCCAGGTCGACCACCCCGGTGGCGGCGTACCGGCGCAGCGACGCCAGCAGATAGGGCCGGAAGGCGGAGGCGGGGCCGCCGCCGCGCCGCACCAGTTCCAGCACCCTCGCGAAGATCTCGACGAGGAGGTTCTCGACCGCCTCCTCACTCTGCGTGAGCTGCCGGGCCAGGGACCGGGCGGCCGTGGAGTGACGCCGGTAGAGCGTTCCGTACGCCGCCGTGTCGCCTCCCCGGACGGCTTCGAGCAGCTCCACGTCGGTAAGCCGGACTTGTCTACGCATTGCGACCTCGCGATTACGATGAGTTGCATCGCCAATCATTCCGCAGTCCGCGTCCTGGCTAAACCGCAGCCAGGTCTTTACTCTGCGTAGCCGTCGGCCCCTGCGAACCGTCCCGCCGGGCCGGCCGTACGCTGAGGCCCATGAGTGACCGCGAGAAGCTGCTGGACGAGATCAAGAACAAGGGCATCGTGCACGGGCGGGTCGTGCTGTCCTCGGGCAAGGAGGCCGACTGGTACGTCGACCTGCGCCGCATCACCCTCGACGGCGTGGCGGCGCCACTGGTGGGCCGGGTCATGCTGGACCTCACCGAGGATCTCGGCTACGAGGCGGTCGGCGGCCTGACGCTGGGCGCGGACCCCGTGGCGACGGCGATGCTGCACGCGGCGGCGGCCCGGGGCCGCGCGCTCGACGCGTTCGTCGTCCGCAAGGCGGGCAAGGCCCACGGCCTGCAGCGCAGGATCGAGGGCCCCGACGTCGCCGGACGCCGGGTGCTCGCGGTGGAGGACACCACCACCACCGGCGGATCGGTGCTCACCGCCGTGGAGGCGCTGCGCGAGGCGGGCGCGCAGGTCGTGGGCATCGCGACGATCGTGCACCGGGGCGGCGACGAGGCGCTGGCGGCGACCGGGGTGCCCTACCGCTCCGCCTACACGCTCACGGACCTGGGGATCGCCGCACACTGAACGCCTGCCGCTCGCCGGGCGGCCCGGGGGACCTGGCGGCTCCGTTCGTGAACACCTCGACCGTGCTCGCGTCGTCCAGGACGACGTCGAGTTCGGGGTCGAAGTAGGACGCCTGCTCGCCCCGGGCCAGGTCCCGGTCGACCAGCACGTCGCCGCCCGGCACCCGGACGAACACCGGGCACCGGTCGGCCTGGCACACCACCCGTACGGTGGGCACGCTGGGCGGGGACGCCGCCGCGGAGGGCCGGGCCGCCGGGGACGAGGACGCGACGGCCGCGGGGTCCCCGGACTGCCCTGATCCGAACGTCGAGAACAGCGCCCTGCCGCCGATCACGATCACGGCGAGCAGCAGCACTACCGCCAGGCCGACGAGTGCCAGCCTCGCGATTCCGAGGGGATCAGACCTGTGGCGTCCCACAACCCGGAGAGTAGCGGCTGTGCGGGAGGTTCAGTGCTGACCTGTCGCTTGTCATCAGGCATTCATCGCCGGGCCCGCGTCAGACGCCGGGGTGGTTCCGCTGCTCCACGCCGGCGTGGTGGCGGCCCTTCGGCACGACGACGGCGGCCCGGCGGCTCTTCATCACTTCACGCACGATGGGGATGATCGACAGGACGATGACGACGAATACGCCGGGAAGGATGTACTTGTCGATGCCCTCGACCTTGCTGCCGAGGAAATAACCGAGCAGCAGCAGCGCCTCGACCCAGACGACGCCGCCGACGACGTTCCAGACGAAGAACCGGCGCGCGTCCATCTCCAGGACGCCGGCCACGGGATTCATGAAGGTGCGGACGATCGGCATGAACCGCGCGACGACCACGGCCTTCGCCGGGCCGAACTTCTCGAAGTAGTGCTCCGCCTTCTCGACGTGCTCTCTCTTGAACAGCCGGGAATCCGGCTTGTCGAACATCCTCCGGCCCACCTTCGCGCCCAGGAAGTGGCCCAGCTGCGCCCCCGCGATCGCGGCCAGCGGCGCGCCGACCAGCAGGGCCGGCAGTGACAGCGGCGCGATCCCGAACCCCTGGGCGGCCGCGACGGTACTGAAAATTCCAGCGGTCACGAGCAGCGAGTCACCGGGCAGGAAGAACCCGACGAGCAGCCCCGTCTCCGCGAACACGATGGCGATGACGCCGATCGTGGCGAAGGCGCCGAGCATTCCCAGCCACCACTTCGGGTCAAGAAGGTCCAAGAGCACGTCCACGGCCCGAGCCTACCTGTCCGGGATGAGATGAGACTGAGAAGAGACAACGGCTGTGGAAAACCCGGGTCGCGCAATGACCGCGGCTTTCGGCGGCCTCCACCCGGCCCGGCTTTCCGGATCGGCCCGGCCTTCGGGATACTGGCCACGCCGCATACCGTCAGAAGGAGATGACTTCGCATGCCTATCGCGACTCCAGAGGTCTACGCCGAGATGTTCGACCGCGCCAAAGCGGGCGGTTTCGCGTACCCGGCGATCAACGTGACCTCGTCGCAGACCCTGCACGCCGCGCTGCGCGGCTTCGCGGAGGCGGAGAGCGACGGGATCATCCAGGTGTCGACCGGAGGGGCTGAGTTCCTTTCCGGCACCACCGTGAAGGACATGGTCACCGGGTCGGTGGCGTTCGCCGAGTTCGCCCGTGTGGTGGCCGAGAAGTACCCGGTGACGGTCGGTCTGCACACCGACCACTGCCCGAAGGACAAGCTGGGCTCTTTCGTCCGCCCGCTGCTGGAGATCTCCGCCGAGCGCGTCGCGCGCGGCCAGGACCCGCTGTTCCAGTCGCACATGTGGGACGGCTCCGCCGTGCCGCTGGACGAGAACCTCCAGATCGCCAGCGAGCTGCTGGACAAGACCGCCGCCGCCAAGGTGATCCTCGAGATCGAGATCGGCGTCGTCGGCGGCGAGGAGGACGGCGTCGTCGGCGAGATCAACGAGAAGCTCTACACGACGCCGGAGGACGCGCTGGCCGTCGCCGAGACCCTCGGCCTGGGCGAGCGGGGCCGCTACATCGTGGCCGCCACCTTCGGCAACGTGCACGGCGTCTACAAGCCGGGTCACGTGAAGCTCCGTCCGAGCGTGCTCAAGGAGATCCAGGAGGCCGTCGGCGCGAAGTACGGCAAGGAGAAGCCGTTCGCCCTCGTCTTCCACGGCGGCTCCGGCTCGGCCATGGAGGAGATCCACGAGTCGATCTCGTACGGCGTGGTGAAGATGAACATCGACACCGACACGCAGTACGCCTTCACCCGTCCGATCGTGGACCACGTGTTCCGCAACTACGACGGCGTGCTGAAGATCGACGGCGAGGTCGGCAACAAGAAGGCCTACGACCCGCGCGCGTACGGCAAGCTGGCCGAGGCCGGCATGGCGCAGCGCATCGTCGAGGCCTGCCAGCACCTCAAGTCCGCGGGCACCAAGCTCAAGTAGCGGGCGGACCGGCGGGAACTGAAGATCATTCTCGTATCGATCTTCCGTTCCCGCCGGCCGGACCATACCCTTCGGGCTGTTCGGCAGGTAAGACTGTGCTCATGGAAACGCACGAGAACCTCCTTGCCGGCCCGCCGCCCACCCTGCTGCCCGACAACGCCGAGGCGCGGCAGATGCTCGAGTCGGGCGCCAAGGCGGCCGACGTGGCCGCGCGCTTCCCCGCCTACTCCGCGGCCTGGGGCGCACTCGCCGACGACTACTTCGCCTCCGGCCACGCCGTCACCTCGTACGCGTTCGCCCGGACGGGCTACCACCGGGGCCTCGACCAGCTTCGCCGCGCGGGCTGGAAGGGCCACGGCCCGATCCCCTGGGAGCACGAGCCGAACCAGGGGTTCCTGCGCTGCCTGAACGCCCTGGCCCGGGCCGCCCACGCGATCGGCGAGAAGGACGAGGCCGAGCGCTGCGCCCAGTTCCTGCGCGACAGCAGCACGGCCGCCGCGGAGGCGCTCGCCACGGCCTCCTGACGGCCCGGGAACGACGACTCGGGAACGACGGCCCGGGAACACAGCGGCACGCGAGGGCCGGCGAGGCTCCGTCTCGCGAGTTAAGACGCCGTTCACCCACGGCGCGGCCCTCGGGTAGTCTCTGTGTGCAAGAGGCCCCTGCCGCGCTTGCGCCAGGGGCTTTCGTCGTGGTTCGGGAGATTTGACCATGCCGGCTGTCGTTCTCGTTGGTGCCCAGTGGGGCGATGAGGGCAAGGGGAAGGCCACCGACCTGCTCGGTGGTGACGTCGACTACGTCGTCCGTTACCAGGGCGGCAACAACGCGGGTCATACCGTGGTGATCGGCGACCAGAAATACGCCCTGCACCTGCTGCCGACCGGGGTGCTCTCGCCGGACGTCGTACCGGTGATCGGCAACGGGGTGGTCGTCGACCCGGGCGTCCTGCTCTCCGAGATCGACGGGCTGGCCGAGCGCGGCATCTCCTGCGAGCGGCTGCTGATCTCCGCGAGCGCGCACCTGATCATGCCCCAGCACAAGGCGATCGACAAGGTCAGCGAGCGTTTCCTCGGCAAGGCCAAGATCGGCACGACCGGCCGCGGCATCGGCCCGGCGTACGGCGACAAGATCTACCGCATGGGCATCCGGGTGCAGGACCTGCTCGACCCGGGCATCCTCGGCAAGAAGATCGAGGCCGCGGTCGGCGAGAAGAACCAGGTCCTCACCAAGATCTACAACCGCAGGGGCCTCGACCCGGCCAAGGTGCTGGAGGAGTACCTCGGCTACGCCGAGCGGCTGCGCCCGCACATCGCCGACACCTCGCTGGTGCTCTCGCAGGCGCTCGACCAGGACAAGGTCGTGCTGCTCGAAGGCGGGCAGGGCACGCTGCTCGACATCGACCACGGCACCTATCCCTTCGTGACCTCCAGCTCCCCCACCTCGGGCGGCGCCTGCGCCGGCTCCGGCATCCCGCCGACCCGGCTGACCAGGATCATCGGCATCCTCAAGGCGTACACCACGCGGGTGGGCTCCGGGCCGTTCCCCACCGAACTGCTGGACGAGCAGGGCGAGTGGCTGCGCCAGACGGGCGGCGAGTACGGCGTGACCACCGGCCGCGACCGCCGCTGCGGCTGGTTCGACGCGGTCATCGCGCGGTACGCCACCCGGATCAACGGCGTGACCGACTTCTTCCTGACCAAGCTCGACGTGCTGTCCGGGCTGGAGCGCATCCCGGTCTGCGTCGCGTACGACGTCGACGGCACGCGCCACGACGAGATCCCCATGACGCAGACCGAGTTCCACCACGCCACGCCGGTCTACGAGGAGCTGCCCGGCTGGCAGGAGGACATCACCGGCGCCAAGACGTTCGAGGACCTGCCGCCGAACGCGCAGGCGTACGTCAGGGCGCTGGAGGAGATGAGCGGCGCCCCGATCTCGGCCATCGGCGTGGGCCCCGGCCGCACCCAGACCATCCAGATTCGCCCGCTGATCTGATGGTTCGTGGCGTACGCGCCGGGAACCGGGGGATCACCCGCGTCACCCCCGCGGGGCGGTAGGGTACGCCGCTGTGCACGGATACGTTGAGCTGCACGGGCACCGTGGAGCACGAGGGCTGCGGCCCGAGAACACGCTGCCCGGCCTGGCCTTCGCGCTGGAGCTCGGGGTCGACGCCTTGGAGTTCGACGTCGCCATGTCGGCCGACGGGCAGCTCGTGCTCACCCACGACCTGCACGTCTCCCCCGTGACCAGCGCGGACACCGGCATGGCCACGCCGGGGGACGAGATGTTCCCGTACGTCGGCAAGCCGGTCGTCGCGCTCACGCTGCCGCAGCTGCGGACCCTCGACGTCGGCGTACGGCTGCCGCAACGGCCGGAAGACCGCTTCGCGCTCACGCAGGTGCCGTTGCCGGACACCCGGATGCCCACGCTCGGCGCGGTGCTCGGCCTGGTCGGCGCTCTCGGCGCCGACGACGTGCGGCTGAACGTGGAGCTCAAGTCCGACCCGGTCCGTCCGGACCTGTGCCCGGACCCTCGGCGGTTCGTGACGGAGGTCGTCCGCGAGCTCGACCGGCACGACCGGCTCTCCAGGTCGGCCCTGCTCAGCTTCGACTGGCGGCTCCTGGAGATCGCCGGGCCGCTGATCGAGCGGCGGTACGCCCTCGTGGAGCGCGACACGATGACGCCGGAGTGGATGAACGGCATCCGCCTCACCGAGGTGGGCGGCGACCTCGCGGCGGCCGCCGCCGCGGTGGGCGCGACGACCCTGTCCCCCGACCGGGTGCTCGTCGACGAGGCGCTGATTGCCGGGGCGGCGCGGCAGGGCCTGCCCGTCGTGGTCTGGACGGTCAACGAGCCCGACGAGGCGGCCCGGCTCATCGACCTGGGCGTGGCCGGCGTCGTCACCGACTACCCCGACCGCATGCGCCGGTTGTGGAAGGCACGGGGGCTGCCGCTGCCCCGGCCGGTCAGCCCGTTGCGCCCGGTGGGAGCGCCGTAAGAGACCCTGCCGTGAGGGACCCTGCCGTTAAGGGACGTGGGAAGAGCCCCGCCGAGGCTCCTCTACTGAGGGGCTGAGACGGGGCTCCAGGGTCACCCACAAGAATGGCTTTCACAGCCACTTACCAGACAACCTCATCGCAGGGTGCGCGTCAAGTAGCTGACCGTCACCCCGTCCTGCGTGTCGCGCCGGGCCGGTCGCCGCTCGCTCCTCGGCGTACTCGATCGGCTCGGCCTACTCGATCGGCTCGGCCTACTCGATCGACCCGGCCGCATCTGTCGTGTCGAGCGAGAGGGCGCCGGACGGGCAGAGCTGGACGGCTCTGCGCACCGCCGCCGCCAGTTCGGCCGGCGGCTCGGGGTCGAGAATCTCGACCGTTCCGTCGTCCTCGCTCTGGTCGAAGACCTGGGGCAGCGTGAGCGCGCACATCCCCGCTCCGACGCACCGTTCGAGATCAGCCTTGATCTTCATCGTTTCCTCCCGCGCATCGCCTCACCAGAGCACCGGCAGGCGGCGTACCCCGTAGACCGCCGAGGTGGCCCGCATCGGCACCTCCTCCGGCGGCACGGCCAGGCGCAGGCCGGGGAACCGGCGCAGCAGGGCCGGATAGGCGATCCGCATCTCGACGCGCGCGAGCTGCTGGCCCAGGCACTGATGGATGCCGTGGCCGAAGCTCAGGTGGCCCTGGGCCGACCGGGTCACGTCGAGCGTGTCGCCGCCCTCGAACCGCTCGGGGTCGCGGTTGGCCGCCCCCAGCGACAGGGTCACCGACTCCCCGGCCCTGACCAGGGTGCCGCCGATCTCGACATCCTCCAGGGCCGTACGGGTGGGCCCGATGTGCAGGATGCTGAGGTAGCGCAGCAGCTCCTCCACCGCGTTCTCCACCGCGCCCGGGTCGTCCCGCACGACGGCGAGCTGCCGGGGGTTCGTCAGCAGCGCGAAGGTGCCGAGGCCGAGCATGTTCGCCGTCGTCTCGTGGCCCGCGATGAGCAGCAGCAGACCCATGCCGGCGATCTCGGCGTCCGTCAGCTCCCCGGAGGCGGTCAGGCCGCTCAGCATGTCGTCGCCCGGGTCCTTCCTCTTGGCGGCGACGAGAGCGCCCAAATAGGCGAGCAGGTCGTCCCTCGCCGCCGTGATCTCGTCGGTCGAGGCCTCGAGATCGAGGATCACCGACGAGTCGTGCTGGAACTTCTCCCTGTCCTCGTACGGCACGCCCAGCATCTCGCAGATGACCAGCGACGGGATGGGCAGCGCGAAGGACCTGACGAGGTCGGCCGGGGCGCCCTCGCGCTCCATGGCGTCGAGGCGGCTTTCGGTGATGTCGTGGATACGCGGTTCGAGCTGCTTCATCCGCCGCACGGTGAACTGGCCCGTCAGCAACCTCCGGTACCGGGTGTGGTCGGGAGGGTCCATCTGCAGGAAGAACCCCGGCTGCAGGGGCCCCCGGCGGAGCTCCACCCGCTGGGGAAGCGCCGAGTGCATCAGTTCGGGCCGGCTGCTGAAGCGGGCGTCGGCGAGGATGGCGCGGGACTCGGCGTAACCGGTCGCCAGCCAGCCCTCGTGCCCGTCCCCGTACATCATCCGCTGGAGCGGCGCCTCCGCGCGGCGGCGCGTCAGCTCGTCCGGCGGGTCGAAAGTACGCTCACGCGCGAGGGGAAAGATGGACAACCGGGGTGTCGCCTCTGTCATGACACGCTCCTGTGGAAGTGGAAACGGTCGATGTGCGCGAGCGGCCCGCTCTCCCCCACCTAACAACATCATCTGACATATCGCAATGACCGATGCCCAGAGTCGGGCTCAGCCGGCCCCAATTGACAAAGCAGGAGAAAACAGATCAGAGCCAGCCGTTGCGACGGAACGCCCGATGCAGGAGCGTGCAGGCGACGACCATGACACCCAGCACCAGCGGGTAGCCGTACACCGCCTTGACCTCGGGCATGTGCTCGAAGTTCATGCCGTAGATGCCGGCGATCATCGTGGGCACCGAGATGATCGCGACCCAGGACGAGATCTTGCGCATGTCCTCGTTGGCGAGCGCGTTCGAGCGCGCCAGCGCGGCCTGCAGGATCGAGTCCGACAGTTCGTTGGAGGCCTGCACCTGCTCGCACACCCGGGAGAGGTGGTCGCCGACGTCGCGGAAGTACTCGCGCATCTCCGAGGGGATGCTGCGCCGCTGGGGAAGGGCGTTGAAGGGGGTCTGGAGCGGTCCCACGGCCCGCTTGAGCTCCAGCATCTCCCGCTTGAGCTGGTAGATGCGGTTGATGTCCCGGGAGCTGACCTCGGCGAACACCGCCGCCTCGACCTCTTCGAGCTCCGCCTGCATCAGGTCGGCGACCTGGAGATACTTGTCCACCACGTGGTCGGCGATGGCGTGCAGCACACCCGCCGGGCCCCGGCTGATCAGCTTCGGCTTCGACTCCAGCTTCTCGCGGACGTCGCCGAGCGGGCAGTACCGGCCGTGCCGTACGGTCACCACGAAGTCGGGGCCGACGAAGACCATGATCTCGCCGGTGCCGATGATCTCACCGCTCGCCGTCGGCACCTCGCCGTCGAGGAACGCGACGGTCTTGAGCACCACGAACAGCGAGTCGCCGTACCGCTCGACCTTGGGCCGCTGGTGGGCCTTGATGGCGTCCTCCACGGCGAGGGGGTGCAGGCCGAACACCTCGGCGAGCCACTCCACCTCGGGCGCGGCGGGCTCGTGCAGGCCCACCCAGACGTACGCGCCGGGCAGCTCGTTGGCCTCGTTGTGCTCGCGGACCATCCGGACGGCCTCGGGGATGCCGTTCGCGGCGACCTTCTTGCCGCCGATGTACGCGCCGAACTCGACGAGGGAGCTGGCCGGCGGCACGCAGCGGACGACGGCGTCCGCGCTCACCGGCGCGGAGCCGAGGTGCGTGGACAGGACGCGGGTGTGCCTGTTGATGCGGGGGAAAAGCAGAGTGGAGCGCATGGCGGTCCCTTCCCGCCCGAGCCGGCACGCTCTACGCGCGACGTGATGTCACCCCTTCATGCAGGCGTGAGCTGCCCCTCGGGACTCAGTGTCGAAGTGGTCGGGAGTGCGCACGACGTACGTGCGCGAGCACGTACTGACGGGATCACCAGAATTCATCCCAGACCACCTCCAATCACTACGAGACAGCGCGAAGCCTCACCAACCTAGCACACGGCTGCGTGACGCCTGTTCCAGGGTACCGGCGTCAAGACCCTCCGATCATGCACTTCTTGCCAAAAAGGGGTCGGACAAACTGGTCACCCCTGTGTATCCGGCGCCCATCGGCCTGTACGGAGGCCGGACGGCGGAGGACACGGGGAAGACTGCGAGAATGAGCGGGTGCGCGTTCTTGTCATCGGTTCCGGGGGTCGCGAGCACGCTCTGTGCCGGGCCCTGCGGCTGGACCCCTCCGTCGTCGAAGTCCACTGCGCCCCCGGCAACGCCGGCATCGCCGAGGTGGCCACCCTGCACCAGGTCACGCCCACCGACGGCGCGGCGGTGACCGCCCTCGCCGAGCGCCTGGGCGCCGGTCTCGTCGTGATCGGCCCGGAGGCGCCGCTGGTCGCCGGCGTGGCCGACGCGGTCAGGGCCGCGGGCATCCCCTGCTTCGGGCCGTCGGCCGAGGCGGCCGCGGTCGAGGGTTCCAAGGCGTTCGCCAAGGACGTCATGACGGCCGCGGGCGTGCCGACCGCGCGGGCGTACACGTGCGTGACCGAGGAGGAGGCCGCGGCGGCGCTGGACGCCTTCGGCCCTCCGTACGTCGTGAAGGACGACGGCCTGGCCGCGGGCAAGGGCGTGGTCGTGACCGACAGCCGCGAGGAGGCCCTGGAGCACGCGCGGTCGTGCGAGCGGGTGGTGATCGAGGAGTTCCTCGACGGCCCGGAGGTGTCGCTGTTCGCCCTGTGCGACGGGACGAGCGCGGTGGCGCTCCAGCCGGCCCAGGACTTCAAGCGGGCCTACGACGGCGACAAGGGCCCCAACACCGGCGGCATGGGGGCGTACACGCCGCTCCCCTGGGCCCCGGAGGGCCTGCCGGAGCGGGTCATGGCGGAGATCGTGCGGCCGACGGTCGCCGAGATGGCCCGGCGCGGCACGCCGTACACGGGCGTGCTGTACGCGGGGCTGGCCCTGACCGCCGACGGCCCCCGCGTGATCGAGTTCAACGCGCGGTTCGGCGACCCGGAGACCCAGGTCGTGCTCGACCGGCTGGAGACCCCGCTGGGCGGGCTGCTGCTCGCGTGCGCGACCGGAACCCTCGCGGACCATCCGCCGCTGCGCTGGCGCGACGGCGCCGCCGTGACCGTGGTGCTCGCCGCCGAGAACTACCCGGCCGACCCGGCGAAGGGCGACCCCGTCGCGGGGCTTCCCGCGGCGACCGACGAGGCGTACGTGCTGCACGCCGGGACGGCCCTCGACCCGGAGAACCGGCTGGTGTCGAACGGCGGGCGGGTGCTCAACGTGGTCGGGACCGGCGCCGACCTGGCCGAGGCGAGGACGCGGGCCTACGAGGCGCTGGAGCAGATCACCCTGCGCGGCTCCCACCACCGCTCCGACATCGCCCTGACCGCCGCCTCCTCCTGACGCGACCCCTCCTCCTGACGCGACACGGGGTGAGGAGCTGGGAGAATGGCGGGGTGAAGCACCTCCACTCCGGCAAGGTACGCGACCTGTACGAGACCCCCGAGGGGTTGCTGCTGATGGTCGCGTCCGATCGCATCTCGGCCTTCGACTTCGTCCTCGAACCCGGCATCCCCGACAAGGGGGAGATTCTCACCCGGCTGTCGCTGTGGTGGTTCGAGCAGCTCGAGGACGTCGTGCCCAACCACGTCGTCCCGGCCGACGTGCCCGCGGAGTTCGCCGGGCGCGGGGTGCTGTGCCGGAAGCTGCGGATGGTGCCGGTGGAGTGCGTGGCCCGCGGCTACCTCACGGGCTCCGGGCTGACCGACTATCGCAGGGAGGGCGTCGTCTCCGGCGTACGGCTCCCGGAGGGGCTCACCGACGGGTCGCGGCTGCCCGAGCCGATCTTCACGCCGTCGACGAAGGCCCCGATGGGCGAGCACGACGAGCCGATGACGTTCGAGCAGGTCGTGGCCGAGGTGGGCGCGGACGTGGCCGAGCGGCTGCGTGACATCACCCTCGGCGTCTACCGCCGGGGGGCGGAGATCGCCCTGGACCGGGGCATCATCCTGGCCGACACCAAGATCGAGCTGGGCTGGGACTCCGACGGCGTGCTGACCCTGGGGGACGAGGTGCTGACCCCCGACTCGTCGCGCTTCTGGCCGCTGGACCAGTGGGAGCCGGGCCGCTCCCAGCCGTCGTTCGACAAGCAGTTCGTCCGGGACTGGCTGCTGTCGCCCGCGTCGGGCTGGGACAGGGCCTCCGGCGAGGCTCCTCCGCGGCTGCCGGACGAGATCGTCGAGCGCACGCGCGACCGTTACGTGGAGGCGTACGAGCGCCTCACCGGAGAGCGCTTCCGCGCCTGAGTCACAAACGTCACACAAGTCATCTCGTGTGACCTGTTCCCCCGTCTGTTCTGGGGGTAGTTCCTCCCCGAAACGCCCGGGACAGCGGCTACTCTAGGCCGACGCATTCGCCGACGACGTGGCTGCCGGCCGACGCGAGTCCCCCCACTTTTCCCCCAACATAGGAGTCGAATTCATGGTCAGTTACCGCGTGCGCGGTGGCAACGTACTGCGTGGAACCGCCTTCATCCAGGGCGCGAAGAACGCCGTACTGCCCATGATCGGGGCGGCGCTGCTCGCGGCCGAAGGCCGTACGGTGCTCCGCAACGTGCCCGTCATCGAGGACGTGCGCCGGGCGGTCGAGCTCGCCGAGGCCATCGGGGCGAAGGTGGAGTTCCACGAGAGCGAGCGGACGCTCGTCATCGACGCCTCCCGGCTGACCAGCCCGGTCCTGCCCGCCGAGATCGCCCGCCGGTTCCGGGGATCGGTGCTGTTCGTCCCGGCCCTGCTCCACCGCCTCGGCGAGGCGATCATCGAGGGCATCGGCGGCTGCAACCTCGGCAGCCGCAACCTCGACTTCCACTACCTCGGCTACAAGCGCCTCGGCGCGATGGTGGACGAGGGCGAGGCCGTCATCCACATCAAGGCCGGCGGCCTGCTCGGCGCCCCGCTCTATCTCGACACCCCCTCGCACACCGGCACCGAGAACCTGATCATGGCGGCCTCCCTCGCCCGGGGCACCACCGTGATCGAGAACGCGGCGCTCGAACCCGAGGTGCTCGACGTCATCACGATGCTGAGCCGGATGGGGGCGCGCATCCGCGGCGGCGGGACCGGCTTCATCACGGTCGAGGGCGTCGACGAACTGACCGCGGTCGAGCACACGGTGATGCCGGACCGGCTCGACGCGGGCGTGTTCGCCATGGCCGCGGCGATCACCGGCGGCGACGTGAGCCTGGTCGGCGCCTCGCTGGAGCATCTCGGCGTGGTCCGCTGGAAGCTGGAGCAGATGGGCGTCGAGTTCGAGGAGCACGGCGCGGTCCTCCAGGTGCGTCGCGACCGGCCGCTGCGCCCGATCAACGTGATCACCGACACCTACCCCGGCTTCGCGACCGACCTGCAGTCTCCCCTGATGACCGTGGCCTGCCTCGCGGAGGGCTCCAGCTACATCCACGAGCGCATCTTCGACGGCCGCTTCGCGCTCGCGGGCGAGCTCAACAAGATGGGCGCGAACGTCGAGGTGGAGGGGAGCCGCGCGGTGGTGCACGGCCCGACGCCGCTGCACGGCGCCGACGTGACGGCCCACGACCTCAGGTCCGGAATCGCGCTCGTGCTCGCCGGTCTCGCCGCCGAGGGAGAGACGTCGATCGGGTCGGGTTATCTCATCGACCGCGGCCACGGGGCGCTGGCGCAGCGCATGCAGGCGCTTGGCGCTGATGTGGTGCGTGAAATTTCCACTTCGGACGGCCGCTGAGTCCGAAAACCTTTACTAACGCCCTGACCAGGGGGTATCCGGGATATTACGGATGCGGCTCGACCACCCAGAATGGTATTCCGGAAAATCTGGGCGTGACATTACGGCCTTAACCAGCGATCGTTCCAAAGAGAAGCCACAACAACGAGGGCGACGTGGGATGGGACGAACATTGGTCGAGCGCACGGAAGACACTCCGCGCGGGTCACGTCTGGGGACGGTGACACCCGACCTCACCATCGGCGTGGTGGGGTCACATGATTTGGTCGAACGCGTGATGCTCATGGGGCACTCGGCTGCCCCGGTGCCCTGTCGGCTGGTCGCCGCCGCGTACAGGGACGAGCAGGAGGCCGCGGACAAGGTGACCCGGCTCGGGCCGGGTGTGGACGCCTGCCTGTTCGCGAGCCCGGTGCCCTTCGAGCTCGCCCGGCGGGCCGGAGTGCTGACGATGCCCGCGACACACGTGCAGCTCGGTGGAGCGGCACTGGTGGCGGCGATCGCGCGGGCCTCGCTGGACGAGCGGACGGATCCCCGCCGGGTGAGCGTGGACGTGCTCGGGCGGCCGGACATCGACGAGGCGTACGCGGACCTCAACCTCCCCTCGGGGGAGGTGCACAGCCGCGACGAGCCGGGCCCGATCGGCACGGTCACGGCCTTCCACGAGCGGTTGTTCCGCCAGGGGGCCACCACGGGCGCGCTGACGTGCGTCCAGGGAGTGGCCGACCGGCTGACCTCGGCCGGGGTGCCGGTCGTGCCGATCCGGCCGACGTCCGCGGCCGTACGGACGGCACTGCACACGGCGGCTCTGCTCGGCGCCCGGCACCGGCTGGAGGAGTCGCAGCTCACGGTCGTGCTGGTGGAGGTGCCGACGCTGCGCGAGCCGGTACGGCGGGCCGCCCCGCGCTACTGGCGGGACGAGCTCCGGCTGTCGCTGCACCGCCTGCTCGTGCAGGAGGCCAACCGGATCAACGCGAGCGTGTGGCCGATCGACGACCACAGCTACCTGGTCGTGGCGACCAAGGGCTCGATCGCGGCCGCCACCGACGGGTTCCGGGTGCTGCCCTTCGCCGCCAGGATCCGCGAGGAGCTGGGGCTCGCCGTCGAGGTGGGCGTGGGGATGGGCCGCACGACACACGAGGCCGAGACGCACGCGCGGGGCGCACTCGCCCGCACCCAGGGTGGCAAACAGCCCCAGGGCTTCGCGGTCGACCGGGAGGGCCGGGCCCTGGTGCCGCCGCCCCGGATGCCTCCCCAGCCGGGCGGGCCGATCAAGCCCAAGGGCGTCGAGGTGCTGGCGCGCCTGGCGGCCAAGCTGGAAGGCGGAGACACGGTCGTGGACGCGGAGGGGGCCGGGCGCATGCTCGGGGTCACCCCGCGTACGGCTCGCCGGTTGCTGCGCACGCTGGTTGACGAGGGACTCGCGTGGCCGCTTCCGCCGAACCGCACTCCGCAGCCGGGCCGGCCGCGCCAGCTCTACCGGCTGATCGTGGAGAAGCTCAGCCGGTGACCGGGCGGTCGTGAACGACAGGTGTGGACGGCGCTCGGCGCCGGGCAGACGGCGTGGGGCCGGCGTGCCCCGGCAGCGCGGCCGCCGTCCACACTCTCCCTTCGATGGGAGGACCGCTCAGACGAAGGCCTGGGCCACGGACAGGAAGACGTCGTTGGCCTCGGGGTCGCCGATGGACACCCTGGCCCCCTCGCCGTCGAACGGGCGCACGGCGACGCCCACGGCAGCGCACTCCGCGGCGAACTCCGTCGTGCGCTCGCCGAGGCGCAGCCACACGAAGTTGGCCTCGGTGGGCGGGACCGTCCAGCCCTGCGACAAAAGGGCCTCCCGCACGCGCGTGCGCTCCTTGATGACGGTCTCGACCCGCTCCAGCAGCTCGTCCTCCGCGTCGAGGGACGCGATGGCGGCGGCCTGCGCGAGGTGGTTGACCGCGAAGGGCAGCAGCGTCTTGCGGACGGCCGCGGCCACCGGCTCGTGCCCGATCAGGTAGCCGACCCGCAGCCCCGCCAGGCCGTACGCCTTGGAGAAGGTGCGCAGGACCGCGACGTTCGGGTGCTCGCGGTAGAGCGTGAGGCCGTCCGGCACGTCGGCGTCCCGCACGTACTCCCGGTACGCCTCGTCGAGGACGACCGTGACGTCGCCGGGCACCCGGCCGAGGAACCGCCTGAGCTCCTCGGTCCGGTTCACGGTGCCGGTCGGGTTGTTGGGGTTGCACACGAAGACCAGGCGGGTCTCCGGCGTGAGGGCGTCGGCCATCGCGTCGAGGTCGTGCGTCTCGTCGCGCAGCGGCACCTGGATGGAGCGGGCGCCCGAGAGGTCCGCGAGCAGCGGGTAGGCCTCGAAGGAGCGCCAGGCGTACAGGACGTCCGCACCGGGCTCGCCCACCGCCGCCAGGATCTGCTGCGCCACCGCCACCGACCCGGCGCCGAGCGCGACGTGCCCGGCGGGCACGTCGTACCGCTCGGCGAGCGCCTCGGTGAGCCGGACGGCGCCGGGGTCGGGATAGCGGTGGACCTCGGTGGCCGCCTTCGCGACCGCCTCGACCACCGACGGCAGCGGCCCGTACGGGCTCTCGTTGGAGGACAGCTTGTACGACCGGCCCTCCGGGGAGACCACCGCCTTGCCGGGCTTGTAGGGCGGCATGCTGTCGAGGATCGAGCGGAATCGCGGCATACCGTCACCTTAGAAGATGACCCGGGGAGGCTCTACTTGTAGTAGGCGTACAGCGTCTTCCAGGTGCCGGCGTACTGGCAGTTGAGCGACGGCTTGGCGGCCTTGCCCTCGGAGCAGACCTTGAGCTCGACCTCCCCGACGTTCTTCATCGTGAAGGCGAACTTCTTCTTCACGTTGTACGAGCAGGTGCGGTAGTTGCGGTAGGCCAGGTGCGGCGTGTTGGAGGAGTCGAACCAGCTGACGCGGAAGAGCGCCCAGCCGCAGGAGGACGAGGAGCGGGTCCGGTCGACGACGCTGCCGGAGACCTTGACCCACGGCGCGGGCACGCTGGGGTCGTCCTTGGCCGCGGCCGTCAGCGAACCGCTCACCTTGGCCTTCGAGCCCACCGCGAAGTACGGGCCCCAGGGCTTGAAGGCGGCCTGGGCGGCGGTGGCCTGAGTGCCGGCCTGGGTGGTGGCGGCCTCGGCGGCGGTGGCGGTGGCGAGCGGGGCGAGAGCGAAGATGCCGGCCGCCAGCGTGATGCCGGCCAGGGAGCGGGTGAGCGCCATTGCGGGGTTCCTTTCCTCTGTTGTTGCGCTCACTTTGTCGCAGGCCGCTTTCAATGCGCTTGACGCCCGCTGTACGCCCCTTTCGGACGCCGATATTAGTTAGGATCGCGCCTGAACCGGCGATCGGGGAAAAGCATGACGAACGGCGCTGAGAGCGGCGGACCGCGATACGACGATCCCCGGCGCATCGGGCCGTTCCACATTCTCGGGCGGCTCGGTCAGGGCGGCATGGGCACCGTGTATCTCGGCCGGGACGACGAGGGCCGGGAGGCCGCCGTCAAGGTGATCCACCCGCAGTGGGCGGCCGACCCCGGTTTCCGGCGCCGGTTCCAGCGGGAGGTCGCCGCCGCGCAGCGGGTCGCCCGCTTCTGCACCGCCGCCGTCATCGGCGCCGGGCTGGACGGCGACGTCGCCTACCTCGCCACCGAGTACGTCCCCGGCCCCACCCTCCAGGAGGTCGTACGGGACCGCGGGCCGCTGTCGGGATCGAGCCTGGAGGCGGTCGCGGTGAACGTGGCCGTGGCCCTGCAGGCGATCCACAGCGCGGGGGTGATCCACCGCGACCTCAAGCCGTCGAACGTGCTGCTGTCGCCGGTCGGCCCCAAGGTCATCGACTTCGGCATCGCCCAGGTCACCGACAACACGGCGGACCTGAGCGGCATCGTCGCCGGGACGCCGTCCTTCATGTCGCCCGAGCAGGCGAAGGGCGACCGGCTGACCCCGGCCTCCGACATCTTCGGCTGGGGCGCCCTGGTGGCGTACACCGCCTCTGGGCAGGCGCCGTTCAGCGGCGGGTCGATCCCGAGCATCCTCTACCGGGTACTCCACGAGTCTCCGCAGATCTCGGGGCTCGAACCCCGGCTGCGGTCGATCGTCGACCTGGCGCTGGCGAAGGAGCCGGCCCGGCGCCCCACGGCGCAGCGCCTCGTCGAGATGCTGACCGGCCACGAGCCGGTCGAGCTGATCGCACCAGCCGCTCCGGTCGCGACAGCCGAGCCGGCCGCACCGGCGGCGACGGTCACCGGGGCGCCGACGGTCGCCGGGGACGCGGCCGGCCGCCCGTCCCGGCCCGGCCTCACCGGCGGCGTCAGGCTCGGGATCGCGGCCGTCGTGGCCGCCGTCCTGGTCTCGGCGGGGATCTTCGTCGCCGTCCAGTTCACGTCGTCGGAGAAGCCGTCGTCCGGGACGCCGGGGAAGCCCCTGGCGGCGTCCGGGAGCCCCGCCGGGTACACCACCCCCGCCCCCACCCCCGCCCCTACGGGCACGACGGCTCGCGGCGCGGGCTCGGGCAACCCGCTGCGCGAACCGGACGTACGGCTCTACGCCGACCCGGCGGGCGACGAGGCGCGCCAGGCGGAGGCCTGGGCGGCCGCGGGGCGCGGCGAGGACGCCGAGACGATGCGGAAGCTGGCCGCGGTGCCGAGGGCCGTGTGGCTGACCGGGCCGAGCGCCGCCCAGGCGGGCCGTACGGCGAGCGCCGCGCTCGGGGCCGCCGCGCGGCAGGACGCCGTGCCGGTCTTCGTCACCGACGACCTCCCGCTGCACGCGTGCAACGAGGGCGGCGCGGCCGGCTCGGCGCAGTACCTCGCCTGGATCGACGCCGTCGCCTCGGCCGTCGGCGACCGCAGGGCGGTGTTCGTGCTGGAGCCCAACAGCCTCACGGAGCTGCCGGGCTCGCCGGAGTGCTCGCTCGGGAACGCCGCCGACCAGCGGGCCAGGCTGCGGATGCTCACCTCGGCGGTCGAACGGCTCGGCGCGCTGCCGAACACCGCCGTCTACCTCGACGGCAGCCTGGAGGGCTGGCCGTCACCCGAGGTCATGGCGACGCGGCTGGTCGAGGCGGGCATCGCCCGGGCCGACGGCTTCTACCTCAACGCCGCCGGTTACCAGGAGACCGGCTCGCTCGTCGCGTACGGCACCCGCCTCGCCGCCTGCGTCAAGATCAAATCGTCGGGGAGCGGCACCTGCGCCGACGCCGGGACGGGCGGGGACACGGGCGGGGGCACGGGCGGGCTGCCGCACTTCGTCGTCGACACGAGCAGGAACGGCAGGGGCGCGTGGACTCCGCCGGAGGGCAGGTACAAGGACCCCCAGGAGTGGTGCAACCCCCCGGGACGCGGCGCCGGGGCGCGGCCGACCACCGACACCGGCAGCGCGCTCGTGGACGCGTACCTGTGGGTGCGACCGGCCGGGGTCTCCGACGCCCGGTGCACCCGTGGCGAGAGCGGCTCCGCCGACCCGGTGTACGGCATGGTCACGCCGTACGGCGGCCAGTGGTGGCCCGAGCTCGCCCTCCAGCGGGCCAAGGACGCCGTCCCGCCGCTCTGACGAAGGTCTGATTACCCTCTCTGCCGATATTCACTAAGATCCCGCGACATGTGGCGGAAAGTCAGAATCTCGTTGGCCGGTGTCTGCGTGGCGGGCGTCTGCGCCGTCCCCACCTCGGCCGCCTCGGCCCCGGTGTCGGTGAAAACGGTGGCGGTGAAAACGGTGGCGGCCGTGCAGACGGTGAAGGCGGCGAAGCCCTACTGCGCCCGGTACAAGTGCATCGCGCTCACCTTCGACGACGGCCCGTGGCCCTACACGCCGGCGCTGCTCGACACGCTGAAGAAGCACAAGGCCAAGGCCACGTTCTTCCTGCTCGGCCGGAAGGTGGCCAACCGCCCCGAGCTCACCCAGCGGATCGTGCGGGAGGGGCACGAGATCGGCAACCACACCTGGAACCACCCCGACCTGACCAAGCTGCCCGACGAGGAGGTGCTCAGCGAGCTCACCAGCACCTCGGACGTCATCTACGAGACGATCGGCAGGAAGCCGGAGATCATGCGCCCGCCGAACGGCGCGACGAACGCCCGCATCTCCGGGCTCACGGCGCAACTCGGCCTGCCCCAGATCCTCTGGACGGGGTCCACGCTCGACTGGCAGGCCAGGAACACGAAGGTGATCGCCGCCCGGACGCTGAAGCTCGCCAAGCGCGACGGCGTCATCCTGCTGCACGACATCGTCCCGGAGACGGTCAAGGCGATGCCGGGCGTGCTGAGCAAGCTGGAGAAGCAGCACTACAAGTTCGTCACCCTGACGACCCTGCTGCAGGGCCGGACGCTGCGCGGGGGCGAGATCTACCCGCCCCGCGGCAAGTAGGCGGCCGGAGCCTCCGCCAGCGGCGCCGGTGCCTGCGTCTGCACCGGCGTCTGCATCGGTGCCTGCACCGGCGTCTGCACCGGCGGGACGGGGACCGCGGCCGCGGCGTCCGCCGTGAGCGACCGCTCCAGGGCCGCCCGCAGGCGGGGCTGCAGGGGCCGCTCCACCAGCCGGTGCACGGCGTACGCGACGGCGAGCACCGCGGCGGTGACGACGGGCAGGGCGAGCCGGTTGCCGAGCGGCCCGTGCAACGCCTGGATGAGCAGGAACCCCACGTGGTGGTGGAAGAGGTACAGGGGGTAGGTCAGCGCGCCGAGCGCGGTCAGCCACCGCCAGTCGAGCCGGTCGAGCGCGCCGACGGCGACCGCGACCATCACCAGGAAGATCAGTGAGATCACGCCGACGACGAGCGCGGACCCCAGTGCCGGGCCGAACCGGTCGACCGCCGGGAGCTTCTCCCCCAGCACCGACACGATCGCGAGCGCCCACCCCGCCCCGACGAACAGCCAGGGGAACATCGACCCGCCGAAGCGGTGGATCAGGAACAACGCCATGCCCGCGATGAAGTACGGCGCGCTGAACGGCAGCAGCACCGCCTGGAGGAGGTCGGCGTCCACCCGCTCGGCGATGACGAGCAGGAAGACCCAGCCGCCGAGGAACGCCAGGCAGCGGCGGTAGGTGATGCCGACCGCGGCGAAGCACGCGACGAGCACATAGAAGACGAGCTCCTGCCAGAGCGTCCAGTAGACGATCTCCAGGTCCCGCACCCGCAGACCGTGCTGCAGCATGGTCAGGTTGGCCAGCAACTCGGCGAACGTCGGCCGGTGGTCCGTGATGAGCCCGGCGACGGCCAGCGCGCCGAGGACGAGCACGCTCGCCCAGTACGCCGGGTAGAGCCGGGCGATCCGCGACGCCGCGAAGTGCCCGGACGTACGGCCCCACGCGCTCATCAGGATCACGAACCCGCTGATGAGGAAGAACAACCGCACGCCGTACACGCCGAACATGGTCACCGCGCTCAGGGCCGGGAAGGCGTTCGGGGTGCCCCACGCGCGGGTCTCGCCGAAGTGGAACAGGACGACGCCGAGAGCCGCGCAGAACCGCAGGAGGTCGAGGACGCGCAGCCGCGACGGTCCGCGGAGGATGGCCGGCGCGTCGGGGGCGACGCGTGGGGCCGCAGCGAGCATAGGCCGGAATATATCCTGAAAGATCCCTGTGAGGCGGACGATCAGGTCGTGGCAGCCACCGCGCGGCCACCGTGCGGCTACTGTGCGGCTATTGGGGGGCGGCGGCGCCGGCGCGGAGCATCGGGGGATGCAGCAGCACGGCGGGGCCGCGACGGTGCAGCATGGCGGGCCGGCCGCCGTCCCGGGTCGTCGTGCGCCCGGTGGGCACCAGGAAGCCCTCGGTCTTGGTGACCTTCCGGTGGAAGTTGCGGGGGTCGAGCGGGCGGCCCCAGACGATCTCGTACACGCGGCGCAGCTCCGCGACGGTGAACTCCGGCGGGCAGAAGGCGGCGCCGAGCGAGGTGTACTCCAGCTTGCTCCGCGCCCGCTCCACGCCGTCGAGCATGATCCTGCGATGGTCGAAGGCCATCTCCGTCAACTCCGCCACCGGCTGCCAGCTCATGTGGGCCTCGGTGGACGCGGGCAGGTCGGGGGCGAGGCCGAGGTAGGCGACGCTGACCACCCGCTGACGGGGGTCGCGGTCCGGGTAGCCGTAGGTCTGCAACTGCTCCAGATGGACGGGAGCGCCGGGCAGGCCCGCCCGCTCGGCGAGCACCCGGGCCGCGGCGGCCGGCAGGTCCTCCTCCAGCTTGATGAAGCCGCCGGAGAGCGCCCACCTGCCCTCGTACGGCGGCCGGTCGCGCCGCCAGACGAGGGCGCTCAGCTGCTGGGACCTGACGGTGAGCACGACGAGATCCACGCTGACCGGGATGCGCGGGATCATGAGCGAACGCTATCAGTACGCGGCCGGTTGCCCGGTGTCTCAGCCGGTGTTGTGGTAGTAGACGGGCTCCGCCGACTTACGGCCGTCAGCGGAGGTGACCTCCACCCGCACCCACACGCCGCCGGGCACCGTCGCCCAGTCCACCGGGATCCAGATCTGCTCGGTGCCGGCGGGAAGCCCCGGGATCGGCATGCCGTCGTGCCAGCCGACCGTCGCCGAGTCGACGACCCTGGGGGTGTCCAGCCCCGGCCAGCTCAGCGTGACCTTCGCGTCGCCGAGGTGGTAGCCGCGGATCTCCAGGCCGTCCTGGATCTGCCGTTCGCGCCGCTGCGCCTCCACCGGGATCGGCCGGTCCCAGTCCTCCGCGATCTCCTCCGACAGCGACGGCGAGCCGCAGGTGAAGAAGTCGCTCCACATGTACGAAATGATCTTCGAGACGTACGGCCCGGCCAGTGTGACCTGGGTGTCGAGCCGGGGCTTGTCGGTCCTGCCCCGGGTTCCCTGACGGCCGCAGTTCTCGGTGGAGGACGGCTCGAAGGCCTCGACATTGGCCCACAGCTCCACCTCCACGCCCTCCTCGGCCAGCTCCGCCCGCGCCTTGGACATCTCGCGGTAGTAGTCCCGGGTGCCGCCGTAGTAGGCCGTGGCGTAGGTGCTCTCGCCGACGACCGGCTTGAGGCGGTCGTCCACCGGCTTGTTCTTCCAGTTGGGCCAGAACAGGCCGACCTTGCCCGTGCCCCGGCCGTCCTGCGGGGCGATGATCTCCACCCCGGTCCGGGCGAGGGCCTTGAAGCCCGCGGCGACCTGCGCCGGCGTGGAGGTGTACTTCAGCCGCCTGCGGCTGTCGATGTACGGGCTGACCAGGATGGGCTTGCCGGGCAGCTCCTGCTCGACGATCCGGTGCTGCTCGGCGTACACCTGGAGCGTCTGGACCTTGCCCGGGTCGGGCCAGTCCCTGAGCTGCAGCTCGAACGGCTGGTAGACGCCGCCCAGCGACTGACGGTCGCCGAAGCGGTTGCCGTAGTCCTGCAGGATCCGCCGGGTCAGCGTGGTGAGCGTGCCGATGTGCCGGGGGTCGGCGCGGGTGGACTCGGCCGGGTCGCGCGGCGCCAGGGGCAGCGCGGGGAAGACCCTGATGCCGAACCGGTCGCCGAGGTCGAGCAGTTCGCTGAGGCTGTCCTGCTCGCCCGCCGAGACGAGGATCAGGTGGTAGGCCCGCCCCTTGGTGGTGAAGTCGCAGGTGGGGTCGTCCGAGCCGTCCTCGGGGGCGATGAGCCGGTAGAAGACGTCGCCGTTCACGACGATCTTCCGTTCCACCTGCGGGCAGCGGAAGATGCCGGGCCCGAACTGCTCGTCGGTGCGGTAGACGTACGTCCAGCTGATGCGGTTGCCGGGGTTGGCGGCCCGGAGCTCCTGCTCCGCCGCCTTCATGCAGCTGAGCCCGCTCTCCACGCAGACGGCGTACCGCTTGTCGGGCGGCGGGGTCTTCTCCCGATCCTTGTCGTCCACCGGCTGGAGCACCCGCCCGTCGTCGTCGGTCTGGCGCGGCGACAGGCCGAAGCCGAGGCGCACGACGGTGTCCCCGCCGAGGCGGTGGATGGCCTGGAGCTGACGCCGCCAGGTGCACGGGTCCGAGGTCGGGATGAGCCAGTACCCCCGCACGGCGTACGGCGTGGCCGCGGCGGTGTCGAACGTGCCACAGGGGTCGGTGAACTCGCTGTGCGCGGGGGACGGGCTGGGGCTCTCGGTCGCCGCGGAGAGGGTCCGCCCGGCCCCGGCGGCGCCGGGATCGGAGCTCCCGTCCCGCAGGACGATCACGACGGACGCGACACCCGCGAGGATCGCCACACCCAGGATGAAGGTGAGCCAGCGCACTTTCAGGACACTACCCGCCCGTCGTTCGTCGAACTTGTCACGCCGAAGTGTTCACCGGGGCTTCAGCTCTTGACGCCGGCCCACGCTTCCAGCTGGTCGACGAAACGACGCGCCGAGTTGGGCCAGTGGTGATGCGCCCGCGCGGCGGCGTAGCCGCGCCCGCCGGTGCCGCGCCGTTCGAACGGGTTGTCCCTGAGCTGGAGCACCGCGCGCGCCACCGCCTGCGGGTCCCGCCACGGGACCACCATGCCGCACTGGTAACGCTCCACGAGCTCGACGGCCCGGGGCGAGGGGGTGGTGATGACCGGGATGCCGTGGGCCATGTACTCCACGATCTTCGTGGGCATGGAGTGGCGGTAGTTGGGCTCGTCGTGCAGCAGCGACAGCCCGGCGAGCGCGCCGTCGAGCCGCTTGAGCGCCTCGTCGTTCGGCATGAAGTCGCGCCACTCCAGCACGCCCTGCGCGACCGCCTCGTTGAGCAGCGGCCTGCTCTGCGGGTCGGCGTAGCCGATCAGCTCCACGGCCACCCGGTGCGGCTGGAGCAGGCGGGCCACCTCGACGGCCTCCTGCACGCCGCGGGCCTCCGACAGCCAGCCCAGGTAGACCACCCGGTCGTCGCCGGGCGGGCTGACGCTGTCGGGCACCCAGGTCTCGTTCGGCACCACCAGGTGCCGCTGCCTGAACCGGCCCGCGTACGCCGCCTCGGCCAGCAGCAGGTGCATCCGGCGCTCGGCGGTGCCCTCCAGGAGCCGGGCGAGGAACCGCGTCGGCGGGCGCAGGAACGCCGGCAGCCACGGCTTGAGCGACAGCGTCGCGGGGGTGTCCTCGTGGACGTCCCAGACCACCGGCGGGCTCTTGCGCACCCCGGCGACGGCGAACAGCAGCTCGGGGTCGTGGATGAGCGCCAGGTCGACCTTCCCGCGCATGCTCTTGAAGAGCTTGCGGGCCGCCCGCACCGCCGACAGGCGGCGCCGCTCGGCGGCCCTCGGCAGGTCGACTCCGGTCACCCACGAGCGCGGCACGACTCCCCGCGCGGTGTACGGCGCGGCGTACGTGACCTCATGACCGGCATCGACGAGTGCCCGGATCTGCCGGTGCAGGATCCGGGCGTCCTCGGGGTGATGCACCACCGTCATGACGAGCACGTGCACGGCGCGGACCCTTCCTACAGCCGCTCGACGCGTTCGCTCGTGGCGAGCACGCCACGAGTGTCCAGGACGAGAAGGGCCTGGTCCTCCACCACGTCCAGGTCGAACGCCGCGTGCTGCTGCAACAGGACCACCACGTCCGCGGCGGCCACGGCCGACGACAGGTCCTCCTCGCGGGGAATCGCCCTGCCCTCGACCGACCATTCCTTCACGTACGGGTCGCAGAACGACAGCTCCGCGCCCAGCTCCAGCAGCGCCTCGGCCACCGGGATCGCGGGCGTCTCCCGCTCGTCGGCGATATCCGGTTTGTACGTCACGCCGAGGAGCAGCACGCGCGAGCCGTTCACCGGCTTGCGGGCCCGGTTGAGCAGCCGCTGCACCCGGGCCACCACGTACGACGGCATCCGCTCGTTGATCTCCTGAGCGAGCTCGACGAAGCGGAAGGGATAGCCGAGCTTCCGCACCGTGTACGACAGGTACGAGGGGTCGACGGGAATGCAGTGCCCGCCGACGCCGGGGCCGGGCAGGAACTTCTGGTAGCCGAAGGGCTTGGTGGAGGCCGCCTCGATGGACTCCCAGAGGTTCACCCCGAGCTCGTCGCAGAAGATCGCCATCTCGTTGACGAGGGCGATGTTGACGTGCCGGTAGGTGTTCTCCAGAAGCTTGGCCATCTCCGCCTCGCGGGTGCCGCTGACCGGCACGACCCGCTCGACGAACCGGGCGTAGAAGGCGACCGCCCGCTCCTTGCAGGCCGCGGTGTAGCCGCCGACGACCTTGGGGGTGTTGCGCAGGCCGAACTTCGGGTTGCCCGGGTCGATCCGCTCCGGCGAGAACGCCAGGTGGAAGTCCTCGCCCGCGGAGAGCCCCGACTCCTCCAGGATCGGCCGTACGAGCTCGTCGGTGGTGCCGGGCCACGTGGTGGACTCCAGCACGACGAGCGTGCCCGCCTGAAGGCGCTCGGCCACGGCCCGGGTGGCGCCCTCGACGGCCGACAGGTCGGGACGGTGGTCCTCGTCCAGCGGCGTCGGGACGCAGATGACGATCGTGCTGGACCGCGACAGCACCGAGGCGTCCAGCGTGGCGGTGAAACCCGCCGCGAGCATCGCGTCGAGGTCGGCGTCCGTCAGGTCGTCGATGTAGGAGCGGCCGGCGTTGAGCGCGTCCACCTTGCGGGGGTCGACGTCCAGACCAGCCACCCGCAGACCGGCCGCCGTGGCCTCCTTGGCCAGCGGCATGCCCACGTATCCAAGCCCGATGATCGTGAGATCGAAGGCAGTCACGATACGGCCTGAGGGCGGAAACAACACTTCATGGTGGCAAAGGTTATCTCAACTCGGCACCAGGCACGCCTGATGCAACACATCGGACTTCGTGCGTTTTACCGGGTTTCGGTCAGCGACTGGTAGATCCCCCGGTAGGTCCGGGCCAGGCTGCTCCAGGTCCGGTGCGCGGCGACCTCGGCCTTCCCGGCCTCGCCCATGACCCGGCGGCGCTCCGGATCGTCGCGCAGCGCGGCCAGCCCCTTGGCGAGCGCGGCCGGGTCTCCTGGCGGCACCAGCAGACCGGCGCCCTCGCCGCCGACGAGCTCCGACAGCGCGGGCAGGTCGCTGAGCACGACCGGCTTGCCCAGCGCCATCGCCTCGACCGGCTTCAGCGGCGTGACCAGGCGGCAGACGCGCAGGTCCTCGCGTGGGCAGACGAAGATGTCGATGGCGGCCTGGGCCTGCAGCGCCTCGTCCGGGCCGACCCGGCCGGGCAGGATCGCGTCCCTGAGGCCGAGCCGCTCGACCTGTTCGAGCAGCGCGGGCCGCTCCGCGCCGTCGCCGACGAGCAGCACCCGCACCGGCGTCCCGGCGTCACGCAGCAGCGCGGCGGCGTCCAGCAGGGTGGCGAAGCCCTCGTAGCCCACGATGCTCGACACCGAGCCCACGACGATCTCGCCGCGGCCCACGCCGTAGCTCTCGCGGAACGCCTCGCCGTCGTAGTCGGCGGTCAGCAGGGAGTCGTCCACCGCGTTGGGCGCGAGGAAGATGCGCTCCCGGGGGACGCCGCGCTCCATGATCTCGGTGGCCATGGTCTCGGCGAGCGTGACGACCGCGTCGGCCTCGCGCATGATGCGCGCCTCCCGCTCCCGCTGGAGGACGTGCCGCTCGCTGCCGACCCGGGCCGGGTCCCGGGAGACCCAGGTCTCCTCCAGGAAACCGCGCACCTCGTACACGAAGGGGGTGTTCGTCCGCTCGCGGACGGCGAGCGCGACGGAGCCGTTGCGGTGGTCGGTGGCCGCGTGCAGGACCTGCGGGCGGAGGGTGCGGACCAGCTCCGACACGTCCGCGGCGCCGCGGATCATCCGGCCCTGCGTCTCGAACGGCACGTCGTCCTTGGGCAGCAGCCGGTAGTAGGGGACCCCGTCGATCTCCTCGTACGGCTCGGCGTCGGTGTGCCCCTGGAGCATCGGCCAGCCCCAGCTCGTCACGACATGCGGGTCGAGCCCGGCCGCCCGCTGCGCGGTGACGATGCGGTGGGTGCGCACGGTGTATCCCGCCTGCGTGTACGGCAGCGCGTTGGTGACCATGTGCAGCACCCGGCCGGGCACCCGCTCGCCCATGATGACCTTGGGCTTCGGCGGGATCGGGTCCGGGCCCAGCGCCGCGAGCTCGCCCTCGTAGTAGGCGATCCTGCGGCGGACGAACGGCCATCGGGCCTGCGCCTGGAGCACCCGGACCGACTCGGACATCCGCCCGGCGTCGAAGTGCGCCTTCGCCTCCTTCAGCGGGCCCTTCGCCGCCCGCTGCAGGATCTTGCGCGTACGGACCTTGACGAAGCGGGCGGCGGGCCAGGCGACGCGGCCGACGAACGGGCGCACCCCGGCCGGCATCGCGTCGGCGGCCGCCTGGGCGATCCGCATCGGGTCAGACTTGGCCTTGCTGGCGACGATGCGGGAGACGAGGATCGGGTTCCGCGCGAACCCCCGGAGGAAGCCGCCGAGACCGGCCTTCGCGGACGCGGCGGACACGACCTTTACGGGCTTGTTGGCCTCGGTTTCCACGGCGCGACCGTACCATAGGCAACGTTTGTCTCAGGGTTAGGTGAAAGGCGAGGTAGATGAGAGACCAGCCCCTCGTCCTGCACGTTTTGGGCGCCCGGCCCAACTTCGTCAAGGCGGCGCCCGTCGTCAAAGGACTGGCCGCGCTCGGCGTCCGGCAGGGCATCATCCACACGGGTCAGCACTACGACGCGCTGATGTCGGACGTGTTCTTCGCCGACCTCGGGCTGCCCGAGCCGATCGCGAACCTCGGCGTCGGCAGCGGCACCCACGCGCGGCAGACGGCGGCCCTCCTCACCGGGCTTGAGGACGTCGTCCTGGAGCACCGTCCGGCGCTCGTGGTCGTCTACGGCGACGTGAACTCCACGCTCGCGGCGATCCTGGTCTGCGCCAAGCTGGGCGTGCCGACCGCGCACGTCGAGGCGGGCCTGCGCTCCTTCGACCGGGGGATGCCGGAGGAGGTCAACCGGATCGTCACCGACGCGCTGTCGGACCTGCTCTTCGCCACCTCGCCGGACGCGCTGGCGCACCTCGCCAACGAGGGCGTGGACCCGGCGAAGGTGCACCTCGTCGGCAACCCGATGATCGACAGCCTGTTCGCCGCGCTGCCCTCGCTCGACCCCGCGCCCGTACAGGAGCGCCTCGGCATCTCCGGGCGGTACGCGGTGGCGACGCTGCACCGCCCGGCGAACGTGGACGACCCCGAGGCCGCCCGCGAACTCGTCGACGCGGTGCTCGGGGTGGCCGAGCAGGTGCCGGTGATCGTGCCGCTGCACCCCCGCGGCCGGCAGCGCCTCGCGGAGGCCGGCCTGGTCGATCGCGACGGACTGCGGATCGTGGACCCGCTGGGTTACGTGGACTTCCTGTCCCTGGTCCGGGGCGCCGCCCTGGTGGTGACCGACTCCGGCGGCGTGCAGGAGGAGACGACCATGCTGGGCGTCCCGTGCCTGACCGTACGGCCCAACACCGAGCGGCCGATCACCGTGACGCACGGGACGAACCGGCTCGTGACCCCGGCGTCGCTGCCCGCCGCCGCGTCGAAGGCGCTCGCGGACGGCGCCGCCACCCCCAGCGGGGAACTGCCGCCGCTCTGGGACGGCGCCGCCGGGCCGAGGATCGCCCGCGTCATCGACGCCTGGCTCCGCGGTGACAACCTCTCCCCCGCCGCCAAAGGCCGGGCGCGCTAGCGCCCGGCGAGCGATCCGTAGGGGCGCGCCGCCAGTCTGGACTGAGGAGCGAGGAACGAGCGACGAGGGAAGACGGCGGGTGTGAGCGCCCCGACGGTGAGCGGGAAGCACAGGCCGGGCGCGCTAGCAGGAAGCTAGCTGCGAGGCTGAATCACCTATTTCGGCATAAAGGCGGCGGCGACAGCCGTACGATGACTCTTCCTTCGAGGGGGGAAGCATGGCTGAGACCGACGAGACTCCTGAAGAGCCCCGTTTCCAGCGGCTGGGGCCGGTGAACTGGCTGCCCGAGGAGCGCAAGCACGTCGAGCAGTACGAGGCGCGCATCCGCGACCTGGAGAATCGGCTCGCCTACCAGGAGGCCCGCGCCGACTACGCGCTCTGGCGGCTCCAGGCCACCCAGACCCAGAAGCCGTACCGGGTCGCGCAGGTGCTGACGAACGCGGCCAAGCCCAAAAAGATCGTCCGGCTGCCGCGCGACCTCAGCAAGGCGATGAAGGACGGCAGGAAGGCGCCGAAGGCGCCGCCGTCCGCGATCGAGGTCGCCGCCGCGGCCGAGGCGCGGGGTCCCGAGGTCAAGATCCCGACCCTCCAGTGGCCCGACGGCCCTGTCGTGCGGCCCGACATGCGCGTCGCGGTGATCCTCGACGACTTCTCCCGCATGGCGTTCAGGTACGAGTGGGACCAGATCGAGTTCGGCCTGCAGGACTGGCGGGAGATCTTCGCGGAGCGGCGTCCGGAGATGCTGTTCTGCGAGTCGGCCTGGCACGGCAACCAGGGCCGCTGGCGTTACCAGATGACCGGGACCAACGCGCCCAAGCAGGAGTTGCGCGACCTGATCGCCTGGTGCCGGGAGGAGGGCATCCCCACGGTCTTCTGGAACAAGGAGGACCCGCCCAACTTCGACTTCTTCATCGAGACGGCCAAGCTGTTCGACCACGTGTACACGTGCGACGGCGACATGATCCCGAAATATCGCGAGATGCTGGGTCATAACCGTGTCGGCGTGCTGCAGTTCGCCGCCCAGCCGCGGATCCACAACCCGATCCAGACCAAGCAGGGCCGGCCGTACGACGTCGTCTTCGCCGGCATGTACTTCCGCGACAAGCACCCCGAGCGGCGCGAGCAGATGGAGACCATCCTCGCGCCCGTACGCCCGCTCGGCCTGCACATCTTCGCCAGGAACGGCACGGTCGCCGACAAGTACGCCTGGCCGGAGGAGTACCGCCCCCACATCGCCGGCGAACTGCCGTACGAGCAGATGCTGGCCGCGTACAAGATGTACAAGGTCTTCCTGAACGTGAACTCGGTGATCGACTCCCCGACCATGTGCGCCCGGCGCGTCTTCGAGCTGTCGGCCTGCTCGACCACCGTGCTGTCGGGCTGGTCGCGGGCCATCGAGGAGACGTTCGGCCCGCTGATCCCGGTCGCGCACTCGCAGGAGGAGGCGTACAACCGGGCGATCTACTTCATCAACAGCCCGGAGCTGCGGTCCCGGCAGGGACACCTGGCGATGCGCGAGGTGTTCGACAAGCACCTGTTCTCCCACCGGGTCGACCAGATCCTCACCGACCTCGGCCTGCCGGTCGTGTCGCGCTCGCGGTCGATCTCCGTCGTGCTGCCGACCAACCGGGCCGGCCAGCTCGAACACGCGATCACCCAGGTGGCCCGGCAGCGGCACCGCGACCTGGAGCTCGTGCTGGTCATGCACGGCCTGTCGGAGGACCCGGCGGTCGTGCGCGACAAGGCGCTCGCGGCGGGCATCCCGGCCGTGAAGGTGCTCACCGCCGACCCGTCCTGGACGCTCGGCGAGGTGCTCAACCACGGCATCGCCCACGCCGACGGCGAGCTGATCTCGAAGATGGACGACGACAACATCTACGGCGAGCACTACCTGTCCGACCTGGTCCGTTCCTTCGACTACGCCGACGCCGAGATGGTCGGCAAGGGCGCCCACTACACCTACTTCCCCGACCAGAACGTCACGATCTTCCGCCTGCCCGGGCTGGAGCACCGCTACGCCCACCTGATCCAGGGAGCGACGATCCTGGCCAGGACCGACCTGCTGCGCGCGTTCCCGTTCGAGCCGGTCAACGCGGGCGAGGACACCCGGCTCGTACGGCGCTGCAAGGAAGAGGGCGTACGGATCTACTCGGCCGACCGCTACAACTTCATCTACATGCGCGGCTCCGACGCCACGGCCCACACCTGGCAGGCCGCGGACTACAAGCTGACCCGCAACGCCCAGTTCTGCTTCGCCGGCAACCCCGAGCCGCACGTGCTCATCTGAACGTACTTGTCCGGCGTGAGGGCCGCGGCCCTCACGCCGCCTCCCGGCCGACGCTCTGAACTGGTCGTTCTCTCCTTGGTACCCCTGGCTGTACCCCCATTGGGGTGTACGCGGGAGCGACCGGGAGGGCCCGCGGCTGGTGTGCTGATCACTGTCAGTCGAGCACTCCCACAGGAGAGAGTGAAATGGCAGTCGACAGCTGGCCGGAGGCCGAGCGGTACACGAGTCGGAGCGGGGTTCGGGGCTTCATCCGCAACCATCCGCTGATCAGCTTCTTCGTCCTGGCCAACCTGATGAGCTGGGTCGCCTGGGTGCCCTACATCCTCTCGGCGACCGGCCTGGCGGTCTGGGACTTCGCCTTCCCCCGGTTACTCGGCAGCACGCAGCTCGCCGGGGTGCTGCCCGGCGCCTATCTCGGCCCCATCTTCGCCGCGTACATCGTGACCAGGGTCGCGGACGGCAAGGAAGGCGTCCGCCGGTGGCTGCGGAGGATGACCAAGTGGCGGGTCGGCTGGGTCTGGTATCTCGTGGCCGTCCTCGGCGTCCCCGCCGCCATCATCGCCGCCTCTCTCGCGCTCTCCGGCGAGGACATCCACGTGCCGCCCGTCGCGGTGCTGGTCGCCTACCTGCCCAGCCTGCTGATCCAGATGGTCACCACCGGTCTCGCCGAGGAACCCGGCTGGCGTGACTTCGCCCTGCCCCGCATGCAGCGCAGATTCGGCCCGCTGGGCGCCACCGCCATCCTCGGCCTGCTGTGGGGCGTCTGGCATCTGCCGCTGTTCCTGAGCGAGTGGGGTGGGTGGCCGGACGTCACCATGATGAGAGTCGGCGAGTTCGTCGCCTTCTGCTGCGCCTTCAGCGTGGTCGTCACCTGGATGTTCAACCGGACCGGTCAGAGCCTGCCGCTGGTCATGCTGCTGCACGTGAGCGTCAACAACTTCATGTCGCTCCCGTACGGGGAGATGTTCCCGTCGATCGCCACCGCCGAGCAGGCGAGCCATGTCACCCTGCTCGCGGCCACCACGGCGGCGATCCTGCTGCTCATCGCGACCCGCGGCCGTCTCGGCTACCGTCCGGTCGAGGAACCCGTGCCGGAGCTCGCCCGGCAGAGCTGAAGGGATGTCCTGTTCCAAGCTCTCTGGCCCACAAGGGGGTGCATGATGGCGGCACACCAGGCGGAACCGGCCGACACCCGGCGAAACGATCGGAGGGGTGTCGCCGCACGCGCCCGTGATGTCTTCGGCGCGTTCGAACATCTCGTCGGCGGCCTCGGCACGGCGCTGCTGGCGCTCGCCGCTCTGGTGTGGCTCGTCGTGGCCGGACTGACCTGTGTGATCGGTGTGGGCCTGCTCCTGCTGCCCACCGTGCCGCGTGTCCTACGGTCCGCCGCCGAGCGCGAGCGTGACCGGTTGTCCCGCTGGGGTCCGGAGATCGTCCGTTTGGGGCCCGCGCCGGCCGGCGCACGCGCCGCGCTCGCCGATCCGGCCGTACGGCGGGAGCTGTGCTGGATCCTCGCGCACGGCACGCTGGGCCTGTTCCTCGGCGTGGCCGGGTTGACCATGGTGCTGAACGCCGTGCAGAACATCACGTATCCGCTGTGGTGGCGGGCGCTGCCCGCGGAGGATCCCACCCCGACCCTGGTGTTCTGGGACGTGATCGACGACGCCGGCGCCATGGCGGTCGCGATCCTCGGCGTGGGAATGGCCGCCTGCTTCCTGGTGCTCGGGACGGGAATGGCCCGGTTGCAGGCGTGGCCGGGACGCCGGCTGCTGGCGCCCACCGCCGACGTCGACCTGTCCCTGCGGATCGCGGAGCTGTCGGCCACTCGCGCGGCGGCACTGGACGCCCACGCCGCGGAGTTGCGGCGGATCGAACGCTCGCTGCACGACGGGGCGCAGAACCGGCTGGTCGCGGTCACCGTGATGCTCGGCGCGGCCCGCCGCGCGCTGGCCCGTGACCGGCCGGACGCGGAGGACATGCTCGAACGCGCCCAGGAGACCGCCGAGCACGCGCTGGCCGAGCTCCGTACGGTCGTCCGCGGCATCCTGCCCCCTGTGCTGGCCGACCGGGGACTCGCCGGTGCGCTCGCCGGGCTCGCGGCGAACTGCGGTGTGCCCTGCCGGGTCGACGTCGACGCGCTCGGCAGGTGCCCCGCCTCCATCGAGGCCACCGCCTATTTCGTGACCGCCGAGGCACTCACCAACATCTCCAAGCACAGCCGGGCCCGGCACGCCACGGTGACCGTACGGCGTGAAGGCGACCGGTTGTCCCTGCGAATCGAGGATGACGGCGTCGGCGGCGCGGACGAACGGCGCGGCTCCGGGCTCACCGGCATCCGCAGCCGGGTCGAGGCGCACGACGGCCGTCTCACCCTGACCAGCCCGCCCGGCGGGCCGACCGCACTCGAAGTGGAGTTGTCATGCGGATCGTGATAGCCGAGGACGATCCGCTGCTGCGTGAAGGCGTCGCGCTGCTGCTGCGCGCGGAGTCCTTGGACGTCGTGGCCACGACCGACTCCCCGGACTCCTTCCTGGCGGCCGTCGACGCCCACCGGCCCGACGTGGCCATCGTCGACGTCCGGATGCCTCCGACCCACACCGACGAGGGCATCACCGCGGCGGTCGAGGCCAGGCGCCGTCAGCCCGGCCTTGCGGTGCTCGTGCTGTCCGCCTACGTCGAGCAGGCGTTCGCCACCGAGCTGCTCGCCGGCGGAACCGACCGGCTCGGATACCTGCTCAAGGAGAGAGTCGGCCGCGTCGACCAGTTCCTCGACGCCCTGCACCGGGTGGCCGCGGGAGGCACGGCCATAGACCCCGAGGTCGTCGCGCAGTTGCTCACGCGCACCCGCACCGACAGCGGGCTGGAACGGCTGACCGCCCGGGAGTTCGACGTGCTCGCCCTGATGGCCGAGGGACTGGGCAACACCGCCATCTCCGAACGGCTCTTCGTGAGCGAAGGCGCCGTCCACAAGCACATCCGCAGCATCTTCGCCAAACTCGACCTGGCGCCCACCGACCGAGCGGACCGGAGGGTCACAGCCGTCCTGCGCTACCTGGAAGAGACCCAGCGCCGCGGCTGACGTCGTACACACGCCGCACCCCGGCGTTGCGGCGTCTGCCTGATGGGACCCGCACCCCCACTGGCTGTGACTCCAAGTAATCACCTCGATAGCTTGTTCTATACAGAGAGTGATGAAAGAATTAGGGCAAGAGTTCGAATTGCAGGAGTGGTGGGAGGAGGGGCGCATGGAGTCTCCGACGTTCGACGCGTCAGCGCCCCGTCCTCCGGCTGATCCCTGGTGGGCCAGGATCATCGACGGCCCGCCCCTCTGGTCCTCGGACGACTCTCCTGCGTCCGAGCCCGGCGCCGAAGACTCGCATCTTCGCCCTGCCGCCGCGCCGAACCACGCTGTTGACGGCGGCGCTTTTGGCGCGGGGTCGTCGTCATGGGTGGCGGTAGCGGCGCTTGCTGAGGCGGCTCGGGCGGTGGCGCTCGTTCCAGTGCCCGAGGCACCTGAGGTGTGTCTGGCCGAGGCCGAGGAGTTGCTGTCGGCCCGCGACCGCATCACCAGCGCGTTGGCTGCCCGGGTCGGGCGTGTCCATCGGGCCGGGGAGGCGAAGAGCCATGGGCATGCCTCCACCAAGTTGTGGTTGCGTTCCGCTGGGGGGATGACCCCTGCGGGAGCAGGCCGGTTGCTGACGATGAGCATGGAGCTGGTCCGCCTGCACGAGGTGCGCCGCCTGTTCGCGGAGAGCAGCTTGCCCGAGGGGATCGTGGAGGCGATCTGCACCGCCACCTCCGGGCTGACCGACGACCAGGCCACCACCGCCGAGCGGATCTTGCTGCAGTTGGCCGGGTCGGCGGGTGCGGCGGAGGTGGCCAGGGCGGGGCGGTATCTGCGGGCGGTGCTGGACCCCGACGGCCACGAGCAGGACGAGCAGGCCGACTTCGACCGCCGGTTCTTCCGGGTGCGGCGGCGCAGGAACGGCGGGTTGGAGGGAGAGTTCTACCTCCCGGTGGAAGCCGCCGCACGGCTGCAGCACTGGCTCGACGTCTACGCCAAGCCGAAGGCCGAGGGCGACGACCGCACCCCGAGCGTGCGGAACGCGGACGCGTTCATCGCGTTCCTGGAAAGCAAGATCGTCACCGAGCTTCTGGTGCTCGTCAACGCCGAATCCCTCCCCGACGACCCCGCGACGGCTCCCGGCAGCGAACCACACGCCGGTGATGCTCCGGGGCGTGACAGCGGGCGCTCCGAAAGCGACATACCCGAGTGTGACGGTGACCGGTTCGGGAGCGATGCGCCGATGCCGGGCGACGAGCACTGGGCTGACGCGCCTGTCAGCCGGGACCCTGGCGTGGATGCTCCCACCTGCGGCGACGAGCGTCTCGATAAGGATTGCTCGGCCACGGGCAGCCCGAACGTCGCCGAGCCGCACTCCCACTCGGCCCACGGCGACGAGCACGCCGAGCCGCGTGGCGGCGGGAACTGCACTGGAAACCGACGTGCGTCCGGCTGCCCCGATGAGGACCGCCCTGCCGGTGACTGCCCTGCCGACGACTGCACGGCAGGGGACTACCGGCATGCCTTCATGCCGGGTGAGGTGCCGCACGGGATGCCGAGGGCGGGAGCCGACACTCCGCCGGGTGCGGAACACGGCAGCGACACCTGGCCGGGAAACGACGCCCGGCCTGGAAGCGACGCCCGGCCTGGAAGCGACACCTGGCCGGGAGGTGAGTCCTGGGCGGGGGCGGGAGCCGACGCTCCGCCAGGGTTGGGGGGCAACAGTCCGCCGGGGGTGTGGTTGCGGGGGTTGCCGGGGCTGATCCTGGCGACCGGGCATCTGCTGCCCGCCTCCAGGGTGCACCGGCTCGCTCGCACCAGCACCCTGGTCCGGATCGTCATGAACGCCGGTGGGCAGGTGCTGGACATGGGCCGCAAGGTCCGTCTGGCGACCCCGGCGCAGCGGCGGGCGGTCTTCGCGCGGTATGCGACCTGCTGGGTGGACGGCTGCCCGCTGCCGGCCACGATGTGCCAGGTCGACCACGCCGAGGACTGGTGCAGCGGCGGGCTGACCGACCTCACGCTGCTGGGACCGGCGTGCCAGTTCCACAACCGCGACCGCTACCGCCACCCCAGCCGCTACACCCGCCGCAAGGTCGGAGCCGACCGCTGGGCCTTCACCTACCGCAACCCCCGCACCACCCGGCGAGCGAGGACATGACGGGAGAAGGGGGCGATGGCTGCCGGCGTCGCGGCCTTATACCTGACGGTTGTTGACATGATCGGGGGATAGTCTCCCGCCGGAAGGAGGCGATGCGATGCGTTACGTAGCGCTGTTGCGCGGTATCAACGTCAATCCCGCCACCGCGGTGGCGATGGCCGATCTCAGGGCGCTTCTCGACCGCCTCGGGTACGGGGACGTGCGTACGCACCTGCGCAGTGGAAACGCCCTGTTCACGGCCGGCGGTGACGCCGATTCGATCGCCGCCGCGATCGAGCGCGGGCTCCAGGAGGAGCTCGGCCTGTCCACAACGGTGATCCTCCGTACTGCTGAGGAGCTTCGCGGCGTGGTGGAGCGCAATCCCCTGGAGGTCAGGGACCCCGCGCGGTTCGCCGTGGTCTTCCTGGCCCGGCCGCCGGACCGGGAAGGGCTGGCGAGCATCGAGCCGGCGGCGTACGCCCCGGAGGAGATGCGGATCGGCGAGCGGGAGCTCTACGTTTACTTCCCCGACGGGCTGCGGCGTCCCAAGCTGCCGCCGCTGCTGGAGAAGCATGCGACCGGCCCGGCGACCATGCGCAACTGGAACACCGTCACCCGCCTGCTCTCGCTCGCCACCCAGTAGGGTCGGTGTCCTGATGAGCGCCACTCTTGTCGCGAAGGAACTCGCCGCCGGGCACGGCGACCGCGTCCTGTTCACGGATCTCGATCTGGTCGTCGCGCCCGGGGACGTCGTGGGGCTGGTGGGGGTGAACGGCGCGGGCAAGTCGACGCTGCTGCGCCTGCTGGCCGGCCTCGACGCCCCCGAGCACGGCAGCGTACGGCTCAGCCCGCCTGCCGCCAACGTCGGTCATCTGCCGCAGGAGCCCGAACGGCGGCCCGGGGAGACCGTCGCCGCCTTCCTCGCCCGCCGTACCGGGGTCGCCGCCGCACAGCGGGCCCTCGACGCGGCCACCGAGGCGCTCGTCGGCGGCGATCCCGGCGACGCGTACTCCGAGGCCCTCGATCGCTGGCTCGCCCTCGGCGGCGCCGACCTGGAGGAGCGGACCGCCGAAGTGGCGGCCGACCTCGGGCTCACGGTCGGCACGGAGCAGGAGATGGCGTCCCTGTCCGGCGGGCAGGCGGCCCGGGTGGGGCTGGCCGCGCTGCTGCTCAGCCGTTACGACGTGTTCCTGCTCGACGAGCCCACCAACGACCTCGACCTCGACGGCCTGGACCGGCTCGAACGCTTCGTGACGGGACTGCGCGCCGGGACCGTGGTCGTCAGTCACGACCGCGAGTTCCTCGCCCGCACGGTGAACAGGGTGGTCGAGCTCGATCTCGCCCAGCGGCAGGTGCGCGCGTACGGCGGCGGGTACGACGCCTACCTGGAGGAGCGCGAGGTCGCCCGCAGGCACGCACGCGAGCAGTACGAGGAGTACGCCGACACCAGGTCTTCGCTGGAGGCCCGGGCCAGGGGCCAGCGCGCTTGGATGGAGAAGGGCGTCAAGAACGCGCGCCGCAAGGCCACCGACGGCGACAAGCTCGGACGGAAGTTCCGCACCGAGGCGACGGAGAAGCAGGCGGCCAAGGCCCGGCAGACCGAGCGGATGATCGAGCGGCTGGAGGTCGTCGAGGAGCCGCGCAAGGAGTGGGAGCTGCGGATGGAGATCGCCGCCGCGCCCCGCTCCGGGGCCGTCGTCGCGACGCTGCGCGGCGCGGTCACGCGACGTGGCGCCTTCACGCTCGGGCCCGTCGACCTGCAGATCGACTGGGCCGACCGGGTCGCGATCACCGGCGCGAACGGCTCGGGCAAGACCACCCTGCTCGGCGTGTTGCTCGGCCGGGTAACCCCGGACGAGGGGACGGCGACGCTCGGCCCCGGGGTGGTCGTCGGCGAGGTCGACCAGGCCCGCGCCCTCTTCGAAGGCGACGAGCCGCTGCTCGACGCGTTCGGCGCGCTCGTCGACCTGCCGCCCGCCGACGTCCGCACGCTGCTGGCCAAGTTCGGCCTGCGCGCCGACCACGTGCTGCGCCCGGCGGCCACGCTGTCACCCGGTGAGCGCACGAGGGCGGCACTCGCTCTCCTCCAGGCCCGAGGGGTGAACCTGCTCGTCCTGGACGAGCCCACCAACCATCTCGACCTTCCCGCGATCGAGCAGCTGGAGTCGGCGCTCGCCTCGTACACGGGGACCCTGCTGCTCGTCACCCACGACCGGCGCATGCTGAAGGCCGTCCACACGACGCGCCGGGTCGTCGTCGAGTCCGGCCGGGTCCGCGAAGACTGAACCGCTACGGCCGCTGAGCCTCACGGCCGAAGTAGCGGGCCACGACCTGCGTGTGGAGCGGGAACGCCAGCTCCTGAGGGGCGTCGATCACCAGCCACTCGCTGGTCTCCGCGGTGGGGACGACCGGCGGGAGGGCGTCCGCGGCTGTGCGCGGCCCGAGGCCGAAGATCAGCACGGTGCCGTCGGGCGCGCTGAGCACGTCGAACAGCCGCACTCCGGCCGCGTCGACGACGACGCCCGTCTCCTCGCGGACCTCCCGTACGGCGGCCTGCTGCCAGGACTCGCCGATGTCGATGAAGCCGCCGGGGAGGGCGAGCAGGCCGCGGTGCGGCTCGACCGCCCGGCGGACCACGAGAAGGCCGGACGTACGCGCACCGTCCACCGGAAGCACCAGGACCGCGACCGGCAGGGGGTTGAGATAGCCGGTGTTGCCGCACTCCTGGCAGGTCCTCGGCCAGGGCAGGCCGGGCGCGTAGGCCGCTCCGCAGAAGGAGCAGTGGGAGTTCCTGATCGCCACGCTCGCGAGGGTAGCACCGGCGGACTCGACGTTGATCACGGATCGGTGCCGCGCCGGAACCGTCTCATCCCTCCGAGGTGACGTGCAGGGCGACCGGCCGCAGGACCAGGCCGTCGGCCCACTTCACCGACTCGGGCGGGGTGGCCAGGCGGAGGTCCGGGCGCCGGGTGACCAGGGCTCTGAACGCCTCGGTGAGCTCGACCCTGGCGAGGCTGGCGGCCAGGCAGCGGTGCGGGCCGTACCCGAACGCCACATGCGGGTTGGGCGGGTGGCCGGTGAAGCGGTGGATGTCGAACTGGCCGGGCTCGAGAAACGCCCGCGGGTCGTGGTTGGCGGCGTTCAGGTTCGGCATGACGACCGTCCCCGCGCTCAGCGGGCCGCTGGGCAGGTCGGTGTCCGCGGTGACGCGGCGCATGAAGGCGTTGGCGGGCGGCCCGTCGAAGCGCAGGACCTCCTCGACGGCGGTGGCCGTCAGGGCGGGGTCCGCGACCAGTTCGTCCCACTGGCTCCGGTGCAGCAGCAATCGGAACACGCCACGGGCGATCATCGAGGCCGTCGTCTCGTACCCGGCCGTGATCAGGGAGAAGACGGTGTTGACGAGCTCGCCCTCCGACAGCCGGTCGCCTTCGTCCCTGGCCTGGATGAGCAGGTCGATGAGGTCCTGCCCGGGCGAGAGGCGATGCCGGGCGACCAGTTCGGCGGCGTAGGCCATGAAGTCGGTGTAGGCCTCCTGGCGCACCTGCCCGTCGGCCGTGGAGGTGGTCAGGAACATGTCCGTCCACCGGACGAACTGCTCGTAGTCGTCGATCGGCACGCCGAGCATTTCGCAGATGACATGGGCGGGTAGCCGCAGCGCGTATCCCTGGACCAGGTCGAAGTCGTCGCCCAGGCCGTCGAGGAGATCCTCGGCGATCTTCGCGATGCGGGGCCGCCACGGCTCGATCTGGCGCGGGGTGAAGGTTCCGTGCATGATCCGGCGGTACCGCGTGTGCTCCGGCGGGTCCTGGTTGACCAGCGCGTCCGGGTCGTCGTCGATGCCGACGCCGCTCACGAACCGCGGCAGCCCGGGAAGGCGGAGATTGCGGCTGGATGTGGGCGAGGCCAGCAGGGCGCGGACGTCCTCGTACCGGACGACCATCGGGACGCGGTCGCCGCTGGGCATGGTCGCCGGCTCCAGCGGCCCCGACTCGCGCCTGCGGGCGAGCTCCGGCGACGGCGTGGCGAGCGGACCCGGCACGATGTCCGGCCCCCCGCTTGGACTCGGCTCGGTGGCCATCGCAACCCCTTCCCGGTCTGGGGCGCCCGGGGGGCGGCCTACGCGGAACGTACGAAATGTCGCCCGGCCCGTCAACAGGCCCGGAATGTTCTGCCATACGGTGACAGTTGCGCATGACGAAACCGCTGTGCCGAGGGCGTTCTTGAGGGAGTCTCATTCGTGACCACGACGACGACATCGAAGGGCATCGGGCTACGGTCGGAACGCGGTCCCGTCCTCGCCGCCATCATGCTGTGCACCGGCTTGGTGGCGCTGGACAGCACGATCATCGCGACCGCGGTGCCCTCGGTCGTCGGCGACCTCGGCGGGTTCTCCCAGTTCCCGTGGTTGTTCTCGATCTACCTGCTCACCCAGGCCGTCACCGTGCCCATCTACGGCAAGCTGGCCGACGTCTTCGGGCGCAAGCCGGTGATGTTCTTCGGCATCGCCGCGTTCCTGCTCGGGTCGGTGCTGTGCGGGGTGGCCTGGAGCATGCCCGCGCTGATCGCGTTCCGGGCGATCCAGGGCATCGGCGCCGGAGCGGTGCAGCCGATCAGCATCACGATGGCCGGCGACCTCTACTCGGTCGAGGAACGGGCCCGGGTCCAGGGCTACCTCGCCAGCGTGTGGGGCATCTCGGCGGTCGTCGGCCCGACGCTCGGCGGCGTTTTCTCCGAGTACGTCTCCTGGCGCTGGATCTTCTTCATCAACCTGCCGCTCGGCGCGGTGGCCGCCTGGGTGCTCGCCCGCCGGTTCGAGGAGCGGGTCGAACGCGGCTCCCACCGGATCGACTACCTGGGCGCCGTGCTGCTGACCGGCGGTTCCTCGCTGCTCATCCTCGGCCTGCTGGAGGGCGGCGTGGCCTGGGAGTGGAACTCGGCGCCCAGCCTGCTGATCTTCGGGGCGGGAGTGCTGCTGATCGCCGCCTTCGTCCTCGCCGAGCGCCGCGCGGCCGAGCCGGTGCTGCCGCTGTGGGTGTTCCGCCGCCGCACGCTGACCGGCGGCAACCTGGTCTCCGTCGGCGTCGGCGCCCTCACCATCGGGCTCACGTCGTACGTCCCGACGTACGCGCAGGGGGTGCTGGGCACCGGCGCGCTGGTGGCGGGCTTCGCCCTGGCCGCGCTCACTATCGGCTGGCCGCTCGCGGCGACGTTCTCCGGCCGCCTCTACATGCGCATCGGATTCCGCGACACCGCGCTGATCGGGATCGTCGTGGTGGTGGCGGGCACCGTGCTGTGCGCGCTGCTCGGCCGGAACGCGATGATCTGGCAGGTCGCCGCCGTCTGCTTCGTGGTCGGCGTCGGCCTCGGGCTGTCGGCCAGCCCCACGATGGTCGCCGTGCAGTCGGTCGTCGGCTGGGAGCGCCGCGGCGTGGTCACCGCGACGAACATGTTCTCCCGCTCGATCGGCAGCACGGTCGGCGCCGCGATGCTGGGCGCCATCTCCAACGCGACGCTGTCGGACCGCTTCGCCCACCCGCCCGCCTCCCTCGCCGACTCCGCGGCGGGGCGCCTGCCCGACAGCCTCGACGCCACGAGCCTGGTGCTGAACGCCCAGGGCGCGGCGGCCCACTCGGCCGCCGCGTCCTTCGTGCGGGGCGCACTGTACGACGCCGTCCACCACATCTTCATCGCGCTCGTCGTCGTGGCCGTGCTCAGCGTCGGCGCGCTGCTGCTCATGCCCCGCCGTACGACGGAGCTGTCGTTCGACTGACCGGACGCCCCGGCCGAGACGTCAGGCGGCCGAGCTGTCAGGCGGCCGTGCGTTCGCCGAGGGGGCGGCGGCGCAGGCTCGTCCGCTGGAGAGCCGGCGGCACGTACGCCTGGTCGAGCACGCCGACGTCGGTGCCGGGCGGGACGATCGCGTCGATCCGGTCGAGGATGTCGTCGGTCAGAGCGACGTCGACGCCCGCGAGCAGGTCGTCGAGGTGGCTCATCGTGCGCGGCCCGAGGACGGCGCTGGTCACGCCGGGATGAGCGATGGCGAAGGCCATGGCGAGGTGGGTCAGCGGCAGACCCGCCTCCTGGGCGAGCGAGATGAACCGTTCGACGGCCTCGATGCGGTGCTCGTCGTTGACGTGCTTGAGGAAGCCGGCGCGGCGGAGCTCGTTCTGCCGCCCCTTGCGGACCTGTCCGGTGAGCAGTCCCTGCCCGAGTGGGCCCCACACGAGCGTGCCCATTCCGTAGCGCTGCGCGGCCGGCAGCACCTCGCGTTCGATGCCGCGGTTGAGCAGCGAGTAGGGCGGCTGCTCGGTGCGGAATCGCTCCAGGCCGCGCCGCTCGGCGACCCACTGGGCCTCGACGATGTCGGACGCCGGCATGGCGGACGTCCCGATCGCGCGGACCTTCCCACTGTGGATCAGGTCGGAGAGCGCGGAGAGCGTCTCCTCGACGTCCGTGGCGGGGTCCGGCCGGTGGATCTGGTAGAGGTCGATGTGGTCGGTCCCCAGGCGGCGCAGCGAGTTCTCGACGGCGGTCATGATCCAGCGCCGCGAGGCGCCCTGCTGATTGGGATCGTCACCGACGGGGCGGCTCACCTTGGTCGCGAGCACGACGTTGTCCCGCCGTCCCTTGAGCGCCCTGCCGACGATTTCTTCCGAGTCGCCGTAGGCGTCGGCGGTGTCGATGAGGTTGATCCCGGCGTCCAGCGCCTTGTGGATGATGCGGGCCGAGTCGCCGGGATCGGGGTTGCCGATGGACGTGGCGAACATCAATGCGCCGAGCCCATAGGGGCTGACCTTGATGCCGGTGCGGCCGAGCGTGCGGTACTGCATGCGAACCATGCCTTCCTTCGTCGAACAGCCGGGGTCATCCGTAGCGTCGGCTCCCAGCCTCCGGCGGCGCGGGCGTGGGCGGGAGAGACGCCCTTATCCCGGGACAGGCCGTCCCTGGCAACGTCCGGCGCACCGGGGCATGGTGAGGGGCATGGTGAAGGGTGTGGACAGAACCGAACTGGCCGACTTCCTGCGTCACTGCCGTGCCCGAGTCACCCCTGCCGATGTGGGGCTGTCGCACGGCGCGCGGCGGCGCACCCCGGGACTGCGCCGTGAGGAGGTCGCGCAGCTGGCGAGCATGTCCACCGACCACTACACGCGGCTCGAACAGGCCAGGGGCTCGCACCCGTCCCGCCAGATGCTCGCCGCCGTCGCCCGCGCGCTGCGGCTGACCGGCGACGAACGGGACCACCTCTTCCACCTGGCCGGCGAGGAGCCGCCGCGGGACCGGTCGGCCACGGAGCACGTCCGGCCCGGCCTGCTGCTCATCCTCGACCGGCTGATCGACACGCCCGCCCAGGTGGTGAACGACCGCGGCGACGTCCTCGCGCAGAATTCGATGGACAAAGCACTTCACGGTGACATGTCCGCCCGCCCCGAGGCGGAGCGCAACCTCATCTGGCGCTACTTCACCGACCCGTCCGCGCGGGAGCTCTTCCCTCCCGGGGATCGTGACCTCGCCGCCCGCACGGCGGTGGCGGATCTGCGCGCCACCTCCGCCCGCCGCCCGGACGACGCCCGGCTGGCAGAGCTCGTACGCCGGCTCCGCGCCCGCAGCGAGGAGTTCTCCGCGCTGTGGAACGCCCACGACGTCGCCGTACGCCGCGCCGACGTCAAGCGCTTCCAGCATCCGGTCGTCGGCCTGCTGGAGCTGGACTGCGAGGTGATGCTGAGCCCGGAGCACGATCAGCGGCTGGTCGTCTACACCGCCCGCCCGGGCAGCGAGTCCCGCGAGCGGCTGGAACTGCTGCGCGTGATCGGCCTCCAGGACCTGATCCGCGGCTGAACGCACGAGACGTTCGTCCCCGTCCGAAGGGACGGGGACGAACGCGGGCCGTCAGGAGGCGGCGTCGACGGCGTTCTTCGTGGTGGGCTCGGCGCCGTTCACGCTCGCCCCGCCCTGCTGGACCGCCGCGGGAGAGCCGCCGGCCAGGAGGGTGCGCGCCAGGCCCAGCCCGGTGCCGCCCAGCGTGAGCGCCTTGGCCAGCATCTCCTCGATGCCCTGGGCGCCGTTGAGCACCACCATGTGGTCGACGTTGCCGAACGCCTTCGCCCCGGCCTCGACGATCTGCGGCCAGTTCTCGGCGAGCTGCTGGGCGATGACGGCCTCCTGGTTCTCCCGCAGCGCCTCGGAGCGGGCCCTGATCGCCTCGGCCTCGGCCAGGCCCCTGGCCTTGGCGGCCTCGGCCTCCGCGAGACCCCGCGCCTTGGCGGCCTCGGCCTCGCTCAGACCGGTCGCCCTGGTCGCGGCCGCGGCGGCCTCACCGCGCAGCCGCACCGACTCGGCGTCGGCCGCGGCCGCCTGCTTGACCTGCGACGCCTGCGCGACCGCCCGCAGCTCGGTCTCCTTCGCCTCCGCCTCGGCCTGCGCGATGCGCGCGTCGCGCTCGGCCTGCGACAGCGTCACGGTCTCGTACGCCTTGGCGTCGGCGGGCTTGCGCACCTGCGACTGGAGCCGCTGCTCGGAGAGCTGGGCCTCCAGCTCGGCCGTACGGGTCTCCTGGACGACGACCTCCTGACGGGCCGTGGCCTCCGACAGCGGACCGGACTGCCGCGACCGCGCCTGCGCCTCGTCGATCTCCGCCTGGTAGGAGGCCTGCTTGATCTGCGCGTCGCGCCAGGCGGCGGCCTTGTTCGCCGCCGCGATCTGCTCGGCCTCGGTGGCCTCCTGGTCGCGCTGCGCCTCCGCGATACGCGCGGACGCGGCGATCTTCGCGGCGTGCGGCTTGCCCAGGTTCGTGATGTAGCCGGTCTCGTCCTCGATCTCCTGGATCTGCAGCGAGTCGACCACCAGGCCGAGCTTGCTCATCTCGTCGGCCGCGGAGCTGCGGGTCTCGCTGGTGAGCCGCTCCCGGTTCAGGATGAGATCCTCGACGGTCAGGTTGCCGATGATCGAGCGCAGGTGACCGGTGAACAGCTCGTGGATGGCGCCGTTCATCGAGTCCTGCTGGTCGAGGAAGCGCCGGGCGGCGTTCGCGATGCTGGTGAAGTCGTCGCCCACCTTGTAGATGATCACGCCGCGCACCTGGACCGGGATGCCCTGCTGGGTCACGCAGTTGACCTGGAGGTTCGTGGCCCGGCTGTCGAGCCGCAGCCGCCGGGAGGTCTGGAAGCCGGGCAGCACGGCGGTGCCCTTGCCGGTCACGATCTTGAAGCCCAGGCTGTCGGCGAGCTCGTTTCTCGTGTGGGCCCCGAGACCCGAGATGATGAGCGCCTCGTTGGGCTCGGCCACCCGCCAGATGGCCTTGAACAGCATGGTGAGGACGATGAGGGCGACGATGGCGACGCCGCCCACGACCAGGATCTCCGAGGGCATGGGAGCCTCCGTCCTAGTGGGGGGAAAGTGAGAGGAGGAGGGTGCCGGTCAGACGATCGCGCGAGCGACGTAGACAGTGCGCGGGGGCGAATACTCCACGACGACGACGATGGACCCCACCGGGATCTCCTCGTCCGGGACGCTCGGATAGGCGTAGAACGCCTCGACACCCCCGCGGATGGGCACCATCACCTCGCCGACAAGGCCGGGACCGATCCTGCCCGTGACCCTGCCCTGTCTGCCGACCACCCGCGTCACCCCGTCGTTTTCACCACATCTGGCCGCACCGCGAATGCGTACGCTACCCCGGATTGCGCGCTTCGCCATGTTCAGCACCATCGCCCGGAAAACGTGCGTACGGACGCTGGAGTTCCGCCCTGCGCCTACCGGGCCGGTGACCGGGCCGCCGGCTGGGCCGGCGCAGCGTCGTGAACGCCCAGGAGACGTCCGGCTCCACCGCCCACCGGAAGGCCCGCCGTACCGGGGAGGTGCACAGCAGGGCCGCCAGTACGGCGCCCAGCAGGACCATCGCCGCCACGCCGAGCGGATTGACGAGCGCGTCGTGGAAGCGCTCCGTCACCTTCACCGCGAAGCCGTGCAGCAGATAGGCGTACATGGTGGCGGCGCCGAGGCCGGAGAACCAGGTGCGGCGGTCCGGGGTGAGCGCGAGGAACGCCAGGACCAGCAGGAAGCCCGCCGCCAGCATGGCGAGCCTGATCAGGGTGCCGGTCAGGTCGTCCACGCCGATCTGGTGGTTGGAGTGGCGCCAGCGGATCCACTCCGTCGGCACGAGCCGGTGCACGGCGAAGGCTCCGGCGAGCGCCGCGGCCAGCACGGCGCCACCCGTGATCGCGGCGACCCGCCCGCGCAGCAGCTCCAGGTGGCCGGGGGTGAGCATGAGCCCGAGCACGTAGAACGGCAGCAGGCCGAAGGTGCGGTTCATCGACAGCTCGTCCGGCAGCGCGCTCGTCCCCGACAGCAGCGAGAGCCCGACCGCGACCACCAGAGGATGCCGCAACTGCTGCCAGACCGGAGTGGACAGCCGCCAGAGGAACAGCGACATCAGGAACCAGGTCAGGTAGTACGGATCGAGCAGGCTGATCTCCAGCTTGCCGTACAGGAAGTAGCGGGGCAGCGAGTAGGCCACCTCGAAGATGACGTACGGCACGGCCAGGCCGCTGATGAGCTTGCGCGCCTTGCCGGCGGAGAACGTGAAGTTGCGCGACAGGTAGCCGCTGATCACGATGAACAGCGGCATGTGGAAGAGGTAGGCGTAGAAGTAGAGCGCGTGCGCCGCGGGGACGTCCCGCAGGTCCTCCACGAGGTGCCCGGAGACGACGAGCACGATGGCCAGGAACTTGGCGTTGTCCAGCAGCGGGTCGCGGGCGGGGGCCGCCGTGCCGGACGTGCGCGCGGGAACGGTCACGGTCATGCGGCCGGACCCTAGTCACCCGTCCGTGAGCACCGGCGCAACCCCGGGCGAACACTCCCCGAACTCTTGGGCCCGAACTCTTAGGCCCGGTAGCGCGTGGCGAGCTCGGGGCTCTGCCCTCCGAAGGCGGCGAGCTCGGCCCGGAAGACCGCGTCCAGGAGACCGGCGTCCTCGACGCCGGGGGCGCAGACGACCTCTCCCAGCTCCAGCCCGCGCAGGCAGGCCGTCACGACGTCGTCAGCGCTCATCCGCGGCACGGCGCTCAGGTCGAGGCCCTGCCGCTCGTGGAACTCGGTGGCCACCACACCCGGGCACAGCACCTGTACGGCGACTCCCGTACCCTCCAGCTCCGCGCTCAGGGTCTGGGACATCGCGACGAGGTGGGCCAGGGTCCCGGCGTAGACGGCGCGGCGGGGCATCTGGGAGTGCGGGGCCGGGCCGCTGAAGGCGATCATGCCGGCCACGTTGACGATCGCGCCTCCGCCCCGCTCCCGCATGCCCGCGACGGCGGCCCGGGCGAGCATGGTCGGGGCGACGACCTTGACGTGCACGAGCTCTCCGGCCTTGTCCGCGGGAAGCTCGGCCAGCGGCATGTAGTGGGCGACGCCGGCGTTGTTGACGAGCAGGTCGAGCGGCTCGTCCGCGCAGATCCCGGCCACCGTGTCGATGCCCTCGTCGGTGGACAGGTCGGCGGCCACGGTCCGGATCCCGGCTTCGGGATGTGAGGCGGCGAACTCCTCCAGACGCTCCTGCCGCCGGCCCACGACCACCAGGTCGTAGCCGTCGGCGGCCAGGCGCGCGGCGAAGGCCCTGCCGATCCCGGAGGTGGCGCCGGTGACGAGTGCGAGCCTGCTCATGACCGCGTGTTCCTTTCGGTTGCCGTGTCCGTGCTGCCGTGTTCGTGCTGCCGTGTTCGTGCTGCCGTGTTCGTGCCCCCAGCCTCCGGGACGACTCCGCGGCCGGGCCAGTCGTCCGGTCTTCCTGGGACTGCCGGTACCACGCGGGTCCTGGCCGGAACGGGCAGACTGGCGGCATGGCGACGTCGGAGTTCGGGCAGGCCGTGCGCCGGTGGCGCGACCGGGTCGCACCGGAGGCGGCGGGACTCCCCACAGGGGGGCAGCGGCGCGCGCCGGGGCTCCGCCGCGAGGAACTGGCCCTGCTGGCCGGGATCTCCGTGGACTATGTGACCCGCCTGGAGCAGGGCCGGGCCGCCAATCCGTCACACCAGGTCGTCGAGGCCCTCGCCCGGGCCCTGCGGCTGCCGGACGCCGAGCGCGCGCACCTCTTCCAACTGGCCGGGCTCCGGTCGCCGGGGCCCGGCACCGTGCCCACGCACATCACCCCGAGCGTGCAGCGCCTGCTCGACCGGCTGACCGGCTCCCCCGTCGCGGTCTTCGACGCCACCTGGACGCTGCTCCAGGCGAACCAGCCCTACGCCGCGCTCATGGGCGACTCCTCCGGCCGGCTCGGTCGGCGGCGCAACGGGGTGTGGCGCACCTTCCTGGGGCTGAACGACCGGGTGCGGCACACCACCGTGTCACGGCGCGAGCTGGAGGCGGCCCTGGTGGGCGACCTGCGGGCGGCCACCGCCCGCTACCCCGCCGACCAGCGGCTCAAGCGACTGGTGGCGGACCTGCTCGCGAACAGCGACAGGTTCGCCCAACTGTGGGAGACCGGCATCACCGGGCACCACCAGGCCGCCCGCAAGACGATCGACCACCCGGAGGCGGGCGCCGTGACGCTCGACTGCGACGTGCTCACCGTGGCGGGCGGCGATCTGCGCGTCATGGTCTACACGGCCGAGCCCGGCACCGAGGACGCCGAGCGCCTCGCGCTGATCACCGTCCTCGGCACCCAGGATCTGAACACTCGGTCTCTCGGCAGCTCAGCCTGACAGTCCGGTGGCGGCGGCGCTGGAGTCCCAGAGGGCGGCCGCGAGGGCGGGGTCGGACATCGTCTTCGGCACCCGCGCGGGGGCGTTCTTGACGAAGTAGCGGCCCGGGTGCTCCACGCCGTCGGAGTGGGTGGCGAGGTGGACGATCCTGGCGGCGCCGGCCTCGGGCGGCTCGCCCACCCCGGGAACGCGCCACACCATCTTCATGAAGAGCGTGCCGTCCGCGAAGGACGTCTTCAGCACTCCCGGGTGCAGGCAGGTGGCGGCCAGCCCGCGCTCGGCGAGCGACACGGTGAACAACGCGTTGGCCTGCTTGGAGTCGCCGTACTGCAGCCAGCCGTTCCAGCGCCGCCGTTCCCTGGACAGGTCGGCGGGGTCGAGGCGGCCGGTCTTGGCGGCCCGCGACGAGGTGGTGACGACCCGGGCGGACGACGCCGCGAGGCGGTCGGCGAGCAGGTTCGTGAGCAGGAACGGCGCCAGATGGTTGACCTGCATCATCAACTCGTTGCCGTCCACCGTCGTCCGCCGGTCGGGCGACATGACGCCCGCGTTGTTGACCAGCACGTCGATGCGGTCGTACCGGGCCAGCAGTTCCGCGGCCAGCCGGCGCACCTCGTCGAGGGAGGAGAAGTCGGCCACGAGGGTGTCCGGGCGGGCGCCGCCGGCCTCCGCGGCCCGGTCCGCGACGGCGCGCAACCTCTCGGGGGTACGCCCGATGAGCACGATTTGGTGACCTCGCCGAGCGAGATCAAGGGCGGAAGCTGCACCGATTCCGGCACCAGCCCCAGTGATCACTGTAATCATCGTTTCCTCCCCCTGCGCGGCGAGTGTATCGGTGCTAGCCTTCTGTGCGATCTTCCGGAGGTGCATTCCCCCATAAATGCGGCACAGCCTCCAGCACTGCAGGAGTGGCCATATGGGTTCAAAAAACCGCTCGATTCGGTTCAAGATCTTCTTACTGCTGCTCCTACCATTGCTCATGTTGAGTGCTATGTGGGGGTTTGCCCTAAAACTCACGGTCGGCGACGGTGTCATCCTCATGCGTTCCAAGACGCTGTACGACACCGTGGGCATCGCCTCCACCGACCTCGGGCTGCAGATCCAGGCCGAACGCGCACTCACCGCGGGAGTGCTGAGCAGCGGCCAGACGAACTCCGCCGCGCTCACCGCCCAGCAGGCCAAGACCACCGCCTCGGTGGACAGGTTCCGGAGGACCGCCGGCGAGGACTCCACCCGTGACGCCATGGGCGAGGACCTCGTGGCGCCCCTGGAGTCCCTGCTGTCCTCCCTCGAACGCCTGCCCTCGATCCGGGAGTCCGTCTCGCTCGGCCAGATGGACCGGCTGTACGCCATCAACTCCTACAACGCGATCATGGATGACATGTTCGCGCTGTACGAGAGGCTGGTCTCGGTTCCCGACCTGACCGTCTTCCAGCAGGCCAGCGCGATGCAGGGGATGGGCAACGCGCACGAGATGATCAGCCGTGAGGACGCCCTCATCCGCGGCGCGCTGGCCAGCGGCGTGATGACCGGCGAGGAGCAGACCGCGTTCAGCGAGTGGGTGTCCACCCGCCGCTTCCTCTACCGGAAGAACCGCACGGTCCTCACCGGCGACATGCGCGCGCCGTACGAGCAGGAGCTCACCTCGCCGCTGTTCGACCGCTTCACGGCGCTGGAGAACCTGCTCGTCAACCGGGTGCGCACCGGCGGGCCGGTCCCGCCGGAGGCCCAGAAGTGGTCGCCGACCGTCGACCAGCTGATCCTCAGGCTCGACTCGGCCCGGGTGAAGGCGTCGGACGCGCTCAACACGAACGCCACCTCGGTCGCGACCGGGATCCTGCTCCGCATCCTGGTCGCCGGAGGGCTCGGCCTCGTCGTCATCGTGACGACGATCATCTTCTCCGTGCGGTTCGGCCGCCGCCTCGCCCGCGACCTCGCCGGGCTGCGCGACGCCGCGCTCGACCTCGCCGACGTACGGCTGCCGCGCGTCGTCGAGAAGCTGCGGCGCGGCGAGGAGGTGGACATCGAGGCCGAGGCGCCCCCGATCAACGCGACGGGGTCCAGCGAGGTCGAGGACGTCGCCCACGCGTTCGGCTCCGTGCAGCGCACCGCCGTCGAGGCGGCCGTCGGTCAGGCCGCCCTCCGCCGCGGCGTCGGCCAGGTCTTCCTCAACCTGGCCCGGCGCAAGCAGACCCTGCTGCACCGCCAGCTCACGCTGCTCGACTCGATGCAGCGCCGGGCCGAGGACCCGGAGGCGCTGGAGGACCTGTTCCGGCTCGACCACCTCACCACCCGCATGCGGCGGCACGCGGAAGGCCTGATCATCCTCTCCGGGGCCACGCCGGGACGCGCCTGGCGCAAGCCGGTGCCGCTCATCGACGTGGTCCGGGCGGCGATCTCCGAGGTGGAGGACTACACCCGGGTCACGATGGCGCCGATGCCGGCCGCCACCCTCATGGGCGCGTCCGTGGCCGACCTCGTCCACCTGATCGCCGAGCTGATCGAGAACGCCACCGTCTTCTCGCCGCCGCACACCCGGGTGGAGGTCCGCGGGGAGCTCGTCGCCAACGGGCTCGCGATCGAGGTCGAGGACCGCGGCCTGGGCCTCTCGCCCGAGGAGTACGACGAGATCAACGCGCGGCTGACCGACCCGCCGGAGTTCGACCTGGCCGACAGCGACAGGCTCGGGCTCTTCGTCGTCAGCCAGCTCGCCGCCCGGCACGGAATCAGGGTGGTGCTGCGCGGGTCGCCGTTCGGCGGGACGACCGGGATCGTGCTCATCCCCCGCACCCTGGTCGTGGAGGACGGCGCGCCCGCGGCGATCGAGGGGCCGCCCGCCCCCCGCGGCGCCCACGCCAAGCCGATGCCGAGGGCCGTGCACGAAACGGTGCCGGACACCGTGCCGGACACCTTCCCGGAGAGATTCCCGGAGACCGCGCCCGAGACCACGCCGCCGACGCTGCGCGAGGCCGTCGCGGGACGGGTGTGGGAGCCCGACGGAGCCTCGGAGTTCCCCGAGTCGTCCCCGTTCTTCACCCCGGCCGCCCTGCGGACCGAGGCCGTGCCCTCCTCGATGCGCGAGGCTCCGCCCGCCCCCACGCCCCTCCCGACACCGTTCCCCACACCCGTCCCCACGCCCGTCTCCACGCCGGAGCCGGCCCCCGCGAACGGCGCGGGCAACGGTTCGGGGAATGGCGCGGGGAACGGCGCACCGAACGGCACCGCGTCCCGGGCCAGGGGGTCGGCGCCCAACGGGACCCACGCCGGTCTGCCGCGCCGGGTCCGCCAGGCCAACATCGCTCCGCAGCTACGCACCCCGTCCACGCAGCCGCCGCTGTCCGCCCCTCCGATGGAGGAGCGGTCGCCCGAGGAGGCCAGGGCCGTGTTCGCCGCCTTCCAGAGCGGAGCGCGCCGGGGCCGGGAGGACTCCGACCAGCCGGGTGGGGTAGCACCCGGTGACCACGCACACAACACGCACGGCGAGAAGGGTGACGCATGACCGGCAAAGCGACGTCGACCGGCGAACTGAACTGGCTGCTCGACGATCTCATCAGCAGGGTCGCCGCCGTCCGCCAGGCGGTGATCCTCTCCACCGACGGCCTCGTCGTGGGAGCCTCCCAGGGGCTGAGCCGGGAGGACGCGGAGCACCTGTCGGCGGTCGCCGCCGGGTTCCAGAGCCTGGCCAGGGGTGCCGGGCGGCACTTCGGCGGCGGCGAGGTGCGGCAGACCATCGTGGAGATGGAGGCGGCGTTCCTCTTCGTCACCGCCGCCGGGCAGGGCACCTGTCTGGCCGTCCTGGCCGCCTCCGACGCCGACGTCGGCCACATCGCGTACGAGATGGCGATGCTGGTCAAGCGCGTGGGCCAGCACATCTCCACCAACCCGCGCCGGATCTCCCCGTGAGACGGGCGCGCATATGACGGGACCCCAATGGATGGACGAGGAGGCCGGGCCTTTGGTCCGGCCCTACGCGCTGACAGGGGGCCGGGCGCGGCCCTCCGGCGCGAAACTCGATCTCATCACGATGGTGACCACCACGGGTTCACGCAGGGACCTGTCCGGGATAGGTCCCGAGCAGCGGCGGATCCTCGACCTCGCGCGCCGCGGCGCGTCGGTGGCGGACATCGCGTCCGACATCGACCTGCCCCTGGGCGTGGTCCGCGTCCTGATCGGGGATCTGCTCGATCTGGGACTCGTCGAGGCACGGGCTCCGGGCAAAGTGGCGCCGCTGCCAAGCGAGCGCATTCTCAAGGAAGTGATCAATGGCCTTCGCGCCCTCTGAGGAGCCGGTCGCCCTCAAGATATTGGTGGCCGGCGGCTTCGGCGTCGGCAAGACCACGCTGGTCGGCGCGATCAGCGAGATTCGCCCCCTCCGTACGGAGGAGGTGCTGTCCGACCGCAGCGTCGGCGTCGACGACACCGACGGCGTGGAAGCCAAGACGACCACCACGGTCGCGATGGACTTCGGACGCATCACCATCAGGGAAGGCCTGGTGGTCTACCTGTTCGGCACCCCCGGGCAGGAGCGCTTCTGGTTCATGTGGGACGAGCTCAGCTACGGCGCGCTCGGCGCGGTCGTGCTGGCCGACACCCGGAGGCTGACCGACTGCTTCCCGTCCATCGACTACTTCGAGCAGCGCGGCACGCCGTTCATCGTGGCGGTGAACTGCTTCGACGGGGCGGACCGGCACGAGGCCGACGACGTGCGGATCGCCCTCGACCTCGATCCGGAGGTGCCCGTCCTGCTCTGCGACGTACGGCGGCGCGCCTCGGCGAAGGTCGTGCTCGTCACCCTCGTGGAGCACGCGCTCAAGATGCTGACGGCCGCCCAGCGCTGAGCGGCCCGATCCCGGCGGATCAGCGGTGGGCCGCGAGGTCGGCCCGCCGCCCGCCGATCCACTCACGGAGCGGCGGCCCCCAGGTGAGCTGGACGAGCCGCAGGGCGAACAGCCCGAGGACGGACACCTCGGCGGTCAGCAGCAGCCGCTCCACCAGGCCGATCATGACGCCGTGGCCGGGCAGCGCCACGTAGGTGATGGCGGCGAGGCCGAGGCCGGAGGCGAGCGCGAGCCATTCGAGCGGCCGGGCGACGGCCTGCCACCGCTCGTCCTGGCCGAGCCGGCCCACGAGCTGGATCGCGGCGGCGGGCACGCTCACGAAGGCGGCCGCCGACAGGAGTCCGTGCAGGTCGCCCTGCCAGCTCGTGTCCGACGGGACGACCGCCGCGCCGATGAGGGAGGCGCTCCACAGGCCGATCAGGCGGGCGGGCCAGCCGTCCACGGGCGCGTGCACGGCGCGCATCCCGGCCAGCAGGGCGAGGGAGGCCAGGCCGAGGACGGCCATGGCGGTCTCGATCACGCCGCCGGCGTCGCGCGCCGCGTACTGGCTGATCGTCATGGAGACGGGGTCCAGCGAGGGCTCCCCGCCCACCTGCGCCGCCACGACGGTGACGACGGCGAGCAGGATGCCACCGCCGGCGAGCAGGGGATAGATCCTCTTGGCCATACCTTGAGGATCCCGCGTACGGCCCGTTTCTAACATCCGGGACAACGCGTACATCACCCCGATAGGGGGTCAGGGTCGTCTCAGGGTGGGGTCTCCGGGGTCACGTGGACCCCACCCCGGACGTCTACTCCTGCGCGCCTCTACTCCTGCGCCGCCTCGTGGTAGCGCTCGCGCAGGCCGGGAGTGGGGTCGCCCTCGTACCGCTCGGTGCCGCCCGACTCCCAGTGGGGCGGCTCCGGCTCGCCGGACAGCAGCCAGGCGGCCTGCTTGGCGGCGCCGTCCGCGACGTACTCCCCGGGGGTGGGGACGAGCACCGGACGCCCGAACACGGTGGGCGCGATCCGGCGCACCGCCTCCGAGCGGGCGCCGCCGCCGATGAGCAGCACCCTGGCCGGCTCGACGCCGAGCGCGTCCAGCGCGTCGGCGAGCCCGCACAGCATGCCCTCGACCGCGGCCCGGGCCAGATGCTCGGGGCTGGAGTTGGACAGGCGCAGCCCGTGCAGGGAACCGGTCGCGTCGGGCCGGTTGGGGGTGCGCTCTCCCTCCAGGTACGGCACGAGCACCAGCCCGCCGGAGCCCGCGGGCGCCCGCAGGGCCAGATCGCTCAGGCCCTGGGGGGTGACCCCGAGCATCCGGGCCGCCGCGTCCAGCACCCGCGCCGCGTTCAGCGTGCAGACCAGCGGGAGGTACCGCCCGGTGGCGTCGGCGAACCCGGCGACCAGCCCGGCCGCGTCCGCGGACGGGGTCTCCGAGCAGGCGAACGCCGTCCCCGACGTGCCGATGGACACCACCACGTCACCGGGCCGCATGCCGACGCCGAGCGCCGCCGCCATGTTGTCGCCGGTGCCGGGCGCGAGCAGCGCGCCGCCGTGCTCGGCCGTACCCGCCTGTTCGGCCGGGCCGAGCACGCGGGGCAGTTCCGGCACCCGGCCCATGGCGAGTTCCAGCAGGTCGGTGCGGTACTCGCCGGTGGCGGGCGACCAGTATCCGGTGCCGGAGGCGTCTCCCCGGTCGGTCGCGATCGTGTCCGTCCGCCCGGCGAGGCGCCAGGTGAGCCAGTCGTGCGGCAGGCAGACCGACCGCGTACGGCGGGCGTTGTCCGGCTCCTCGCGGGCGAGCCAGCGGAGCTTGGTCACCGTGAACGACGCCACCGGCACGCTGCCGACGGCCTCGGCCCACGCCTTCGGGCCGCCCAGCTCGGCGACCAGGTCGGCCGCGGCCCCGGCGGACCGGGTGTCGTTCCACAGCAGCGCGGGCCGGACCACCTCGCCGTTCTCGTCGAGGCAGACCATGCCGTGCTGCTGTGCCCCCACGCTGACGGCGGCGACGTCCGCCAGGCCGCCCGCCTGCTCGATCGCGCCCTGCAGGGCGGTCCACCAGTGGTCGGGATGGACCTCCGTGCCCTCCGGGTGGGGGGCACGGCCCTCGCGCACGAGGGCCCCGCTCTCCGCGTCCCGGATCACGACCTTGCAGCTCTGGGTCGACGAGTCGACCCCTGCCACGAGCGTCACAGTCGTCCCCTCACTCTGTCTTCCGGCCGGGCGGTCAGCCGCGGACGCCGAGGAGGTGCTCCAGCGCGAGCTGGTTCAGCCGGGTGAAGTGGAAGCCGCGGGCGGCCACCTCGTCGACGTCGATCGACTCGGCGAGGACGTCGTCGTAGGTCTCGCCCTCGGCCAGGGTCGGCTGGGCCAGCTCGGTGAGCTTGCTGGCGGCCAGCGCCTCCTGCACCTCGGGGTCGGCGCGGAAGGCCTTCGACTTCTCCTTGAAGATGAGGTAGGTCCGCATGTTCGCGGCCGCCGACTCCCAGACGTCTTCCTTGTCCTCGGTGCGCAGCGGCTTGTAGTCGAAGTGGCGCGGGCCGTCGTAGCCGCCGTTCTCCAGCAGGTCGACCAGGAAGAACGCGCTCTTCACGTCGCCGTGGCCGAAGACGAGGTCCTGGTCGTACTTCGGGCCGTGCTGGCCGTTGAGGTCGATGTGGAACAGCTTGCCGTGCCACAGCGCCTGGGCGATGCCGTGCACGAAGTTCATACCGGCCATCTGCTCGTGGCCGACCTCGGGGTTGAGGCCCACCATCTCGGGGTGCTCCAGCGAGTTGATGAACGCCAGGGCGTGCCCGATCGTCGGGAGCAGGATGTCGCCGCGCGGCTCGTTCGGCTTGGGCTCGACCGCGAAGCGGATGTCGTAGCCCTTGTCGATCACGTACTGGCACAGGAGGTCGAAGCCCTCCTTGTAGCGGTCGAGCGCGACCCGCACGTCCTTGGCGGCGTCGGACTCGGCGCCCTCACGGCCGCCCCAGCACACGTACGTCGTGGCCCCGAGCTCGGCGGCGAGGTCGATGTTGCGAATGACCTTGCGAAGGGCGTACCGCCGGACGTCGCGGTCGTTGCTGGTGAACCCGCCGTCCTTGAAGATCGGGTGGGTGAACAGGTTGGTCGTGGCCATCGGCACCTTCAGGCCGGTCTCGCTGAGAGCCTTCTTGAAGCTCTCGATGGCCTTGGTCCGGTCCTGCTCCACCGCGAGGAGGTCGTCGTCGTGGAACGTCACACCGTACGCGCCGAGCTCGGCCAGGCGGTGCACGCTCTCGACCGGGTCCAGCGGGGCCCGGGTGGCGTCGCCGAACGGGTCGCGCGCCTGCCAGCCGACGGTCCACAGCCCGAACGTGAAACGGTCCTCGGGAGTGGGGGTGTACATGAGTCGCCTCCGAATTAGTCTATGTTGTGGACTAAATATCCGACGTGGCGGGCTCCGGGTCAAGAGGGCGTGTCCAGGTTCTCAACCCCCGATAGTGGAGGGTGTGATGTCGCAGGCCGTACGACACGACGCGATGCGCGCCCGGAATCTGGCGCTCGTACTGGGCGAGGTCGGCGCACGCGGCGCGGTGACGCGCGCCGCTCTCGCCGAGATAACGGGCCTCACCAAGACGACCGTCTCCAAGCTGGTCGGAGACCTCATCGAGGGCGGGCTGGTGGTGGAGACCGGCGCCGTCCGGGACGGCGAGCGGGGCAGGCCCGGCGTCGAGATCCGGATCAGCGGGCGCCATGTGGCCGCCCTCGGCCTGGAGGTCAACGTCGACTACCTGGCCGTGTGCGTGGTCGACCTCGCCCGGACCGTGCGGCTGCGCCGTACACAGGCTGTGGACAACCGCGCCGCACTCCCTGTGGACAGCATCGCGCGACTTGGGGATCTGGCCGCGAACGTTGTGGACGAGGCTGTGGAGAAGGGGCTCCGGGTGGTCGGCGGGGTGCTGGCCGTGCCCGGCCCTGTGGACAGGGCCACCGGCGACGTCCGGAACGCTCCCAACCTGGGCTGGCGCGACGTCCCGCTGGCGTCGCTCCTCCAGCACTTCCCCTTCCCCGTACGCGTCGAGAACGAGGCGAACCTGGCCGCGCTCGGTGAGCTGTGGTTCGGGTCGGGACTGCCCGATTTCCTGCACGTTTCAGGGGAGATCGGCATCGGCGCCGGACTCGTCGTCCGCGGCCGGCTCTTCCGGGGGGCGCACGGCTTCGCCGGCGAGCTCGGGCATGTCGTCGTCGCGCCCGACGGGCCGCAGTGCCGCTGTGGCGGCCGGGGATGCCTCGAACAGTACGCCGGGCAGGACGCGCTGCTGGCCGCCGCCGGGGGCGTCCGCGGCCAGCTGGGCGTCGCGCAGGTGGCCCAGCGCCTGCGGGAGGGCGACGAGAGGGCGCGGGCGGCCTGCGAGCGGGCGGCGTGGGCGCTCGGGGTGGCCCTGTCGTCGGCGATCAACCTCGTGGACCCCGGCGCCATCGTCCTCGGCGGGATCTACGCGCCGCTCTTCCGCTGGATCGGCGACGTGGTCGGGGACACGCTGCGGGCCCGCCTCGGCCAGATGCGCGGCACCGTGCCGCCGGTGATCGTGTCGCGGCTCGGCGCGGAGGCGGCCGCCCTCGGCGCGGCCGGCCAGGTGATCGAGCAGGTCATGGCCGACCCCGCCGCTCTTCTACACACCTGAGCTAGACTTACTTGAGAGCTCAAGTAACGGGAGGGCGTCATGCCGGTCCAGCGACTCAACCACGCGGTTCTCTATGTGCGGGACGTCGACCGCAGTGTGGCCTTCTACCGGGAGGCTCTGGGCTTCCGCGTCGTCAACGCGCTTCCCGGGGCGGCGTTCCTGCAGGCCGAGGGGTCGTCGAACGACCACGACCTCGGGCTCTTCCAGATCGGCGCGCAGGCGGGGCCGTCGTCGGCGGGCCGGGCGACGGTGGGGCTCTACCACCTCGCGTGGGAGGTCGACACGCTCGCCGAACTCGACCGCGTCGCGACCCGGCTGGCGGCGATGGACGCCCTGGTCGGCGCGTCCGACCACGCCACCACCAAGGCCCTCTACGCGAAGGACCCCGACGGACTGGAGTTCGAGGTCTCCTGGCTCGTGCCCGCCGACCTGATCACCGACGAACTCCTGGCCGGACGCACCACGATCAGGCCGCTCGACCTGGCCGCGGAGCTGGAGCGATACGGTGCGCACACGCGCGGCGGGGTCGGCGTCAGCGTCTGACATCAGCGGCCGACTCTGAACCTGACCGAAACGCCTACATACGGCAGGCCAAAAGGACTAAATGTAACGGGTTTGTCTTCATTGACCGACCTATCCATACCACTTATCGCGAATCCCCTCCCTCACCCCCTCGTCGGCCTCTAGCATGATCGCGGTCTGCACCGGTACGGCGAGGGGACAGGACGAGTCGTGGACGACGAGGCCCAGCGCGAGGCCGCCGCGAGAGCGGCCCGAATCGACACGAGCAAGCCGAGCATCGCCCGTGTCTACGACTTCTTCCTCGGCGGCAAGGACAACTTCGCCATCGACCGCCAGATCGGGGAGGCGACCCTGAAGATCGCGCCGGACGCCCCCGCGGCCGGCCGGTCGAACCGGGCCTTCCTCCGGCGCGTCGTCCACTATCTGGCTGCCGAGGCGGGCATCCGGCAGTTCCTCGACATCGGCTCCGGCCTGCCCACCCAGGGCAACGTGCACCAGGTCGCCCAGGCGGCCGCTCCCGAGTCGCGGGTCGTCTACGTCGACAACGACCCCATCGTGCTCGTCCACGGCCGGGCGCTGCTCGCCACGAACGGGAGCACCACGGTCATCGAGGCCGACATCCGCGACCCGGAGTCGATCCTGAACCACCCCGGGGTGCGCGACCTCATCGACTTCACGCAGCCGGTGGCCCTGCTGCTGTTCGCGATCCTGCACCACCTCAACGACGACGAGGATCCCCACGCGATCGCCGCCCGCTTCCGGGACGCCCTGCCGTCCGGCAGCTATATGGCGCTGTCCCACTTCCACAACCCGGGCCCGTCCATGCCCGAGGTCTCGGCCCAGGCGACCACCGCCGAGAAGCTGTTCAACGAGAACCTCGGCACCGGCCGGTGGCGCACGCACGACGAGATCGTCGCGTACTTCGGCGACATGGAGCTCCTGGAGCCCGGCGTGGTCCCGCTCGCGGAGTGGCGGCCGGACCCCGGCGAGCCGGTGGACCGCGGAATCACCTATCACACGTTCGTCGGTGGCCTGGCCCGCAAGCACTGAGATCGTCCCGGCCGAATAAACGTGAGTTAGGTCACTGTCCCCGCGCCGGGCCGTACGGGTATCAGTGCAGGCGGCGTCACGTCCGGCGACGGACGGGCGGGCGCCCTGGTCCCCGTACGGCCGGTGGCTCGGTTGACACCGGTCGGTGAGGACGGTGATGCTCGGAGGTGGCTGCCCCTCTACAGGAAGGCGGCACCGCATGATGACCGTCAATGGGTCGTTCGAATCCACTCGCAACAAGAATCTGCTCTACACGGACCCGCAAATCAGCATCCGCACCTCCGTGGACGGGTCCGTCCGCCTGATCGGCCAGATCGATCTCACCAACGGCGACGCCATCGCCGGCGCTCTCAACAAGGCCTGGACGAAGTCCGGCGCGCAGGGCGTGGACGTCGCCGAACTGAGGTTCATCGACCTCTACGGCCTGCGCGCCCTGGCCGTGCTGTCCGACTCGCCGGTCGGCCACCCCATCCAGCTCAACAACGTGCGGCCCGCGCTGCGCAAGCTGCTGCTCATGCTGGACTGGCCCGCCTTCACGATGGCCTGAGCCGGTCGGCCCCTGCCCCTCTGCGCGTTTCCGCCTGCGCGTTTCCGCCGTCGCCGATGGAGGAAAAGTAACGGAGGACGGTCGTCCGGCCGTTTTGCCGTCATTCGTGAGTTGCCCCCGACTCTCGCGAGGAGGGGTGATGATCCTCACTCAGGGGCTCACGACATCGGTGGCCCTCTTGCGGAGCGTGCTGCCCGAACCACTCCGCGAACTGCTGCCGTGCACCCGTGAGGTGCGCCTCTGCCCGGGAGGGCTGCGCATCGGCCTGCACGGCATCGGCCGGCCGGGCTCCGAGGAGGCCGCCACACGGCTGGAGACGCGGCTGGGCGAGGTCGCGGGCGTGGAACGGGCGGAGGTCAACGGCCGCATCTCCTGCGTCTTCGTCGCCTGCGACCCCGAGCTGACCGACCAGGACGAGCTCCTGAGGCTCACCGCCGAACTCGACTCCCTGGAGGAGCACGCCCGTGAGACCCCCGTCCACCTCGCGCACGAGCACCTGAGGGCGACCGTACGGCTGGGCGCGGGCCTGGCCGGGATCGGGTGGGTCTTCCTCGCCAGGGCGGTGCGGGTGCCCCGGCTCCCCGCCGCCGTGCCCTCGCTGGTGCAGCTCGTCAACGCGACGCCCGCGCTCCGCGAGGAGCTCGACCGGCGCCTCGGCCGGCGTCCCGCCGAGGTCCTCTTCACCACGGCCAACCTGGTCACCCAGACGCTCACGCTCCGCCCGGCGGGACTGCTGGTGCAGGCGGCGGCCTCGTTCGGCCGCTACGTGGAGACCAAGGCGGGCCGGTACGCCTGGAAGGACCTGGAGGAAAGGCTGGCCGAGCGGCAGGGCGCCTACCACCATGTCAGGGCGGGGTCGCGGCCCCGGCCCTGCCCTCTCCCGCACGGCCCGATCGAGCGGTACGCCGACGTGGTCGGCCCGATCAGCGCCGCGGGCTACACGGTGGCCCGGTTCCTCACGCGGGGCGAGCGGGCGGTGTCCGTGCTCGTCTCGGCCACCCCGCGGGCCGCCGACCTCGGCCGGGAGGCGTTCTCCGGCGCCGTCCTCCGCGCGCTCGGCAAACACGACACCGTCGTCTTCGACGCCGACTCCCTGCGCAGGATGGACCGCGTCGACACCGTGATCCTCGACGCCGCCGCCCTCACGACCGGCTCGTGGACGATCGACCGGGTCGAGCCTCTGGTGGACGGACTGGACACCGACGAGCTGTACTCCCGGCTCTACTCCCTCATCGACTTCGCCGACCCCGGGCACATACGGAACGGGGACGGGTGGTCCGCGCGGCCGCTGCCGGACCCCGCGCGGCTCGTTCCCGGCGGCGACGGCTGGCGGAGCCGGGGACTGCGGGCCGTGGAGGTGGCCAGGGACGGCGCCCGGGTCGCCGTCGCCGGTCTCGCCCCGGAGATCGACGCCCTGGCCGTGCCCGTCGTCAGCGCGGCCAAGGGGGCCGGCACCGTCTTCCTCGCGGGCGGCGACGAGGGCCTGGCACGGCGTCTCGCCATCTCCCGGATGCTGCCCGGCGGCGCCGAGCTCGCCGGGCGCGTCTACGAGCTTCAGGCGGAGGGCCACTGCGTGGTCGTCGTGTCCGCGGGCGCCCGGCACGCGCTGGCCCAGGCCGACGTCGGCCTCGGGGTCGTCGATCCGAAGGGGATCGTGCCGTGGGACGCCGACGTCGCCGGGGAGCTGCACGGCGTCCACCTGTTCCTGCGCTGCCTGCCCCGCGCGCGCCGCACCAGCGCGAACGCCGTACGGCTCGGGGCCGCGGGCGCGGTCGTCGGCACCCTGCTCGCCGTCGCGGGCCCGGCCGGCACGGCCCTGCGGCGGGCGCAGATCGCGGGCGCCGCCGTCTCCGGGGCCGCCATCGCGCTCGGCGAGTGGGCCGGGCGCGGCGCGGGCCGGATCCCTGTCCCGCCCCGCGCCGACACCACCCCGTGGCACGCCATGTCCGCCCGGGAGGTCCTCTCCCGGCTCGGCTCCTCGCCCCAGGGCATCGCCGGGCAGGAGGCGGAGCAGCGGCGCGCGCAGGCCGCGCCCGAGGAGGAGGAACGGCCGCACTCGCTGACCCGGGCCACCGTGGAGGAGCTCGCCAACCCGCTCACGCCCGCCCTCGCCACCGGTGCGGGCATCTCCGCCATGGTCGGCTCGATGCTGGACGCCGTGCTGATCGGCGGTGTCATGATCGTGAACGCGTTCCTCGGCGGGGTGCAGCGGTTCAAGGCCGACCAGGCACTGCACCGCCTGACCGAGTCGACCGAGGTCCTCGTACGGCTGCGCCGGCCCGAAGGGGTGGTCGAGGCCACCAAGGACGACCTCGCCCCCGGCGACGTCATCGAGCTGCGCGCGGGCGACGCCGTGCCCGCCGACGCCCGCGTCATCAAGGCGGTCGGGCTGGAGCTCGACGAGTCCAGCCTCACCGGGGAGTCCCAGCTGGTCGCCAAGACCGCCACGCCGACCATGGCGGCGGCCGTCGCCGACCGCGTCTCGATGGTCTACCAGGGGACGACGGTCGCGGCCGGCAGCGGCCGGGCGGTGATCGTCGCGACCGGCGACCTGACGGAGGCCGGGCGCAGCGCCCGCCTCGCCGGCGAGCCCGGCCCGCCGACCGGTGTCGAGCTGCGCCTGCGGGAGCTGAGCCGGCGGATCCTCCCGCTCTCGATCGCCTCGGGGCTGGTGCTGCTCGTGACCGACCTCCTGCGCGGCCGGTCCCTCGCCCAGGCGCTGACCCCCGCCGTCAGCCTGACGGTCGCCGCCGTGCCCGAGGGGCTGCCGTTCGTGGCGACCGTGGCGGAGCTGGCCGCCGCCCGGCGGCTGTCCAGGCGGGCCGCCCTGGTGCGCAACCCGTCCACGATCGAGGCCCTGGGCCGGGTCGGCGTGCTGTGCTTCGACAAGACGGGCACGCTGACCGAGGGCCGGATCAGCCTGCGTCACATCTCGGACGGACGCGCGGGCCGCCCGGTCGAGGCGGCGGACGCGGACGTCGCGTTGCGGCGCGTCCTCGCCGCGGCCGTTCGGGCGAGCCCCCGGTCCGGCGCCGGGCGGGTGATCGCCCACCCGACCGACCGCGCCGTGCTGGAGGGCGCCCACCGGCTGGAGGTCATCCCCGAGGAGGGGTTCGAACGCTGGGAACGCGTGGACGAGATGCCGTTCGAGCCCGGCCGGGGATACCACGCCGTGCTCGGCCGCACCGAGCACGGCCATCTGCTCAGCGTGAAGGGCGCCCCCGAGGTCGTGCTCACCCACTGCACCACGGTCCACCGCGAGACCGGTGCGGTGCCCTGCGACGAGTCCGTACGGCTGGAGCTGGAGCAGGAGGTGGAGCGGTTGGCCCGGCAGGGTTACCGGGTGCTCGCCGTCGCGCAGCGGCCCGCGTCCGACCGGAGCGACCTGGACGAGTCGCGCATCGAGGAGCTGTGCTTCCTCGGCTTCCTGGGCCTGGCCGACCCGGTCAGGCCCACGGCCGCGCAGAGCGTCGGCCGCCTCATGCGGGCCGGGGTCAGGGTCGTCATGGTCACCGGCGACCACCCCAGCACCGCCGAGGCGATCGCGGTCGAGCTGAACGCGCTGAACGGTGGGCGGGTGATGACCGGCCCGGCGCTGGACGAGCTCGACGACGAGACGCTGACCAAGGTGCTGCCCGAGGTGTCGGTCTTCGCCCGGGCCACCCCCGCCCACAAGGCCAGGATCGTCACCTGCCTGCGCCGGGCCGGAGAGGTCGTCGCCGTCACCGGCGACGGCGCGAACGACGCGCCCGCCATCCGCACCGCCGACGTCGGCATCGCCCTGGGCTCGCGGGCCACCCCCGCCGCCCGGGCCGCCGCCGACCTCGTCGTGACCGACGACCGCATCGAGACGATCGTGGACGCCATCGTCGAGGGCCGGGCGATGTGGAGCTCGGTGCGCGACTCGCTGAGCATCCTCCTCGGCGGCAACATCGGCGAGATCGCCTACACCGTGGGGTCCTCCCTGCTCGCCGGCGGCAGCGCGCTCAACGCCCGGCAGCTCCTGCTGGTCAACCTCCTCACGGACATGGTGCCGGCCATGGTGGTCGCCGTACGGCCGCCGGCCTCGACCGACCCGGAGAGACTGCTCGCCGAGGGCCCCGAGGCGTCGCTGGGCGCGTCGCTGACCCGCGACATCTACCTGCGGGCCGCGGTGACGGCGGGCGCGGCCACGGTCGCGTGGCTCGCCGGCCGCCTCAGCGGCACCCGCACGCGGGCGAACACGATCGGTCTCGTCGCGCTCGTGTCGGCCCAGCTCATGCAGACCATGGTGGAGGGCGGGCGGGACCGGGTGATCGCGCTGGCCGCCCTGTCGTCGCTCGCCGTCCTGGGGTTCATCGTCACGGTGCCGGGGGTCAGCACCGTCTTCGGGTGCCGGCCCCTCGGACCGGTGGGCTGGGTCATCGGCCTCAGCAGCGCCGCGGCCGCCACCTTCGTGGGCGTGCTCGCAGGGCGACCGGCCGTACGGTGATCAGGGGCGGGCCGCCTCCGCCTGCCGTACGGACGTGCGCGTGGGCGTCGCCTCGGCGGCGGGGTCGCCGGGCCACCAGAAACGGTCGCCCAGCAGCGTGACCAGCGCGGGGACGAGCACGCTGCGCACGAGGACCGTGTCGAGCAGCACGCCGAACCCGACGATCACCCCGATCTGGGTGAGCGTGATCAGCGGCAGCACGCCGAGCACGGAGAACACCGCCGCGAGCAGGACCCCGGCGCTCGTGATGACCCCGCCGGTCACCGCGAGGGCGGTGACCACCCCCTCGCGGGTGCCCTGCTCCGCCGCCTCCTCCCTGGCCCGGGTGGCGAGGAAGATGTTGTAGTCGATCCCCAGCGCCACGAGGAACAGGAAACTCAGCAGCGGGACGTCGAGGTCGAGCGCCGGGAAGCCGAACAGGTGCCTGAAGGCGAACCAGCCCGCCCCGAAGCTCGCCCCGAAGCTCGCGATCACGGTCAGCACCAGCGTCACCGCCGCGACCACCGAGTGGAGCAGGGCGAGCAGGACGAGCAGCACCACTCCCAGCACGAGCGGCATGATCAGCTTCTGGTCGCGCGCGGCCGCGTCGCGTTCGTCCAGGTCGACGGCCGGCTGCCCGCCGACGACGGCCTGCGCGTCGGGCACGGCGTGCACCGCGGCGCGCAGCGCGCGGACCGCCGAGAAGGCGGCCTCCGTGCCCGGTTCCGCCCGCAGCACCACGTCGGCCCGGGCGTACTCGGCGGTCCGGTCGCCCGGCGTGACCCGCACGACCCCGGGCACCCGCGAGGCGGCGGCCTCGACCTCTTCGGCCGCGGAGGCGCGGGAGATCAGCACGAGCGGCTGCGCGCTCCCGGCCGGGAAGGCGCGGCCGAGCGTCTCCTGCCCCGCGATGGCCTCCACCTTCTCCCGGAACTGCTCCGTCTGCGACAGGCCGACCTTCAGCCCGGCGACGCCCAGGGCCAGCACGGCCAGCACGGCCACGCTCACCGCGGTCATCAGAGCGGGCCGCCGCGACACCGCGCCGCCCACGCGCGCCCAGACTCCGTCGCGGGCCGGGTCCGGCTGCCCGTTCTTCGGGGCGAACGGCCAGAACAGCCCCCGGTCGAACAGCACGAGCGCGGCGGGCAGGACCAGCAGGGCGTAGCAGACGGCGGTCACGATGCCGATCGCCCCGGCCAGCCCGATGCCGCGTACGGCCGGCGAGTCCGCGAGGACCAGCGTCACCAGGGCGAGCGTGACCGTCGCCGAGCTGGCCAGGACGGCCGGGGCCGCCGAGCGGACGGCCCGCGCCATGGCCAGGTGCCGGTCGTCGTGGACGCGAAGCTGCTCCCGGTAGCGGGCGATGAGCAGCAACGCGTAGTTGGTGCCCGCGCCGAACACCAGCACGGAGGTGATGCCGAGGGTCGAGTCGTCCACGGTCAGCCCGGCCGTGCGGGTGAGCACGGCGACGATCTTGGCGGCGACCTGGTCGGCGACGCCGATGACACTGAGGGGGACCAGCCACAGCCACGGGCTGCGATAGGTGATCAGCAGCAGGAGCGCGACGACCGACGCGGTGACCGCCAGCAGGGTGAGGTTCGCGCCGTCGAACACCGCCGCGAGGTCGACCTTGAACCCGGCCGGGCCGGTGACCTGCGCCCGCGCCCCCGCGGGCAGGCCGGCCGCGGCCTCCTCTCTGACCTTCCGTACGGCGTCGGTGAGATCCGCGAGCGGCAGTGCGCCGCGCAGCGGCACGCTCAGCAGCGCCACGTCGCCCTTGTCCGAGTAGACGGGCGGCGGCACCCGCCCGCCCGCCGCCAGCGCCGTGAGCCGCCGCGCGTCCGCGTCGATCGACGCCCGGTCCTGCGGAGACAGCCCGCCGTCACGGCTGTAGACGACCAGGGCCGGCGCGAGCTGGCCGCTCGGCAGCCGCTGCTGCAGCCGGGCCACCGTGGCCGACTCCGCGCCTCTGGGCAGCGCGGCGGCCGGGTCGGTGTTCACCTTCGACGCGCCGCCGAGCGCCAGGGCCAGACCGGAGACGACGATCGCCAGGACGACCGCGAGCCACTTGCCCCGGGGACCCCAGAGCGCCGCCCATCCACTAGTATCTGCTCGCCTCATCCGCCATCTCTTTCCATGGTGAAATATTTCAGACGGTGGAATATTTCTACCGTGGAAAGATTAGGTGGAGCCGGGGGTGGTTGGCAACGCGGGAGGTGGTGCGTGTGGCCGAGGAGACCATCGATCCCTTCGAGCTGATGAACCTGATGCGGCGTCTCAACGTCGAGGTGGACCGGTTCGCCGAGCAGTTCGCCGTCGACCACGGACTGCACCGCACGGACCTCGACGCGCTCACTGTGATCATGGACGCCTCACGCGAGGGGCGGCCGCTGACCCCCGGGGCACTGGGCGCGGCGCTCAACCTGAGCGCGCCCGCCACCAGCGCCCTGATCAACCGGCTTGAGCAGGCCGGCCATCTCACGCGGCATCGGAGCACCGGCGACCGGCGCAAGGTGGAACTCGCCATGCACGAGCAGGCGGCGGCCCTCGCGGGCCGGTTCTTCGCACCGCTCGGACGGCGGATGTCGGCGGCGCTCGAGGAGTTCACCCCGGAGGAGCGCCAGGTCATCGGGCGCTTCCTCGGCCGGAGCATCGAGGCCACCGTCGCGGCCCGGCAGGAGACGGGGGCGCCTGAGAAGGGCTCGTGAAGAGGGCGCCTTTCGGGCTGGAGCGTACGTCAGCGGCGGCGGTGCGCCCTGCCGCCGTGGTGATGCTTCCTACCCTGGTGCCGCCGCGCCGCGTGGGCCCGCGGCCGGTGGGTGCGCGGCTTGTCCGTCACCTTGAACTTCTGGAAGCCGAAGTCGGGCAGCGCGATCGGCTTGGAGGGGTCGTCCGAGATCGGGACGACCACCACGTCGTGCCGCACGCCGTCCTTGCCCTTCAGGTGGTAGACGGCCTGCTCGGGCTGGCCGGCCTGGCTGGACTGTCCGGTGAAGGAAGCGGGCGCGACGACCGGCACGGTGGCTGGCACAGTGGCCGGCCCGGCGGCCGGTGCGTACGCCGGGCTGTAACCGGTGCCGTCCCCGGTGTTGTCGTCCGGGCCTGAGGGGCCGTATCCGGGGTCGCCGACCACCGTGTCGGGCTGTTGCGCCGGCGCCTCCCCGCCCGTCCTGTCAGCGGTGGTGCCGCCGTTGGGGCCGGAGAGGGCCGCGGACGGCCCGGGGTCGGCGAACGTGGCTGGTCCGGCGATCAGCGTCGCGGCGAGAGCGGCGGCGGCCGAGAAGATGATCATGAGTCTCCCCCGAGGTCACGGATCCCTACGAGGAAGACGGTAGGCAGCGCGTCCGCGCCGATCACGCCGCCCACGCCCAATGTCGGGTCAAGCCTGGCGAGCCCGCCAGTCCGTGCCCGTCAATCCATATCCGTCAGTCCATGCCCCGCCGTCCGGGAGCCCAGAAGGGCTTCATCACGATGTCTCCGCGCGACCAGCCGCGTTCCCGGACGAGATGGTCGCGCACCGCCTGGCAGTCACGGACCTGCCCGGCCAGGTAGGCGACGCCCGGCGTGGCGGGGAGGTCCAGCGAGCGGATCGCGCCGACGAGATCGGCCGGCCGGTAGGACCAGCCGAGGCGGTCGGCCCGCTCCAGGGGAAGACGGTCCCCGGGGCTCTCCGCGGAGATCGCGCCGTACACGGTCGCGGCCGGAGGCAGGGCGCGCAGCATCGCCCCGAACGCGCCGGCCGCGGTCTCGTCCCCGGCGAAGAGGTGGTACGGCGCGTCCGCGCGCACGACGAACCTGCCCTGCGGGGCGAGGAACGCGACCGGATCGGCGACGCGGACCTCCCTCGACCACAGCGCTCCCGGCCCCGCCGAGGGGTGGTCGAGGACGGACAGGTCGAGATGCCCGTCGGGCGAGTACTGCCAGATCGAGTAGGTGCGCAGCAGCCCACGCAGCCACGAGCGCGGCGAGCGCGGGTCGCCCACCCGTACCCGGATGTGGTTGCCCGGTTTCCAGGTGAGGCCGCGCAGGCCGGGCCCGGCGATGCGAACGCGGCGCATGCGCTCGGCGACCTGCTCGATCTCCGCGACGGTGCCGTGCAGGAAGAGGCTCATCGCGGGGCCTCCCGACTTGAGTTCATGGGGTCAACAGTGCCGGTTGAGGTGCACCTGAAGTCAAGCGGGGAGGCGTCGCCGGCCCGCCGGCAGCTCAGGCCAGCGGACTGAGGTGGACGACCTTGGTGTGGGTCATCTCGTCGAGCAGCTCGGGGCCGTAACCGAAACCGTGCCCGCTGCCGCGCAGCGGCTGCGCGGCGCCGCCCGGCGCCCCGCCGAAGACGGCGTTGATCTTCACGGTGCCCACCGGCAGCTCCCGCCAGGCCCGCTGGGCGTTGGCCATCGACGGCGTCAGGACCGTCGCGGCGAGGCCGTACCGCGACTCGCGGGCCAGCTCCAGCGCCTCGTCGAACGACCCGGCCACCCGCACCGCCGCGACCGGGCCGAACGTCTCCTCCCACATGACGTCCATGTTCTCGGTGCAGTCGGCCAGGACGGTCGGCGGATAGAAGGCCCCGGGACCCTCGGGGACGTACCCGCCCGTCAGCAGCCGCGCGCCGGCCTCGATCGCGCCGCGCACGTGCCGGTCCACGATGTCGCGCTGCGCCCGGTCGACCAGCGGCCCGAGGGTGGTCTCCTCGTTCAGGCCGGGGCCCATGCGCAGCTCCTCGGCCCGCTGCACGAGTGCCGCGAGGAACTCCTCGGCGACGTCCCGGTGGACGTAGACGCGCTCGGCCGAGGTGCAGATCTGCCCGGCGTTGGCGAAGCAGCCGGTCGCGGCCTGCCCCGCCGCCCACTTCGCGTCCACTCCGGCGTCCACGATCAGCGGGTCCTTGCCGCCGTTCTCCAGCAGGGTCTTCGCGCCGGTGCGCGCGGCGACCGCGGCGATGGCGCGGCCCGCGGCGGTCGAGCCGACGTGCGCGACGAGGTCGATCCCCGGATGCGCGGCCAGCGCCTCCCCCGCGTGCCGGTCGCCCGGCACCATGGTCAGCACGCCCGGCGGCAGCTCCTCCGCCATCAGCCCGGCGAGCAGCGCCCCCGTGTGCGGCGTGCGCTCGGACGGCTTGTGGACGACCGTGTTGCCGGTCACGACGGCCGCCCCGACGAGCCCGCAGGCGATGGCCACCGGGTCGTTCCACGGCGTGATCACCGCCACGACGCCGCGCGGCTCGTGCACCATGAGGTCGGTGGCGTCCCAGCCGCCCTGCAGGCTGCGCCCCCGGTGCAGCGGCCCCAGCTCGGCGTACTGCCTGAGCGTGCCGGCGCCGGCCGCCACGCCGCCGCGGCTGTCGCCGATCGGCTTGCCCATCTCCCTGGTCACCAGTTCGGCGAGCTCGTCCGCGCGGGCCTCGATCCGGTCGGCGATCCGGTGCAGGCACGCCGCCCGTTCGGCGGGCGCCGTACGGGCCCAGGCCGCCTGGGCGCGGCGGGCCGAGTCGACGGCGCGCTCCACGTCCTCGGCGCAGCCTGCGGGGAAGTCGCCCAGCGGCTCCCCGGTCGCGGGGTCGGCGACCGTGCGGTCACGCTCGCTCGCGCTCGCCGTCCACTCCCCGTCGGTCAGCACCCAGCGATCCCTGTCCCGCACCCCGGTCTCCTCCCGTGACTCGTGCGACGTGGTCGCTCTACCCCCCGGTGCGTACGGTTATCACCACGGTTCCCGGACTTCCCGTCAGCGCACCTCCAGGCCGAGCGACGTGGCGACGACGATCGCCTGATTCGGGTCGACGACGGCGCCCGCGATCTCGGCCGTGCGCGGATCGAGCGCGGACAGGTCGCTGCCGCGCAGGTCGCAGCGGGAGAAGTCGGCCCGGTGCAGCCACGCGCCGGACAGGTCCACCCCGCGGATCGTCGCCCCGGCGCAGTTGGCTCCGGTCAGGTCGGCCTCGCGCATCCGCACGCCGGTCAGGGACGCGCGGCGCAGGTCCGCGCCGGGCAGGGCGGTCAGCGACCAGTCGCCGCCCTCCACCTTCATGAGGTCGTGGCCGCAGCGCTCGAAGACGCTGCCGACGAGCTTGCACCCCGTGAAGGTGGCGTCGAAGAACGAGCACCGGACGAACGTGCAGCTCACGAATGCGGAGTCGGTGTGCGTGGACACGTTGAACCGCACGTCCCGGAAGACGCACTCGAAGAACTCCGCGCCCCGGCTCGACGCCTCGGTCATGTCGACGTCGGTGAACTCCACCCTGCGGTGGCTCTCCCCCGACAGGTCCCGGCTGTCCCAGTCCTCGGACTCGACCGTGCGCTCCGTGGGCGGAGCCTGTCTGCCGTAAGCGCGCTCAACCACGGCGGCCCCCACTGCGGCCCCTCTGACAACACATGCGCCGACCGTATCGCCCGGCCCCGACAGTTACTTGATCGTTATGGTCTCGGACGCACAAAACCGGCTTTTCATACGTTCCAAGAGAGTGCAAATCGCAGTGAAACCCTCTTTGAGGAGTAGACCGTGAACATCCTCCGGCGGGCGGCCCACGTCACACTGACCGTCGCCGCCATCGCCGTCGCAACGGCCTGCTCGGCGGAAGGCACAGCCCCACAGACCGAAGCAGCACAGACCGCGGCGGCACAGACCGCGGCCACACAGACTCCGGCCGCGCCGGCCACCGAAGCCACCGGGACCGCCGCCGGGCTCGCACCGCACGCGGCGTCCAGGACGGCGCGCAGGGCGGGCAAGCCGAAGCTGGGCATCGCCGACATCACGCCGATGGGCGAGAAGGTCGAGCGGGTCGGCGTCGGGTTCCCGATCATCGTCACCTTCGACCGGGCCGTACGCGACCGGGCGGCCGCGGAGTCCGTGCTGCTGGTCCAGGCCGAGAAGCCGGTCGAGGGCGCGTGGCGCTGGGTCTCCGACCGCAAGGTCGTCTACCGGACCAAGACGTACTGGAAGCCGCACCAGAAGGTGCTCTTCAAGGCCCTGCTGAGCCGGATCCCCGGCAACGAGGCCGCCAAGGACGTCTCGCGCCGCTTCGCGGTCGGCACCGCCAACATCGCGGTCGTCGACACGAAGAAGCACGTGATGAAGGTCCGCCGCGACGGCAAGCTCGCCAAGACGATCCCGATCAGCGCGGGCCGCGGCGGCCTGGTCAAGAACGGCGTCGACGTCTACCTGACGACCAGCGGCGTCCACCTGGCCATGGGCAAGAAGCGGGTCGAGACGATGACCTCGTCCTGGCTCGGCGTCACCGACCCGAAGGACCCGCTCTACTACAAGCTGGAGATCCCCTGGGCGGTCCGGATCTCCGACAGCGGCGAGTACGTCCACCAGAGCGCGGGCGACTACCAGTTCCTCGGCAAGTCGAACCAGAGCCACGGCTGCGTGCGGGCCACCCCCGCCGGGGCCAAGTGGTTCTACGGCATCAGCCAGCGCGGCGACGTCGTCCAGGTCACCGGCACCAAGCGCAAGCTCGACTGGCGCAACGGCTGGAGCTACTGGCAGCTGAACTGGACCCAGTGGAAGCGCGGCAGCGCCCTGCCGGCCGGTTCCCCGGCCCCCTCCGCGTCCCCCTCCCCGACCTCGGGCGGCCTGGAGGGGTGACGCACCCCAGGTAGGCCTGTCGGCCACTGAGAGCCGCGTGAGAGCCGTGTGGGAGACTCCACACCTGTGACTCCCGCCCTCGACCTCGCCGGAATCTTCGTCTTCGCCCTTTCCGGCGCGCTGCAGGGCGTACGCAAACGGCTCGACGTGGTCGGCATGGCGGTGCTGGCGTTCTTCACCGCCGTCGGCGGCGGGATCACGCGCGACCTGTTCATCGGCGTGCAGCCCGCCGCCTTCCGGGACACCGGATATCTCCTCGTGCCGATCGCGGCCACCGCCATCGCCTTCTTCTGGCATCCGCAGGTCGAGCGGGCGATGCCCGGCGTGCTGGTCTTCGACGCGGCGGGCCTCGGCCTGTTCTGCGCGGTCGGCACCGCCAAGGCGCTGGCGTACGGCCTCTCGCCGCTGCACGCCGTGCTGCTCGGCGTCTGCACGGCGGTCGGCGGCGGTGTCATCCGCGACGTCCTGTCCGGCGAGATGCCGACCCTGCTCTACGACCGCCAGCTCTACGCCGTGCCGGCGATGCTCGGCTCGACGGCGATGGCCGTCCTGTACGCGCTGGACATCCGCGGATTCGCCGCCACCCTCTCCTCGGCCGTGCTCGCCTTCGCGCTCCGCATCCTCGCCATGCGGTACGGCTGGCGCGCTCCCCTCGCCCGGGGCGTCGGCGGACCGGTCTGAGCCGCCCTGACGCCGGCCTCACGCGCCCGGCCGCTTAAATCCAGATTTATCACTATTAAGTGATTTCGCATGCCCGGGCACCCCGGGAAAAAGTCGCGGAAGGCGGCCGACGGGTGCTTTGATGAGTCGCGGGAAAAAGAACACCGAAGGAATTCCGAAGAAATGCCGACCTGAGGGCATGGACATGCTCAGGACTCTTCTCCTGCCGACGGTCGCCCTGCTCGGCGCCGGCGACCCGCGTCCGGGCGACGACTCGCACGCGCTCGGCCTGGACGACGAATTCTGACATTTCTCCCGCGACTTGCCGGACAACCAGAAAGCCCCCCGAAATGACGTTCACATTCCAAGACGTACGCTCGCAGACGTACAAGGCGCGGGACGCCTGGTGGACCGTGTTCCTGGTGGATCCCCTGGCCGGCCGGCTGGTCGTCGGAACCGCCAACCGCACGTCCGTCACCCCCAACCAGATCACCTGGGGCGCGTTCGCCCTCGGCCTCGGGTCGGCCTGGTGCTTCCTGCGGGCGGAGTGGGCGTGGCTGGTCGCGGGGGCCGTGCTCTACCACCTGAGCTTCGTCCTCGACTGCATGGACGGGAAGATCGCCCGGCTCAAGGGGACGGGCACCGTCCTCGGCGGCTGGCTCGACTACGTCTTCGACCGGATCAGGGTGCTGACCTGCACCGTCGCGCTGGTGTGGGGGCAGTACCGCGTGACCGGCGAGGACGTCTACCCGCTGCTGGGCATCACGGTGGTGTTCCTCGACATGCTCCGCTACGTCGACGCCCTGCAGATCGCGAAGGTCCGCCGGGAGATGCGGCGCAGGGTGCGGCGGGCCTACTGCGAGTCGTCCGGCGGCCCCGCGCCCCTTCCGCGGGCGCTGCTGCGCGAGGACCCCGAGGACGACCCGGACGAGATCAGGGTCCGCCTGGCCGCGGCCGTGGACCTGCAGGAGGAGTTCCGCACCCGTTTCTCCTGGTATCCGCGGCTACGCGAGTGGCTGCGCGCGCACCGGGTCCGTACCCATCTGATGAGCGGCATCGAGTTCCAGATGGCGGTGTTCATCGTCGGGCCCATGACGGGCGCGATCGTACCGGTGACCATCGGCGCGGCGGCCCTGCTGCTGCTGTTCGAGGCCGCGATCATGTACAAGCTCCTGCTGTCGTCACGCGACCTGTCCCGCGTGCTCGCCGTGATCCGCGCCTCCGGATGACGCCGCGTCGTGACCGGCAGAGACGCCGGTAGAGACGCCGGTAGAGAGGCGGGTGCGGCGGGTAGCGGTGGGGACATGACCGAACGCGACGAATCCCGTGAGGACCTCCCTGCCCGGCCCGATCCGGGCCACCGCCGGCCACCCGGTCTCGACGACGTCACCGTCGACGCGCTGGGCAGGCTCAGCAAGGCGCTGGAGACGATCCACCGCGCCAGGGGCCACCTGTACGCCTTCCACCAGCTCACCGGCACAGCGGACTTCGAGCTGGACGACGCCGTACGCCTGCTGCGCCAGGCCGGGCACGACAAGTGGGCCGACCGGATCGAACGCGAGCTCATCGGCCGCAACGTCCTCCAGGGGCGCTGGACCTTCCAGATCGTGGAGGAGTACGACGACGGCTACTACACGCTCTTCCAGGAGCTGGAGCGACAGGCGCGTGACGAGCTGGCCGGCGGCCGCCGCCATCTCTTCGAGGCGGAGCTCAAGCAGCAGCGCCGCACCCCCGGGCAGCCCGGCCACGAGACGATGCCGTGAGGCGAACGGCGGCGCGGGCGGCCGGCCGAGCGCCGGTTATCCTGCGGGGAGGATGCCGACCGTACCGTGCGAGACCGTACGAGACCGTGCGAGGTGAGGCCGTGACGGACCGCAGACCCCTCGGGACGAGCTTCGAGTCGTGGATCGACCGGCAGATCCGCGAGGCCGCCGAGCGCGGGGAGTTCGACAACCTGCCGGGCACCGGCAAGCCCATCCCCGGCGCGGGCGAGCCGTACGACGAGATGTGGTGGATCAAGCAGAAGATGCGTGCGGAGAACCTGTCGTTCCCGCTGCCGGAGACGCTGGCGCTGCGCAAGGAGGCCGAGGAGGCCAGGGCGGCGGCGCTGGGCGCGCGGACCGAGACCGAGGCGCGCCGGATCGCCGAGGAGATGAACGACAGGATCCGCGAGAGCTACCACAGGCCCCTGTCGGGCCCACCGGTCGTGCAGCCGCTCATCGACGTGGACGAGGTCGCCGCCGGATGGCGGGCCGCCCGCCCGGTCGCCGACCAGGCCGCGGAGAGGGAACCCGCTCCCCCGCCGGCCCCGGCCAGGCGCTCCTTCCTCCGCCGCCTGTGGCGCCGTTGAACACCTGACGAAAGTCGGGTGAGAGACCTTCCGATCGTCCGCTGTGCCGCCCCCCTGAGGGCTCATACCGTACGTGACCTGCGTACACGTGAGAGATCGGGGAGAAGACGGTGCGGACACGGAGAATCGCCGCGGTCGCCGGCCTGCTGGCGACACTGACGGCGGGGACGGCGCTGGGGACAGCGGCGGCGACGGCGAGCACCGCGGCGGGAGCCGTCGCCGAGCGGCCGGGCGAGGTGACACCGGCGGCGATCGACCACTACGTGCGGTCGTACATGCGGCGGACCGGCCTGCCCGGCGCGATGGTTACGGTCGTCCACGGCGATCGGGTGGTGTACGCCGCCGGGCACGGTCACACGGCGGGCGGCGAGGCGATCACCGCGGACACGCCGATGCCGCTCGCCTCGATTTCCAAGTCGTTCACCGCCCTGGTGGTGCTCCGCCTCGCCGACGAGGGCAGGATCGACCTGGACGCCCCGGTGCGGCGGTACCTGCCGGACTTCACGATGGCCGATCCCCGGGCCGGTGCGATCACCGTGCGGCAACTGCTCCAGCAGACCTCGGGCATGAGCGACCGGACCTTTCCCGAACTGACGCTCCCCGCGCCGGACGACCTTGAAAGCGCCGTCGCGATGCTCGGGAACGCCCCGCTCGCCGCGACGCCGGGCACCCGGATGATCTATCACAACCCCAACTACGCGGTCGCCGCGCGGCTGGCCGAGGTGGTGTCCGGGAAGCCGTTCGCCGACTGCCTGGCCGCCGCGGTGCTCACCCCGCTCGGCATGACGTCCACCCGGACGGTGAACACGACGGAGGAGTTCCCCGGCGCGGGCGCCGGGTACGTCCGGGCGTACGGCCGGCTGATCGGGCGTGCGCATCCGAAGTGGTTCGTCAACGGCTCCTACGGAGTCGTCAGCACCGCCAACGACATGGCCAAATGGCTCATCACGCAGGACGGCGCGGGTCACGTCCTCCCGCCGGGCACCGTCAGGACGGCTCAGGCCCCCTCGGGCGTGGGCGGCAGCACGTACGGCATGGGCTGGTCGGCCGGCCGGACCGGCGGGGGAGCCCCCATGCTGCGGCACACCGGCTGGCTGCTGACGCACAACTCGGCCCAGACGATCCTGCCCGCGAGCGGGTACGGCATCGCCGTCGTCACGAACACCGGCATGGTCTCCGGGGACGACGCGTTGATCATCAGCGACGGCGTCACCGGGATGATCGAGGGCAGGCCGGACACGGACGCGGCGCCCTTCACGATGTCGGCGGACTACTGGCTGGCCGGCCTGTCGCTGCTCAACCTCGCGCTCGGCGCGGCGGGGGTGCTGCGCTCCGGCGGCTGGGCGCGCCGCCGTACGGGCAGGCCCGCATGGCGGCTCGCCGCGCGGCTGGTCCCGTACGCGCTGCCTCTCGCGCTCTATCTCGGGCTCGCGGACCTGGCCGGGCTGTTGCTGAACCGGGTGGGCACGCTGGACCAGCTGACGTATGTCTGGCCCGCGCTGTACGTCTGGGCCGCCACCGGGGCGCTGGCCGCCGTCGCCGTCGTGGTCGCCCGCCTCACCCGCACCGTGCTCACCCGCACCGTGCTCGCCCGCCGCGCGCTTCGGTAGCGTCCCCGTCATGAGGTCAGACATGATCCGGGTCCTGCTGGCGGACGACGAGGCGCTGATCCGGGCCGGCATCAGGAGCATCCTCGGCACGGCCGGCGACATCGACGTGACCGCCGAGGCGGCCGACGGGCGCGAGGCCGTGGACCTCGCCCTGCGGCACCGCCCGGACATCTGCCTGCTCGACGTGCGGATGCCGCGGCTCGACGGGCTCGGAGCGGCCGCCGAGCTGCGGCGCGTCCTCCCCGAGATCGCGGTCGTGATGCTCACGACGTTCAACGAGGACGAGTACGTGACGAGCGCGCTCGGCTCCGGGGCCTCCGGGTTCCTGCTCAAGTCGGGCGATCCCCGGGAACTCATCGCGGGGGTCCGTGCCGTGGCCGCCGGCGGCGCGTACCTCTCCCCTGCCGTCACCCGCCAGGTGATCGCCCGCCTCCGTACGCGCCCCCACGGCGTGCCGGGAACCGCCCGCGACCGCCTGGACGAGCTGACCGAGCGGGAGCGCGAGGTGCTCGCGCTGGTCGGGGCCGCGCTGTCCAACGCCGAGATCGCCCGGCGGCTGCACCTCGTGGAGGGGACGGTCAAGGGATACGTCAGCCAGATCCTCACCCGCCTCGGCCTGAGGAACCGGGTCCAGGCCGCGATCCTGGCGTACGAGGCGGGTCTCGTGCCCGCCGCACCCGGCGCGCCGGCCGATCGGAGGCCCTGAGCCGTGCGGACGCCCCGGCTCCAGGACCTCGCGCTGTGGGCGGCGGTGTGCGTGCCACCGGCCGCGGCGGCGCTGGACCCCGACGGGCGGACCCTGACACCGCTGATCGCGGGTGTCCCGTCGTTCGCCGTCGCGACCGCGCTGGGACGCGCCCGGCCGCTGATCGCGCTCGCCGTGCCGGTGGCGCTGACGCTGGCGCTGGACGCGCGGATGCTGACTCCTCTGTACTGGACGTGGGCGGCGCTGGCGCTGTTCGGTTACCTGGCCGGGCGCCGGGCCGAGAGCGGGCGCGCGGCCCTGTGGTTCTTCGCCGCCGTCGCCCTCTCCGGGCTGCCGCTGTCCGCCCTCGTCCTGCGTGACCTGTGGGGCTGGCCCACCCAGCTCCTCACGTTGCTGCTCGCGGTGGTGCTGCCGTGGCTGGCCGGCCGCTGGCATCGCCAGTACGCCGAACTGGTGGACACGGGCTGGCGCCTCGCCGACCGGATGGAGCGTGAACAGCGGGCCGTCGCGGACCGCGCCCGGACCCGGGAGAGAGCCCGCATCGCCGGAGACATGCACGACTCGCTCGGTCACGACCTGACGCTCCTCGCGGTGCGCGCCGGAGTCCTCGAACTGGATCCCGGGCTCGACGCGCGGCAGCGCGACGCCGTACGGGAGCTGCGTGAGGCCGCGGCGGAGGCCACGCACCGGCTCCGGGAGATCATCGGCGTGCTGCGGGAGGACGACTCCCTCGTGCCGCCCCGGGAGGAGAGCGTGGAGGGCCTCGTCGAGCGCGCCCGCGACTCGGGCATCCCGGTCGTCGTCGAGCAGACGAGCGACACCGACGGCCTGCCCCCGATGGCGGCGCTCGCCGTCCGCCGCGTGCTCCAGGAAGCCCTGACGAACGCCGCCAGGCACGCCCCTGGCGCGACCGTGCGCGTCCGGCTCGTACGGGACGAGACCGCGTTCGGGGTACGCGTGGTGAACGACGCCGCCCCGGCGGTGAGCGCGCCCGGACGGGTGCCGCCCGGGGCCGCGCCGGGAGGGTCCGGGCTGGTGGGGCTCGACGAGCGGGTCCGGTTCGCGGGCGGGACCCTGCGCAGCGGTCCGACCCCGGCGGGCGGTTTCGAGGTCTGGGCCGAAGTTCCGATCGCCGGACGTGACGGGAACCCCCTGGTTCCGGAGTCCGAGGAGGGGCGTGCGGGCACCCACGCCGCCGCCGGGGAGCTGGCCCTCGCCCGGCGGCGGGTGCGGCGGCGGCTGGTGGAGGCGGCCGGGGTGCCCGTGGCGGTGCTCGCCGTGATCGCCCTGATCATGGTCCCTCTCGGCTTCGTCGGCTCGTCCCTCTCGGTCCTCGACCGGGAGACGTACGAAGGGCTGCACGTGGGTGATCCGCGTGACGACGTGCGGTCCGGGCTTCCCGTGTTCACCAGGGACGGGCCGCCGGACGGAGCGCCGGTCCCGCCCGAGGGACAGGACTGCCTGTACTACACGGTGAAGAACGCCGACCGGCTCGCCTACCGGCTGTGCTTCCGCGAAGACCGGCTGGTCTCGAAGGCCGTGGTGCCCTGAGCCGGAAAAAGCCTGAAACGCGTCCGGGTGAGCCGGACATGTGCGGGGCCGACGACCTCCCACAGGAAGGACGGCCGCATGGGCCCCCCGGATCGCAGAAGGCTTTTCGAGGAGATCTACGAGGCGCACTACTCCGACCTCCTGACCTACGTGTGGCGGCGCACCGGCTCTCCCGACGACGCCGCGGACGCCATCGCCGAGACGTTCACCACGGCGTGGCGGCGCATCGACGAGCTTCCCGAGGGGCGGGAGGCCAGGCTCTGGCTGTACGGCGTGGCCCGGCGGGTGCTCGCCAACCAGCGGCGCGGCGCGTCCCGGCGCACGGCGCTCGCCACCCGGCTCCGGGCGGAGCTCACCGCCTGGCAGGACCCCGCCCCCACCCCCGGCCACGACCGCGACGCCGTACGCCGGGCGTTCCGGCTGCTCGGAGAGCGGGACCGCGAGCTGCTGGCCCTGGTCGGCTGGGAAGGCCTGGACACGGCCGAGATCGCCACCTTGCTGGGCTGCTCCCGAGGCGCCGTGCGCCTCCGCCTCCACCGCGCGCGCCGACGGCTGGCGCGCAACCTGAAACTCGTCGGATCCGACCTTGCCACCTACGGCGTACGCGCCACCGAGCCGGCGAAGGGAACGTCATGAGACGCGACATCGACCACCTGCTCGCGGGAACCGCCCCCGCGCCGGGCCCGGGGATGACCACGGGGGCCCGGGAACTGTTCGAGGAGATCACGTCGCACGCGGTGGAGGAGCCCGAGACCGCCGGGGCCGAGCCGGGGGTCGGGAGCCCGCGCCGGTGGAGGCGCTGGGGCCTGTCCGTCGTGGCCGCGCTCGTCGCCGCGCTCGGCCTGGCCGGGCCGGGGTTCCTCGGCCTGGGCGCGGGCCCGGCCGCCGCCGCGCTCGACATCAGGCAGGAGAACGGCTTCTACGTCGTCATGGTGAGGGACCTCTACGCCGATCCCGAGGTGTACCAGGAACAGCTTCGTGGCCTCGGGCTGAACGTCTCGCTGCGCCTGGTCCCCGCGTCGCCGAGTCTGGTCGGCCGCATCTGGGAGGGCACGGTGCGTACCGGCGGCGAGCGGACCTCGGAGGGGGGACGCCGTAAGGACGCGATCGAGACCATCGACGGCTGCCTCACAGCGGACTTTCCCTGTGCGATCGGCCTGAGGATCCCCGTCGGCTATACGAAGAAGATCGACATCACACTCGGACGCCGGGGGCGGGAGGGCGAGCAGTACACCCTGATCGCGTCCGTCGACGCCCCCGGGGAACCGCTGCACTGCACCGGTTTCCGCGGCGAGCGCGTGGACCGGGTCATCGCGCTGCTGCGCTCCAGAGGAGTGCCCGACGCGGTCTTCGTCACCGCCGACGGTGATCGCGCCACCGTGCCCGGATCCTGGTACGTCCACGAGGGCGTGCTCAGGTCGGCCGGCAGCGTCCGCCTGCTGGTGGGCCCCACGCACAGTCGCCCCGACGTCCCCGGTCCCCGCATGCGGGGCGACGACTGCGTGAAGGACTCCTCCTGATCGTCCGGATGCCCCGGTCGTCTGTCGTGAGGAAATGCGATGATCGCCGTATCGTTCTCGGAGGAGATTCACATGAACGACCGGTTCGACGACGTCGCCGACCTCAACGCATGACCGTCGTACTCCACGGTCCTCCGGACGAAGAGGGCTCCTCTCTGCTGCTCCGGCTCTGGACGGAAGAGGACATCCCTGAACTGATCGACGCCTACCGTGACCCCGTCATGCGCCGCTGGACCAGGTTCCACGTCGACGACGAGCAGGACGCCCGGCGGTGGATCGAGCTCCAATGGAGAGGCTGGCATGACGGTGACCGGCTGAGCTTCGCCGTCGTGGAGCCGGAGCCTGGGCGTGGCCGCTCTCGTCTCGTGGGCAACGTGGTGGTCAAAGGTCTCGTCGCCGGCGGAGACTCCGCCGAGGTCGGCTATTGGACCACCCGCGAAGCACGCGGCCGGGGCATCGCCGGCCGGGCTCTCGAGTCGCTCAGCACCTGGGCTTTCGACAGGTTCGCCAGGCAGGGCCTGGACTTCCTCAAACTGCTCCACCTGGTGGACAACCACGCGTCGTGCCGCGTGGCACAGAAGTGCGGCTACGTCCTGGAAGAGGTCGTCCCGGCTCGCCCGCCGTTCCCCAGCGGGGGACACGTGCACGTCAGGCGCGCTCCTCAGGATTCTTCCCAGTGAGATTGACGGGCGCCGTCCCGCGCGTGGTTCATCGGGTGACGTCGACCAGGACCTTGCCGACCACGCCGTGCTCCACCGCCCGGTGCGCGTCGGCGGTGCGGTCGAGCGGGAAGCGGACCAGCGGCAGGCCGTGTTCCTCGCCGACCGGCAGGGCGCCGTCGCGGACCGCGGCGGCGACGTCCTCGGCGGCCGCGGCGCGCGCCGCGGCACCGGCCGTGTAGAGCACCAGGAACTGCAGGCGTGTGTTCAGCACCATGTTCTGCGGCACGTTCAGTTCGACCGGTCTGCCACCTTCGTTGGCGTACGTCGAGATCGTGCCGCGCGTACGCAGCACGGCGAGGTCCAGCGCGAGGTTCGCGCCGAGCGCAACCTCGGCGACGATGTCGACGCCGTCCGGGGCGATCGTACGGATCTCGGCGGCCGGGTCGCCCCCGCGGTAGTCGACCACGTGGTGGGCGCCGGCCGCGGTGGCCAGCCGGGCCTTCTCCGGACCGCTGATCGTGCTGATCACGGTGGCGCCGGCCCATCGGGCGAGCTGGATCACCGCGTGCCCGACCGCTCCGGCCCCGCCGGCGGCGAGCACCACCCTGCCGTCGAGCGCACCCGGCCGCAGGCGGCGCGGTCCGTCCTCGGCGACGGTTAGCGCGCGGTGCGCGGTGAGCGCGGGGACGCCGAGCGCGGCGCCGACGTCGAAACCGGCCTCATCGGGCAGCGGGACGGCCTGGCCGGCGGGTACGACGGTGAACTCGGCGGCGGTGCCGGTGGGCCGCCCCGCGGCGGCCAGGAACAGCCAGACCCGCTGACCGATCCGGCTCCGGTCGACCCCTTCGCCGACGGCGTCGATCACACCGGCGCCGTCCAGGTGCGGAGTGACCTCCGGGAAGCGCTTGGGGCCGGTGACGCCGGAGCGGGCCTGCAGGTCGGCCGGGTTGACCCCGGACACGGCGACCCGGACGCGAACCTCGCCGCGGCCGGGCGCGGGCAGGTCACGCTCGACGAGCCGGAGTACGCCGGGGCCGCCGTTGTCGCGGTAGACGATCGCCTTCATGATCCGTCCCCTAGCCGAGCGAAAGTTCGCTGGAGCGGGACTCGACCGCGTCGAGGACGGCAAGGGTGGCGTCGTCGAAGGCGATCTCGCTGGCCGCCATGTTGGCCTCCAGGTGGCCGCGGTCGGCGGTGCCGGGGATGAGCAGCACGTTCGGGGCGTGATGCAGCAGCCAGGCGAGGCCGACCTGGGCGGGCGTGACCCCCAGCGACTCGGCCACGGTGTGGACGACCGGCTCCTCGGCGACCTTGGGCAGACCCGGAAAGGCCCCGCCGAGCGGGAAGAACGGCACCCACGCGATGCCCTCGGCCGCGCACAGCCGCAGCATGTCCTCGTCGTCGCGGGAGACGAGGCTGTAGGCGTTCTGCACGCAGACGATGCCGGCCGGCAGGGCGCGGCGCAGGCCGTCGAGGGTCACGCTGCCCAGGCCGATCGCCCCGATCTTGCCCTCGTCGCGCAGGGTGATCATGGCGGCGAGCTGGTCGTCGAGGTCGACCACCTGGTCGCCCTCGGGACGCAGCCCCGGGCCGGAGTCGAGGCGGCGGAGATTGACCACGGGGAGCCGGTCGACGCCGAGGCTCCGCAGGTTGTCCTCGACGCTGGCCCGCAGTTGTTCGGGCCGCTGCGCCATCCGCAACGGCAGGCGCCCGCCCGGGTTGGGGTCGGCGCCGACCTTGGTGACGACGACAACGTCGTCTTCGGGGCGTACGGCTTCGCGGATCACCGCGTTGGCGAAGCCAAAGCCGTAGAACTCGGCGGTGTCGACGTGGTTCACGCCCAGCTCGACCGCCCGGCGCACCAGCGCGACGGCCTCGGCGCGGTGGTCTCCCAACCGGCCGAGCTGGGCCGCGCCGTAGCCCACCCGGGCCACGGTACGGCTGGCGAAGGAAGCAGTAGGAGTGCTCATGAGCACACCGTACAAACAGAAAATGACAGATTTCAATAGTTGTCATCTGTCGAACATGGTTTGACGGCCGTCAGTCCGCTGACGTACGTTCCGCTGCGGGGCCCGGAGGCCTCGTACCAGCTCGACAGGGAGATCCGATGCGCGGAGAGCCACTCGACGCGGAGACGATCGTGTCGGCGACCGAGGAGGTGCTGCGCCGCCACGGTCCGGAGAAGACCACGGTGCTCGACGTCGCGCGGCTGCTGGGAGTGAGCCACGGCAGCGTCTACCGGCACTTCCCGTCCAAGGCGGCGCTGCGCGAGGCCGTGATCCGGCGCTGGCTCGACCGGGTGCGAGACGATCTCGTCGCGGCGGTTCAGGACGCCGGACTGACCCCGCCCGACCGGCTACGCGGCCTGCTCACCGCCATGTTCGCCGTCAAATGGGCGAAGGCGAGGGAGGACCCGGAACTGTTCGCCACCTTCCGGGTGCTGGCGGCGGAGCACAGCGCCGGGTCGCGGTCCCATCTCGCGTTCCTGCTCGACCAGATCCGCGCCGTCGTCGCCGACGGGGTGGCCGGCGGCGACTTCGCGCCCTGCGATCCGGAGGCGACCGCGCGAGCCGTCTTCAACGCGAGCACCCGGTTTGTCGATCCCAGGCACGCCGCGGAGTGGCAGTCCCCCGAGATCGAGGCGGAGGCCGCGAGCGTCGTCTCGCTCATCCTCGACGGCATCCGGGCACGGTGACGGCCGTCAGGTCAGGACGTCGCCGACGAGGCGATGAGGTCGTCCAGGTTGTCGGCGGCCCACTGCGCCAGTTGCGCGAGGGGGCCGTTCGCGAACGACTCGCCCAGCGGGGAGAGCTGGTAGACCGCGCCTGCCTGGCCGGCGCCACCGCTTCTCACGATCAGTCCGCGCGCCAGCAGACGTCGCAGGGCCTCGGTCAGGACCTTGTCGCTGACCCCCGCGATACGCGTGAGCAGTTCTCTGCGTCGCGTCGGGCCCAGGCGTAGGGCTGAGAGCACGACGGGATCCCAGGCGTGGCTGATGAGCTCGGCCGCGGCGCGTACCTGGCAGTCGGAGACGAATGTCTCACAGGTCCCCTCGATCACGGATCCAGTCTCGCATCGGTCGCCTACCGGATGGTAGGAGCCTCGTTCGTAGCGTTCCCCGGGAAGCCCCTTCGAGACAGAGGAGATCGCTGTGAATCTGGGGATCTTGGGCACCGGGAACCTCGCCGTGACGCTCGGCCGAGCCTGGGCCGCGGCCGGGCATTCGCTGCTGGTGGCAGGGCGCAACCCGGCGCACGCCCGCAGGGCGGCCGATCGGATCGGCCCTGCGGCGGAGGCCGCCGACCCCGCCGGCCTCGCGGCCCGGGTCGATGCGCTCGTGATCGCGATCGCCTGGGAAGGGCTGGAGACCGCGGTGTCCCTCGTCGGCGGCCCCCAAGGGGCGTTGACCGGCATGACCGTGATCGACTGCACCAACCCGGTCGACTACGCGACCGGTGAACTGAAGCCGGCGTCCGGCTCGGCGGCGGCACTCGTGGCTCGGACGGCTCCCGGTGCGCGCGTGGTGAAGGCGCTCCACCTGTTCGCCGGAGCTTCATGGCCATACGTGGGTCCGCGGGAGTCGGCGCCGGTCGTGGCGATCTGCGGCGACGAACCGGAAGCCCTCGACCGCGCCGGGGCACTGATCGGAGATCTCGGCGGACGGGCCGCGGTGGTCGGCGGGCTGGGCAGCGCCCGGCAGTTGGAGGAGGCCGCCGGATTCGTCATGAGGGTCGTCGCAGCGGGCCACAACCCGAGACTCGCCGTTCCCGACGTGGACCCGGCGCTCCTCCGAGCCTCGGGGTCATGATCGCGACTCCCTGAGCTTGAGCGAATACTGTGAGCGCTGTTAGCTTCACCCGGTGGACGACATGCCTGCACGGGCGAAGGCGATCGAGGACTTCGCGGCGGCACTGCGAGAACTCCGCAAATCGGTCGGCAACCCACCTTTCCGAGAAATGTCCGGCCGGTCGGGGGCGATCTCACACACGACGTTGCACGAGGCGACGAAGGGCAACCGGCTCCCCAGTTGGGAGACCACCGTCGAGTTCGTCAAGGCGTGCGGCGCGGACCCGGCCGCGTACCGCGAACGCTGGGAGAGGGCGAACCTGGCGGTCAGATCGGCGGGCGCCGGACCCGAAGCCTCCGCCGCGAACGTCGCGGAAGGCCATAGCGCGCCCAGCGCTCCCGAGTCGCGAACCTCACGGCCGGGCGGTGAGATCGCGGGCGACGTCCGGCCGGTCCCCTCCGCGCCAGAGGACCGAGGACGATTCCGGCGGATCCGCCCGGCCGCGCTCGCGGTAGCGGCCGTCGGTGCGGTGACAGCGGTCCTCATCGCGGTCGCCGTCAGTCGTGGCTCCGGGGCCGACGGGCACAGCTCGAACCCGTCCGGGAGCCCGTCGAACTCCGGGCTGTCGGCGGCCGACTGCCCGATACACGCCACCAGCCCGCCGTGGAGCCCACCCGCGCACGAGGGTGATTCGGCGAAGTTCATCGGGGACATCACGCTCACCGACTGCACGCGCGTCGGCCCCCGCCAGACCGTGACCAAGGTGTGGCGGCTCAAGAACGCCGGGACGGTGCCGTGGAAGGGATATTCGTTGCATCGCCTCGACCTCCCGCAGCGACCTGATCAATGCCAGACCGTCTCCGACATACCGATCAAGGACACACGACCCGGAGAGACGGTCGACATCCGGACCGAAATCACCACGCCGAGCAAGCCGGGCCTGTGCTACGTGCGGTTCAAGATGATGGAGGGTTCGGGACGGGTCGCGTTCCCCGGAGGCCGGCCGCTCAACTTCCAGGTCATCGTCGGCTGACGCCTGTTCCCCGCCGTACGCGGCACGGCGGGGAACAGGGGCGGACGATCTCCGGGGGTTCAGCTGAGAACGATCCCCTTGTAGTAGTACCTGAGGATCCTGGCGTAGCTCCAGCCCGCCTCGGCCTTGTCGCGAGAGCCGTTCTGCGACATCCAGTCGCCGGTGACCCAGTGGCCGCACGCCGTCGTCGTGGAGCAGTACTGCGCTTTGAAGATCTTCCCGTCGCGCGTCATCCGGATGCCCCACGTGGCGTCCACCGCGGCGTTCGTCGCCGCCGTCGCGGAGCCGGGCTTGTACATCTGGCTGGACGTGTGGTCGGTGACGTCGTAGCACTGGCCGCTCGGCGTCCTGCTCGCCGACCTCAGCGCCCAGTACCAGCCGAAGTTCTTGACGGCGATCGCCCCGGCCTTGAGGGACTCCTTCGGCCAGTGCGACCGCCACTCGTTGGGCAGGACGTTCTTGATGTAGGTCTTGAACTCCACCCGGTCCACGCGGTTGAGGGATTTCCGGTAGACGAGGATCGTCGTGGGCAGCCTGCTGTGCGTCCCGTCGGTCTTGCACCCGGTCGGCGGTGCGGAGCTCAGGAACCGGTGGGAGGCGTTCTGGTTCTTCAGGCCGGGCTTGAGGTTGCCCTTGGCGCCGGGAGCGAAGTCCTGGTAGATACTGCCGCCGTAGTTGCTGTTGAAGTAGACCCGGACGGTCTTGCCGCTGCGGTTCCAGACCGACGCGGCGGCGTTCTTGACGCACTTGCCCTTACCTGCGCCCGGACCCTTGAAGTCGAAGCAGGAGGGCTGCCGGGTGCCGTAGTCGGGGACGGACCCGGTGAAGTCCGACAGCGACCCCTTGGTGCCGCTGTTGAAGTAGTAACAGAACTCGCCGGTCTCGCACACGCCGTTGCGGGTGGCCGCCGAGGCGGGCGAGGCGGTGGCCAGCACCGTCCCGCCGAGCACCGCCGCGGCGGCCGTCGCGGCCAGGGGCGAGATCAGCCGTGCGGTTCGCGGAGACACAGTTGCCTTCCTCCTCATCAGAGATCCCGGTGCTTAATCAGGGATCCCGGCGCCCTAGCGGACGTTGTAGCCCTGGGAGATCCAGAACGAGTTCGGGTTCGGGTTGCTCAGAGTCGAGTCGCCGACGCTCTTGGCGGCCCGCGTCTGCCGTCCGGGGCGCATCTCCACGTGGGTGTGCGCTTTGTTCTCGGACGACACCCCGTGCCACGCCTCTTTCGCGATGACCTGGCCACGGGAGATCTGCTGACCCACCCGCAGCGAGGACAGCGGAGCGGAGTGCAGGTAGATGATCGTCTTGTTCAGCGAGGCGTTGTAGACGGCGATCGTGGAAAGCCCCGAGCCGCCGTTGCGCCCGTACACGACGTTGATGATCTGACCACTCGTCAGCGCGTGGACAGCCGAACCGACCCTGCGGGTGATGTCGATGCCCTCGTGCCGGCCGGAGGTGTGGACGTAACCGTCGAAGCCGCAGCTGATATAGCCGCCGCCGGCCTTGTACAGCGCGTACGACATGTTGACGCGCACCGATGACGACGGGCCGAACTGGTGGGAGGCGTTCTGGTTCTTCAGGCCGGGCTTGAGGTTGCCCTTGGCGCCGGGCGCGAAGTCCTGGTAGATACTGCCGCCGTAGTTGCTGTTGAAGTAGACGCGGACGGTCTTGCCGCTGCGGTTCCAGACCGACGCGGCGGCGTTCTTGACGCACTTGCCCTTACCTGCGCCCGGACCCTTGAAGTCGAAGCAGGAGGGCTGCCGGGTGCCGTAGTCGGGGACGGACCCGGTGAAGTCCGACAGCGATCCCTTGGTGCCGCTGTTGAAGTAGTAACAGAACTCGCCGGTCTCGCATACCCCGTTGCGGGTGGCCGCCGAGGCGGGCGAGGCGGTGGCCAGCACCGTCCCGCCGAGCACCGTCGCGGCGGCCGCCGTGGTGAGGATCCTGTTGAGCGTTCCCATGGTGTTCTCCTTCGTTGTCTGTGCAGCCTGGGTTTCGGATGGTCAGCGGCGCCGGTACTCCTCCCAGGTGCGGATGGTCACCTTCGGGCCGTCGTCCGGGCCACGGCCGGCGAGCCCGTTCAGGCCGAGGTAGTAGTCACCGATCTGGTGCTGGGCCTGGCTGGAGAGGTCGGTGTCGTTGATTGCGGCGGCGTGGATGTGCCACGGCCAGTCGGCTTGATCGGGGTTACGCACCCAGGCGGCGAAGCCGACACGTCGCAACGCGCGGACGACGGCGGTGCGGGTGGCGGAGCCCATCCCCTCGACCGAGATGTCGACGACGCCTCCGCCGTCGTGGGTGCCCGCGGACGTGGGGTCGCCGCCGCGGTTGTACGACCCCTGCAACAGCACGAGGTCGCGGCCGAGCAGCCGCTTCGCCTCGGCCAGCATGCGCCGCGTGCGGGCGTCGACGACGACGCCGCCGCCGACGGACACCCGAGCGCCCGGCCCGATGGTGCGGGTGACCGTGAAACGACCGGCTCCGAGCCTGGTGAGCGACGCCTTTCCCGGAAGTCCGTTGGCGGCGAGACCAGTGAGGCCGAGCGACCTCTGGAACTTCGTGAAGGCGACGACCGTCGTGGCGCCGAAGTAACCGTCCACCCACTTCGCGTCGAGCAGGTGCCGGTCGCGCAGCGCCCGCTCGACAAGGAGCACGCCGGCCTTGGCGCCCGGGGTCGGCCTGTCGTCGGACCGCCGCGGGTCGATCTGGGCCGCCTTGACCGTGGCCTCCATGTCCACCCTCGGAAGGGCCCTGACGTCGGCCGCCTGTGCCGCCGGCATCCCGGACGCTCCGGTCAGGCAAGCGAGCAGGGGGGCCGCGAGGGCGGCGGCGCATGGCGGCAGCTTCATCGTTTCTCCTGGTGGCGAGCGCCGGCAGGTGAGTCCTGCGGCGGGATCCACGGTTCCGGATCCCTCGCGCTGTCCACAACGAGATCGTGTTGTCAGCCTGTTCGACAGGCTCGCCGTACAGGCGTCCGTGCCGCCTGACAGGTGATTACGTGACGAGCGAGACGCCCGGGCGCCTCGAAGCGAGCGGGACGGACGCCGTTTCGAGCCCGGAGAACACTGAGGCCCGTTTCCAGGTGATCCTGGTAACGGGCCTTCTGTGATGTGCGCGGCCGAGAGGACTGGAACCCCTAACCTTCTGATTATTAGGGCTCAACGGGCCGGTAGCCCCGCACATAGTCGACCACGAACTCCTTGGGGTACGGCCCTACCCGTTCGGGCCCCTCCTCGTCGGGGAACTCGTAGATCCCGAGCATGAGCTGCATCGGATAGTCCGGGGACTGCCGGACGGTCTTGACGTGCCGGCCGTCCACGAAGAACGTCACCCGATCCGGAGTCCACTCGGCCGCGTACACGTGGAACTCGCGTACGTCGATGGGAAGGACCTCGGCGGCGAACTCGTCGGTGATCGCGGGGTCGCCGAACGGGTGGACGCCCATACCGACGGCCGCCGCCTCCGGTCGTACGTCACGCCCGAAGATCTCGCAGACGCAGATCTCCGCGGACCGCTCGGGCGTGTCCTCGAAGCCGATCATCCACAGTGCGACCATGGCACGCGGGTCGTCGGCGGCCCTGGCGCGCATCTCGATCAGCCCGTAGTGCGGGGTGTAGAGCCGCACCTCGTCCTGCGCCTCCCGCACGACGGCCCGGCCCCGCCCATGCTGGCCGACGCCGCTGCCCACAGGTCCGGAGAACACGCCCGTCTGCAGCGAGGACACGCGCATCCGGCCCTCCGTCTCCGGCGACCACGGCGGCTGGTCCTCCTCGATCAGCAGGCGCAGGCACCCGTCGCCCATCCGATGTCGGGCGGCCGAGGCGGCACGCGTCGTCCACTGGGGCAGGTAACGCGGGATCCAGCGATGCTCGTCGAGCGTGTCTCCGTCGAAGGTGTCCTCGAACTCCAGCACATAGCCGGCCTTCGTCACCGGGTCCGGCGGGTGCGTTCTGTCCACGGCTTCGCTCATACGGCAATCCTGGCGCGACTGGGAAACCTGAGCGTATCTCAAGCAAGCCGACGCCCAAACGTCAGTCGGGAAGGCACACCCAGATGCTCTGGCAATCCCCGAAAGCGTGGAGACATTTCGATGCGGCGATGGCCTCCTGAGCCCTCGCCTTGGCCGCTTTTCGAGCAGCTGTAATCCGTTGTTACGCGGCGATCAGGCACTGGGTCGCCCGCGCACCCCAAGAGGTCCTCCAACACCTCGGGGCCCGGCGAGCTGGTGCGAGGCCGCCTGGGCTCTCGCCGCGATACGGGGCACCGGCCTTTCGGCCAGGCCTTTCCCGGTGCCCATTGCCGGGAAGTAAGGGATAAGCCAAGATCGATGGGTGATCCGCTGCGGCATGCGCCCCGGTCCGCCATCGGAAGGTAGACAAGTGATCAGGTCTGTTACGAAGGTCGTCGCCGTGACGGCCTTGGCCGTCGGCGTTCTCGCGGCCAACCCGGCATACACGGCGTACGCGGCCTCCTCCCCCTACACCCCCGAGGGCGTCTGCGGGGCGGGGTTCGCCCGGGTGAAGGACGGCTCCCGTCCCCTCAAGTCCGGACGTGACACCTTCGGCTATGTCTACCTCATGTACAACCGCAGGACCGGTTACAACTGCGTGGTCAGCATCAAGACCGCCTTCTACCGGACCGCCACCTACACCACCGCCACCCTGACGGTGAAGGGCAGCAAGCCGAAGACCGACGCGGGCAAATTCAAGTACTACGCCGGGCCGGTCAAGGTGAAGGCGCGCGGCAAGTGCGTCTCGTATTGGGGCAGCACCCGAGACACCCGGCTGGACTTCGCCGAGGCGACCGGTGGCCGCAAGACCTTTGGCAACTGCGGGTAGCGAAGCCCCAAGCGCCGAGGCCACCCAGAGAAGGCCGAGCTGCTCGCGGCCAAGCGCGGCTGTTGTCAGCAGCCGCGTTGGCAAGAGCGCTCCGTTGGAGCGGGGGTCGACCTCTCATACCGAGAAGCGGATATCGGATGAAGGCTCCGTTCACCCAGATCGGGCCTTGACCGCACCGTGATCCGGGGCGACAGGTGCTGCACCTGCTCTATCGAGTTCGCCAGTACCTGGACACCTAAGTTCTGCGTGCGAGAACAAGCCGGCAGCGCGGGCTGCCATCTTCGCGTCGGCCAAGGGCCGTCAAAGGGACTGTCGTCACGGTGAATCCGGCTGCTGTCAGGTCATCGCGGACCGCGTGCAGCGGGCAGGTGCCGTAGTACATGACGAAGGGGGGACGCCACACGGCATTGCGTACCTGCATGGCAAGGTCGAATCCGAGCAGCGCCCAGTACCAGCCCGACGTGATGGGGGGCGGCGCGACGATCGGGAAGGCGAAGAGCCCGTCAGGCCGTAACGCGCGGTACACCCCGGCGAACAGCGAGGGCCGTTCGGCGGGCAGGAAGTGTCCGAGCGCTCCGAAGCTGACCGCGAGGTCGAACGCCCCGGCGAAGGGCAGGGCGCGAACGTCGGCCTGTACCCACTCAGCGTCCGGGTGCGCCCGGCGCGCCTGGGCGAGCATGCCGGTGCTGAAGTCGACGCCCGTGATCCGTCCCTGGCACAGGGGGTTGAGGATCCGCATGCCCGCACCGGTGCCGCAACACACGTCCAGTCCCTTCCCGAACGGCCCGAGCGGACGCAGAGCATCGGCGGTTGCGTCAAGAACGCTATCGGGGGTGCGAAAAGGCGTGTGTTCGAACTTCGGGGCGAGCAGGTCGTAGCCGCGCTCGACCGAGGACAGCGCCTGGACCACCAGTTCACGCAGCGACGGGCCTTGAGGCGAGAACACCAGCCAAGGGTACTTCCTCGGATGCCGGGCGGGCCGGCCGCGGGAAGTCCCGGCCGCGGTAGTTGCCGACCGGTGGCGGGTGATCGCCAAGGCGCCGGTGCGTACGGACTGCTGGACACGCACTCCGCTCCACCTCCACAGACTGTTGGCCGAATCGCGGGCGGGCGAAGGCGGGATCGGCATCGTCGTAGTCGCCGTGCAACCAGATGGAGGTCATGTCCCAGTGCAGGCGCGTCACGTCCAGGCCGAACGCCTCGATCGCGGCCAGCCCGACCGACCCGGCCAGCAGGTCCAGATGCGGGGCGATGGCATCCAAAGCGCGGCCGATGCGGTCATCGTTGAGCAGATCAGGCTCGATACCGAAGGCCTCGCCCACCGCCCAGGCACGCGCCCACTCCTGCACGTGCACCAGCGGCGCGGGTGAGGTCAGCCGGTTGGCCACCAGCACCTCGATCACCTGCCCACGAGTCAGCTCCGCGACATCCCGCACCGGGCAGGCCGCATCCGCCAACTCCCGGATCCGTAACCGCGCACAAAACCCCGCGATAACCGGCAACGCCCCAAGCATCTTCTCGACACTGGCCCCGCCCCACTGCGCACGCCGTCTCACCGGCCAGGTCATACCGAAACAACGATCACCACAGCAACCCAGCGATCTCCAATCAACCCGACCTGCGGAAAATGGGGCTAGCCGCTCTCACTGCCGAACAGCATCCGCTCGTCACGACGTGACAGATGCCTGCGATGTGTTTGAGGCAGCCTGCGTTGCGTCAATAGACGCTCCAGGAATCTGGTCCCGACCATCCTCAAGGTCACACGCAGCTGCTGACCGCGCCCGCATCTTCCTGGCCAACCGTGCGGCGTACACCTTGCGCTGTGGCCGATCACGGTCCACCAGCACTGAGGGGCCGGTCCGGGAGATTGAGTCCGTTCCGCCCGCAGCCCACGGGATCACCCTCACGTAGGGCGTCGCGTACACAATTCGAATCTAAAACGACACGGCCGCGATTCCGAACAACAACAGGATCCGACTTCACAGCGCGCCCGCGGCGCCCCATTGACCGTTCTCCCCGAACGCTGGCACGAGGTTGTCCAGGCGCATCCAATGATGAACGCATATCGATGATCGAATCCGTAGTATGGGACCGCCTTTGTTGAGAGTTCGCTTGTTGAAGCCGTCCCCCGGAGGCACCAATGACCCACCAACCTGTCATACCTGTACCCGAGGCTGCCCCCACCCGGCCTCGTCCGCGTGCGCGCTCCGTGAGCGTCGTGCTCGCCATGCTGGCCGCCGTGGTCGCCGGCATCGGGCTGGTCGCCGGCACTGCCGGTGCGGCGACCATCCAGTCCGCAGTTCCCGCAGCGGCCACCCCCACGACGAGCAGCACTGCGGGCGTCCTGCCGACCCCGAGCACGACGCCGACCATCTGCCCCACGTCGCCGACGGCGCTCATTCCATGGGGGACGGCGAGCCCAGCCGTGGCCAATGGCGACACCGTGCCGCCCACGCCGCACGGCGGGCCGGTCTTCACCGAGTGCGGACCGACCGTCGTGGTCAGCTGGGCGCCCGCCACCGACAACGTCGGCGTGGTCGGCTACTACATCCTGCGCAACATCAACCAGTCCGAACAGTTCTACCGCTACTTCGTGACGGGCACCTCGTTCGCGGTCAGCCACGTTGAGGGGCACGAGGTCTACACGGTCACGGCCGTGGACGCTGCCGGCAACGCCTCCGGACTTGGCCAAGCCACCACGGGATGCTGGTCGGCGTCCTGCCTGCCGCCGTCGCCGTCGCCGTCGCCGTCTGGTGGGTACCCGTACGGCTACCCCGGCAATCAGATGCTGACGGTCAACGGGTCAACCGCCACCGTGAGTTGGGCCGCGGCCGGCAGCGTGCCTGTCGTGAGCTACCTGGTAGGCCACCAGTGGTACGAGGTCGGCGGGACGGTCCACGCCGAGTTCGTCACCGTTCCGGGCACCACGACCAGCCAGACCCTCAGCATCGCCACCCCCGGCCTCCATACTTTCTGGGTCAGCGCCCTGGACGCGGCGGGCAACATCTCGCCGGCGCCCAACACTCTCGACTACGGTGTCCCCGTGCCGAGCCCGACCGTGCTCCCACCCACCAGCTGCACGGTCACCTACACCATTAACAGCCAATGGCCCGGCGGGTTCCACACCGACGTGAAGATCCTCAACACCGGCAAGACCACCGTCCACGGCTGGCGGCTCACCTTCACCTTCGCCAACGGCCAGACGATCTCCCAGATCTGGAACGCCGTCCAAGTATCCAACGGCGTGTCCCCCACGGTCGCCCACGCCGACTGGAATCCGGACATCGCGGGCGGGGCCACCGTCTCCTTCGGATTCATCGGCACCTGGACCGGCACCAACTCGCGGCCCGTGGAGTACGCGCTCAACGGGTCGAAATGCTCAGCCGCCTGACCGGCGCAGCGGAGGCGTCGGCGCATGCACTGGCCGTAACGGGAACAAGCCCCATCGTCAGAGGAAAGCCGTCGAAACGTCAGGGACCGTCTGCGGCACCGGACCAAGGAATGGCACGGTGTGCTGTCGGCCTGCGAGACTCTGTGGGAAGGCATCGGGAAAGATCAACCGGAGTCAACGGCTGACGGCCGGACATAGCCGGACACCGGCAACTGATCTGGAACACGAGAAAGCCCAGGTCATCGGCTGATGATCTGGGCTTTCGTGCTGCGCGGCCGGGAGGACTCGAACCCCCAACCTTCTGATCCGTAGTCAGATGCTCTATCCATTGAGCTACGGCCGCCTGGCTGCCTGTTCACTTGCTGTGCTCGGCAACGCGTGTAACTCTACCAGACCCCTCACCCCTGCTTGCGCCAATAATCCGCCCTGCGCACGGTCAAGCCGACCCGTACGCGGGGACCGTCCGCGCACGGCAGGAGCCGGTCGGCGAACGGGCTGGCCGGAATCGGCCGCATGGCTACCTTGGTGCGCCCCCGATGCGCACACTGGTCCTCGGGGGACCCTTGCCACGCCATCACTCTCCGTGACGGATATGACTTCGTGGCGACAGGAGAGGCGTGCCCGGGGTATATGAGCAGGGCACGCAGGCGGACACCGGGCCGCCCCGCGGGAGGGAACGTGAACGAGCCACCAGGCCCGCCCGGCAGGCGGTACCGCCTTCGCGGGCTCGTCGCGGCCGTGGTCGCGGGTCTGGTCTTCTGGGCGCTGGTCATCTGGCTGGTCGTGGCCTTGTTCCGGTGAGAGCCGTCCCCGCGGGAGCCGGATCGCTCAGGGGATCGGGGACGTGCCGGCCAGGAGACCCGCCCCGGCCGGCACCGGCCCTCACCCGCCACGCTGGATGCTCTCCATGAGGTCGAGGTGCTCCTGCACCACCGGCTTGGTGTCCCGGGCGAGCTGCCGCACCTTCTCGGAGGAACCGGTCGACGCCTCCTTGTCCAGCGCCACCAGGGTCATACGGTGATCCTCGACCTGCGCCGGGACCCAGGCCCGGTCGAACGCGGCGCCGCTCTTGGCGGCGAACTTCCGCAGTTCGGCCTGCTGCTTCTCCGTCGGCTGGCCCGGCAGGTCCACCCCGTACTCCGCGGCGACCTTCGTGACCTGCTCGTCGAGGGTGGTGTGGTCCTTGACCAACCGGCTTCCGGCGTCCTTGACGGCCTGGCTTCCGGCCTGCTTCTCGGCGGTGTGGCCGCCCTCGATCTCCGTGAGGTTGTCCTGATGCGCGCTGACCAGGAACGCCTTGTCCTGGTCGCTGGCATCCGGCGGCGCGGCGTGTGCGGCGGTGACCCCTGACAGCGGCGCGATCACGGTCGCGACCGCGACGATGAGCGATCTCAGCATCGGATCCCCCGATCCTCGCCCGACGGCGAGCACCGGTGATCGGTACTCGACCATCCGGGCATACTCGTTGTCAGGTGTCATACCCACCGGCCCGTTCACGGGGAACCGAGCGTGTACGGCGGCGCGGCCGGGAGTTCACCATACCTTTGGCGATCTTTACCTTGGTTCGGGCCGAATTCGGGGTGATGCTGGCGATTGTCCATCCCCCTCGCCTCTGCAAGGAGGTCTCGTGCGGACTCCGCGACGCTTCCGGTCGTCCTGGCCGGCCCGGTTCATCGCCCTGATCGCCGCCGTCGTGTCCCTGACCACGGTGACCGGCACCGTTCCCGCCAGCGCGGCGGTCTACGGTTCCTGCACCATCTCGCGCTGCGCCGACGCGCGCTCGGCCAACGCGATCTGGGCCGGGAAGGGATACCCGACCAGCGCCGGCTGGTACTCCTGGCCGGATGGCAAGTACAACTACACCGGCGGCCGTTTCTACAACAGAGAGGGCCAGCTGCCCAGTGGCGCCACCTACTACGAGTACGACGTGTACTCCCGGGCCCGCGGCGCCGCGCGGGACGCCTACCGGATCGTCGTCAACCGGAGCACCGGCGTGACCTGGTTCTCGCCGAACCACTACACCGACTTCTACCGGCTCTAGGGATCCTTATGACCTCCGCCCCGCGTCCGCTGCCCGAATGGCTCACGATCACCACCGGCCGGGCCCCGGCGGTCGTCGACGGGCGGGCCTGCCGTACCCGTGCCGCCTTCTTCGCGGAGGTGGCACGGGTGCTGCGCCTTCCCGGCTACTTCGGCCACAACTGGGACGCGCTGACCGACTCGCTGCGCGACATCGGGAACGTCCATCTGGTCGTCGAACACGCCGGGGACCTGCTCGCCGCCGAACCCGCCGAGCAGTTCGCCACCCTGCTGGCCGTACTGGCCGGGGCGGCGGAGGACGGGCTGACCCTGACGCTGTGCACCGACTCCGCCCACGAGGCGCCACTCCGCCGGCGTACGGCCGAGGGCCTCGCCTGACCCTTCCGCGGCCCGCACCGGGCTGCCCGCTGCGAGAATCGGCGAATGCTCCTGGAAACGCCACGGCTGTTCCTGCGTCGGTTCCGGCCGGAGGACGCGCCGGCGTTCGCCGCCTACCGCTCCGACCCGGTGGTCGCGCGTTACCAGAGCTGGACCGCCCCCGTTCCGGTGGAGTCGGCCGTCTCGCTCGTCACCGCGTTCTCCTCGCGGGACCCGGAGGAGCCCGGGTGGTTCCAGTACGCCGTGGCGCTTCGGGCCGAGGAGTGCCTGATCGGCGACGTGGGGGTGAACCTGCACGAGAACCGGATGCAGGCGGAGCTGGGCTTCACTCTCGCCGCCCGATGGCAGGGCCGGGGGTACGCCACGGAAGCGGTGCGGGCCGTACTGCGCGACCTGTTCGAGCGGCGCGGCCTGCGGCGCGTCTCCGCCGAGTGCGACGCCCGCAACACGAGCTCGGCACGGCTCCTGGAGCGAGTGGGCTTCCGGCGGGAGGGGCTGCGCCTCCAGCACACCTGGTTCAAGGGCGAATGGACCGATGATCTCCTCTACGGTCTGCTCGCCGACGACTGGAAGAACCGCGCGTGACTCATGCCTCCTCGGGGTCGCGTCCGAGCACCGACCGTCCGCCGTCGACGGGAACGGTCGCGCCGTTGACGAAGCTCGCGTCGGCGGAGAGCAGGTAGGCGACGGCGGCGGCCACCTCCTCCGGACGGCCCACCCTGCCGAGGGGGTGCAGCAGTCCCATCTCGTTCTCGATCCGCTCGGCCGCCGCGGGCTCCTGGCGGCGGAGGAACGCCTCGTACCGTTCGGTGCTGATCGAGCCGAGGGCGACGGCGTTGACCCGGATGCCCCGCGGGCCGTAGTCGACGGCGAGCGCCCGGGTGAGCCCCTCGGTCGCGGCCTTCGCCGTCGCGTACGTCAGGGAGCCGCGCACCGGCCGCTGCGCCTGGTGGGACGAGACGTTGACGATCGCCCCGGCCGTACCGGCGTCGAGGAAGCGGCGGATCGCCGTCACGCAACCGGCGACCACGGGGTTGAAGTTGGCCCCGATGAGAGCCAGGAGCTCCCTCGCCGACGGCGAGTCGAGCGAGGCGGCGCGGAAGACGGCGGCGTTGTTGACCCAACCGGCGAGCGGGCCCGCCGCCTGCGCCAGGTCGGCGGCCCGTTCCGTGACGGTCTCGTCGGCGGCGTCGCCTGCCACCGCGATCAGCCGGGAACCCGCGGGGTGAGTACGGATCCACTCAAGCGCGGCCGGGTCGAGTTCGATCACGGCGACGGTGTTCGCGTCGCCCAGGAGTCGCTCGACGATCGCCCGGCCGATGCCCCGCCCACCCCCGGTGACAACGTACGAAGAGCCCACAACGCCCCCTCCATCGAAGTCACCCCGGGTTGAGGTGTGTACCTGTGATCATTCGACCATGGCACATGAAGAACGTCGCGCACTACCAGCGCCTGCCTGATGTCGCCCAGTTCCTTGAAGCCGGGTTGTCTTGGACGGTCGTTCAGCCCTCGTCGAGCCGATCGGCATCGATGACGTAGCCGCGTCAGTGGTCTTCGCGGAAGAGGGCCAGGAAGCCTCGCTCCAGCTCCTCCTCACCTGTGGCCGAATCGCTAGACCGCGTAGATGGGGGCAAGATCGACGAATATGCGGTAGTCGGAGATCAGGCCGTCGTCGCGGGTGCGCCAGATCGACACGGCTACGGCGCTCGCGTCCTTGCCGTCGAGCCTCCGATAGGTCACCTCGGTCTCGGCGATGACGTCGGCGTCCACCTGCCAGGTACGGACGACCCGGTGCCGCAGGCCGCCGATGGTGGAGTAGAACTCCCGGATGCCCGCGACGATGGCCTCACGTCCCGCCAACGGCTCGGCGTTGCCGAACACCAGCGTGGCGTCCTCGGCCAGCAGCAGCCCGAACTCGTCGGGATCGAACGAATCCACTGATCGGAAAACGCGTAGCACTGCATCGTCGGACATGCCGGTCCATTCTCACGCAGACGGGATCACTGATGCGGACGATACGGGGCGAAGGATGGCGTACAACTAGCGCAAGGGTGTGGATCTTGTTGCCGTGCCCCGGATCGGAGACCTGTCTCAGGTCGCCAGGCCGCAGCAGTGGGCAACTACCACTCGAGCGGGCCGTGACCTGCGTGGATGCGCACACCTGCCTCTCCGGTACGGCACCTCCAGCTACCTGGGCCCGGTGAAACTGTCAGGGCCGCCGCGTAGCCTCGCATCGACGTTCGGCGCCGACAGCCGTAGGAGAGGGCATGGACAGCAAGATCGTCTTCGAGGACGTTGCGCCTGTGATCCCCGTCCGCAATCTGGCCGTCGCGCTTGAGCGTTACCGTCACCTGGGGTTTGCGGCGCGGCAGTCCGATGAGGACCCTGGATACGGGTTCGTCGCTCGGGGGCCGGTGTCGCTCCATCTCACCGAGTGGAACGAGCACGACCCTGCGCGCACCGCTGCGGCCGTGTACATCTATGTTTCAGACGCCGATGCCCTTCACGCCGAATGGGGCGCAGCGGGCGTCGCCGGCCGCCTCGGCGAGCCTCACGACACTCCATACGGACTTCGGGAGTTCGGCTATGTCGACCCTGACGGAACACTGCATCGCGTCGGCTCGCCCTTGCCGTGAATCACGTAATCGGCTCTCCCACTTCGCCGGACGGCCACCCGACGGTGCCGCGTACACGAACACGCCGGCGACTCACGACTACATCGCCAGTCCCAGGTGAAGGACGCGAGCGAGCGCATGGGGGCGGCCCTGTGGGGCGAGGACCGAGGACAACTGCAACCAGAACTGCAACCAGAGGCCCTTTGGAGATCAAAAAGCCCCTCTCGCCAACGAGGGCGAGAGGGGCTCTGAACTGCGGAGGCTCGGGGATTTGAACCCCGGATGGGCTTAAGACCCAAACCGCATTAGCAGTGCGGCGCCATAGACCTGACTAGGCGAAGCCTCCTGGGAGCGCTGCTCAGCACAGCGTACCGGCGATCGCGCAACGCGGCAAAGCGGATTGCCGGGTGGGGCGTGGCACCGTCTCGACCACCCGCGTCGCGGCACCGGAGCGGGCCCGCTCCGGGCGGGCTTCGGCGGGGCTGGAGGGTTGCCGCGCGGGTCGGCGAGCGGCGCACAGACTCGCGCCGGTGCGTACGGCAGGATGTCCTCGGCCGCCGGGTGAGCTGGCGTTATACAAGGGCACAGCCGTCGTCCACAGGCTGTGGATGACGGCTGTGCACAAGGTGTGGATTTCCGCCGGTGCAGTCCACAGGCTCAGGCCTGACGGACGGCCTCGCCCTCGATCTCGATCTTGACCTTCTTACCGACGAGGACACCGCCGGCCTCCAGCGCCTGGTTCCAGGTCAGGCCGAAGTCCTCGCGGTCGATCTCGGTCTCGGCGGAGTAACCGAAGATCTCCTGGCCCCACGGGTTGTTGGCCGCGCCGTTGAACTCGACCTTGAGCTCGACCTCCTTGGTGACGTCACGCACCGTCAGGTCGCCGACGAGCGTGAACTCGTTGCCGGAGAGGCCGGTCACGCGCTTGCTGCGGAAGGTGATCTCGGGGAACTTGTCGGCGCCCAGGAAGTCGTCGCTGCGCAGGTGGCCGTCACGGTCGGCCGCGCCGGTCTCGATCGTGCCGGTCTTGATGACGACGTCGACGGAGGACTCAAGCGGGTTCTCGGCGATGGCGATCTTGCCCTCGAAGTCGGCGAAGTGCCCGCGAACCTTGCTGACCATCATGTGCTTGACGACGAAACCGACGCGCGTGTGCGCCTTGTCGAGCGCGAACTCGCCGGCCGTCGGGACCTTCAGGCCCTCCCACTCACGGATGCTCATGGCTACTCCCCAGATCGTTGCGGTGCGGATGTCTCACTGAGCAAATTTCTACCCGAGGATATTCCTCGCGTCAACTATTCTGACGTAGACTTGGACCATGGATCCATTCGACGACCCGCGGCTCACGGCGATGGGCCTGTTCGCGGAGGTCTTCGCCGGGCTGGCCGCCAAGACCACCCCCACCCTGGTCACCGCCGGGTTGTCCGAGGTCGACTTCGAGACTCTGATCCGGCTGGCCCGCTCGCCCGAGCGGCGGCTGCGGATGAGCGACCTCGCGGCCCAGACCTCACTGTCCACCAGCGGGATCACCCGTGTCGTCGACCGCCTGGAGCGCGAGGGACTCGTCGAGAGGCACGCGTGCGCGAGCGACCGCCGCGCGTCGTACGCGGTGCTGAGCGAGGCGGGGGCGGAGCGGTTGCGCACGGTGCTCCCCGAGCACATCAAGGACATCGAGACCTGGTTCACCGGCCTGCTGACCGACGAGCGGCTCGCCGAGTTCCTGGAGACCCTGCGGGTGATCCGCGACGTCGTACGGCCCTGCGCGACCGCGGGAGCGGACGGAGCCGGCAGGCCGTCGCGGACGAGGACGGGCTGAGCCGCACAGGATCGTGATTCGAGGGAACTGACCGGACGGACTGGCGCATACGATCGTTTTCTGGTGGACTCCGTAATCCAGGAAACGGCTCCACGAAGCCGACGTGTCCCCCGTACCCAAGCCAATGGAGCACTCGTGCGTTTCCCCTCACACGCACTCGCCATCCTCGCCACCGCGGTCCTCGCGGTTCCTGTGGCCGCGTCCACCAGCGCCTTCGCCGCGGCCGGCACCGCCGCCGCGAGCCCGAGCCCCAGTCCGAGCGCCAGTCCGAGCGCCAGTCCGAGCCCGACGCCGACCCCGTCCCAGACTCCGGCCGCGACCCCCAGCCCGAGCGCGAGCGCGACGCCGAGCCCCAGCGCCACCCCGAGCACGACCGCGAAGGCCACGAAGACCCCCCGGCCGAAGACCGTGCCGAAGGACGCCGTCGAGGTGACGGTGAAGAAGATCGTGGACGGTGACGCCCTGGACGTGGTGACCGCCAGCGGCCGGACCGTACGGATCGGTCTCCTGGAGGCGGACGCGCCGGAGAAGGGCGACTGCTGGTACGAAGGCGCGGTCGCGCGGCTCAAGGCGCTGCTTCCCGTCGGCAAGCCGGCCTACGTGCGGGCCTCCGAGCAGGTGACCGAGAACGACCGCGTCCTCGTCTACACGTGGTCGCCCAAGGGCCTGTACGTCAACGGCGACATGGTCAGGAGCGGGTTCGCCCAGGCCGTGCCCTACCTGCCCGACCACAGCTACACCGACTGGCAGTTCGCCGAGCAGATGCGCGCGCAGGCCGATGGCCGGGGCATGTGGTCGGGTCCCTGCTGGGCGGCCGACACCTACGACAAGCGTGGCTCGATCCAGGTTCCGCCCGGATCGTCCGGAGACCTCGCGGTGGAGCCCGCCGACGGCGCCTCTCCCGCGCCCGGCGCGTCCGCGAGCCCGGACCCTGACGGCCTGACCGGCGGCACGACCACTCCCACGCCCACGCCCACCCCGACGCCCACTGCGACGCCGACGCCGACCCCCACTCCGACCGCGACGGGTGACGACGACGGCTCGACGGATCCCCGCTTCGGCACCTGCGAGGAGGCCAACAGGGCCGGCTACGGGCCGTATGTCCGGGGCATCGACGTCGAGTACGACTGGTACGTCGACAGCGACAGCGACGGCGTGGTCTGCGAGACCTGAGAAGCGCGGGACCCTATGAAGCGCGGGAGGTGAGGCGCGCGGCGGTCAGTTCACCCGTTCCCGGGGTTCGGGGACGACCAGATCGCCGCGTAGCTTCGCCATGCCCCGCGAGACCGAGCTCTTGACCGTGCCCACGCTGATCCCCAGCGTCCTGGCGATCTCGGGCTCGGTCATGTCCTCGTAGTAGCGCAGCACGATCGCCGTACGCTGCCGGGTGGGGAGCCGGTCGAGCGCCTGCTCCAACTCCTCGTACCGGTGCCGCGCGTCCTGCTGCGCCGGTACGTCGGGAAGGGACTCCGAGGGGTACTCCTCCAGCCTGCGCCGCCGCCACCAGGAGATGTTGATGTTCACCATCGCGCGTCGCACGTAACCGTCGAGCGACGACCGGTCGCGGATGCGGTCCCAGGCGAGGTAGGTGCGGGTGAGGGCGGTCTGCAGCAGATCCTCGGCGTCGCTGGGGTTGCCGGTCAGCTGGTTGGCGACCCGGAGCAGCGCCGCCCCGCGGGACTGGACGTACGTGTGGAACTCCTCGTGCTTCACGCTCAGGATCACCAACCCGGCCAGAGAGGCATCTCGTGCCAGAATCGCAGCCACGCGATCGGATCCGACTGAGCCGGAATTCAGGTTTCGCCCCGGCCTGCGTAAACACCGGACAAGCCGGTAGCGGCGGGCCGGACGGGCCGTAATCCCACCCGGGCGGTGGTTTGCCCTCGGCGGGTGGCAACCCCTTGCACCGGGAGGAGGAATATTGATCCCGGACGCCACCATCGCCCGGAAAACGGCATCTCCATCCCGCCCCGGCATGTGAGGCTGGAGGACGTGGAAGGGTCATTACCGCACCGGGCCGGAGCGCGACGGCGCATGCTGGCCGCGGCGGCGCTCGGGCGCGATCCCGGGCCCGCGCCGCGGTTGCCGGAGGAGGAGGCGCCGTTCGACGTGGTCGACGGCGAGGTGATCGACGTCAGCCCGCATCTGATCATCGTGGAGGCCGACGACGGCCGGCAGCGGCGCCTGGTGATCGCGCCGTGGGCGACCGCCTGGCGCGGCGGCGCCGTCGCGCCCGCCGACCTGCCCATCGGGTCGCGGGTGGTCATCAGGGCGCTGCGGTCCGGCACGGTGGCCGAGCGCATCTGGGCCGACGTCACGCGGATCACCGGCGTCATCCGTGACGTCCGGGGAACCCGGGACCTCACCGTGGACCTCGACTGCGGTCCGCATCGCCGGGAACGCTCCATTGTGATCCCGTACCGCTCCTCGGGGCGGATCCGGGTGCGGCACCCGAAGCTGGAGCCGGGGTATCTGTTCGACGCCATCGGCCTGCTCGACCAGGGCACGTCACTGGCGCAGCTCCCCGCGACGTCGCAACCGCCGTACCACGCCTCGGCTTCGCCCCCGGCTCCCCCGGCGTACGGAGGGGTCCAGGCGAGCGTCGCGGGCACGGCCGTGTGGGCGGACCTTCCGGAGGACGGCGCGGCCTATCCCGTGCTCGAATCCGAGGACACCGGCTGCGACGACGCGGGCGTCTCCTGCGCGGGCCTGCCGTACCTCGCGCTGGGCTCGCTGCTGCGCGTACGGAACGTGTGCGACGGACGGGCGGACACGCTGCCGATCGTGGCGTGCGGGTGCCTCGCCGGGCGGTTCTGCGACCGCTGCCTCGAATGCGGCACCTCCCCGCGCGGGAGGCTCGTGGAACTGTCGGCGTCGTCCTACGTGGCGCTCGGGGGAGACTTGACCAAGGGCTGCTTCAACGCCCGCGTCGGATTGGGGTGACCGGTGCTTACGATCATCGCGACGGCCGCGTTACCGGTCCTCGCCCTGACGCTGACGCTGGGCGGCGTCGCCAAGCTGGCCACGGCCGGCCGTGAGGCGTCGCCGGGCGCGCTGACCCGGCTGGGCCCGGTCGCGCTCGCGCCGGAGCGGTTCGCCAGGCCCGCGATGATCGCCTGCGCGCTGACCGAGTTCGCCCTGGCCGGCGGATCGCTGGTGCTGGACCACCCCGTCACGCGCTGGTCGCCGGTGGTGTTCTTCGCCATCGCGACGTACGTCCTGTGGGACCTGCGCAGGCGGCGGCCCGACGTCGGGTGCGGCTGTTTCGGGGAGGTCAGCGCGGCGCCGGTCGGGCTGCGGTCGATCGGACGGGCCGCCGCGCTGACGGCGATGGCGGTTCTCGTCGCGGCCGGGAACGTCCCGGGTCTGCCCGGAGTCATGGCCCGGCCCGTACTGCCGCGGGGGACCGCGGCCTGGATCGCCGGCGGCCTCGTCCTGCTGCTGCTCGTCCTCTCGCCGGAGATCGACGAGGTCGCCGCCCGCGTACGGCACCGGGCGCCGTGCGAGCAGCGGGCGCTGCCTTCCGGACGGGCGCTGTCCCGCCTGCGCGGCAGTGCGGCGTGGCGGGCACACGCGGGGTCGCTGGTGACGGACGAGCCGTCCGACATGTGGCGCGAGCTGTGCTGGCGCTTCTTCGTGTTTCCCGCCCGGGACGGCGCCGAGGTGGTCTTCGCGGTGTACCTGAGCGGACGCCGTCCCGCCGTCCGCGTCGCCGTGGTCGGAGCGGATGGCCGCGTCGCGGCGGCCGCCGGTGACCGTACGGACGCCTCTCTGCGGGAATCTACCCCTGTATCGGCCTGACGCTATACAGGCGTAGATTCCCGCATCGAGGACTTCACTTCAGCTCTCTACGGCTCTCTAGCTTCCCCTCTAGAAAGCCGTAGAGAGGTCGATGGGCGTGCCGCCTCAGACCGGCTGGGCACGCAGGAACCTCCCGAAATGGGGCACGGTGAACCCGATCACGCCGCGCTCGGCGCTGTAGATCAGGCCCTTCTTGATCAGGCTGTCGCGGGCCGGGGACAGGCTCGACGGCTTGCGGCCGAGCGCCTCGGCCACCTCGGCCGTCGGCACCGGGTCGTCGCCGAGCTGGGCCATCGCGTGCATGTAGTCGCGCTCCGCGGGGGTGGCCCGTTCGTACCGGCTGCCGAAGAAGCCGACGGCCAGCTCCTCCTCCGCCTCCGGCGCGGACACCTTGATGTCCTCGGCGGTGATGGGGCTGCGGGGCGCGAGGTCCCAGGCGACCTTGCCGTACGCCTGGACGAAGTAGGGGTAGCCGTCGGCCGCCTCGTACAGCGCGTCGAGCGCGTCGGGCGTGAACTCCACGTCCTCGCGGCCGGCCGGGACGATCAGCGCCAGGTCGGCGGCGTCGCGGTCGAGCCGGTCGATGCGGGCGTACCGGAACAGCCGCTCGGAGTAGCTCTTGCTCGCCGACAGCACGCTCGGCAGGTGCGGCAGGCCGGCGCCCACGACGATCAGCGGGCCACCGCTCTGCGACAGCTCGTGGCAGGCCGCGCAGAGAGCCGAGACGTCCGGCGCCTGCACGTCCTGCATCTCGTCGATGAACAGCGCGATGCCGACGCCGAGGTCGGTCGCCACACCCGCCGCGTCGACGAACAGCTCGGTCAGGTCGATCTCCAGGTCACCGGAGTCGGCCCGGCCGCGGGCGGCGGGGACGTCGATGCCGGGCGACCAGTGGGACGTGCCCTTCGCGGCGGCGGGATCACGCATGGCGAACGCCTTGAGCACGCCGAGGAACTCCTCGATCCGCTCGGGGGCGCGGTGCCGGGGCGCGAGCTCCCTGATGGCCATGTGCATCGCGGCGGCCACCGGGCGCCGGATCGACTGGTCGGGCCTGGCCTCGATCTTGCCGGTGCCCCACAGCCGCTGCATGGCCATGGACTTGAAGGTGTTGAGCAGGACCGTCTTGCCCACACCGCGCAGACCGGTGAGGACCATGCTCCGCTCCGGACGGCCCCGGGCCACCCGCTCCAGCACGACCTCGAACTGCTGCAGCTCGCGATCGCGTCCGGCGAGCTCCGGGGGGCGCTGTCCGGCGCCGGGGGCGTAGGGGTTGCGCACGGGGTCCACGCTCTCGGACTTTATGACGGGATATAGCGGCCGTCGTAGATTTCCGTAGAAAGCGCTACGGCGTGTCGCCCGGCGCGGCCCGGGCACGCACCGCACGACGGCGGGCGGAGCCTGGGCCGGCACGACCGGGACGACGACGGGCGGAGCCGGGGAGGGTACGCCGCGGTCGAACGCCGCCGGGCCGGCGAGGCCGGGGGCGGGAGTGGGAGCGGGGGCGGCGGACACCGTCGGCACAGCCATCGCACACTCCTCACCTGCCGGGACTCGACCGAACCCGTGTTCGATCCGGTGCCCATGACTGTAGCGCCTCATCGAACATGTGCGCGAGCGTTCGGTGAAAAAGCTCCGCCAAACGCCGTCGTTCGGCTCCAGTCAGGAGGGCTTCAGTCCTCGAGGGCGGCGAGGTCCTCCGGCGTCAGGTGGATCCGTCCCGCCGCCATGTTCTCCTCCAGATGATCGAGGACCCCCGTACCGGGGATCGCGAGCAGCGCGGGCGAGATCGCCAGCAGCCACGCGAGCGCGATCTGCGGGGCGGTCGCCCCGTGACGCTCCACGACCGCCGCCAGACGCGTCTGGTCGATGGGCCGCCACCCGCCGCCGAGCGGGAAGAAGGGCACGAAGGCGATGCCGTCCTTCTCGCACCGGGCCAGCAGCTCGGCGTCGCCCCGGTCCTGCACGTGGAAGCTGTTCTGCACGGCGGCCACCGGGGCGATGGACAGGGCCTCGTCGAGCTGGGCGGCGTCGACGTTGCTGACGCCGAGGTGCCGGATCAGCCCCTCCTCGCGGAGCTCGGCCAGGGCCGCGAACCGGTCGGAGACGGAGGCGCCGCCTGGGGCGCCCATGCCGCCGACCCGCAGGTACACGAGGTCGAGCCGTTCCACGCCGAGGGTGCGCAGGTTGTCCTCCACCAGCCCGCGCAGCTCGTCCGGGCCGGCCTCGCCGGTCGGCATCCCGGTGTCGTCGAGCAGCGGGCCGACCTTGGTCGCGATCACCAGGCCGTCCGCGTACGGCGCGAGCGCCCGGCGGATCAGGTCGTTGGCGGCGACGCCCCCGCGCCGGTAGAACCATGCCGTGTCGATGTGGTCCACGCCGAGCTCGACGGCGCGGCGGAGCACGGCGACGCCCGTCTCGGGGTCGCGGACGGCGCCGTCGAAGGTGCCGACCGGCAGCCGCATGGCCCCGAAGCCGAGCCGGTGAACGGGCAGGTCACCGCCGAGGAGGAACTCGCCGCCGAGCGCGGCGTTCGTGTCAGTCGTCATGCCGTCAGCCTCGCGCGGCGGGAGGCGGCGGCCAACGCGGTGGCAGCAAGCTGCCAGCCTCCCGCCAGGTCATGGAGGGTCATAATGGGCGGATGACAGCCGAACAGGTCATCACCGTCCGTGGCGACGCGGAGCTCGTGGCCCGGGCCGGTCATCTGTTCACCGGCGTACGGCACGAGTTCGTGTGCGCGGCCCGCGACCTCGCCACCTGGTCGCAGCCCGGGGCCCGGCACTCGGTGGCCGGGCGGATGCCCGGCCCCGGCAGCTCCGGCCTGGCCTTCAGGAAGCTCTACACCCCCGTCGCCCTCGTCGACGAGGCCTCGCGGACGCACCTGCGCGAGGCCGTGGCCAGGGGCGTCGAGGTGCGGATCAGCTCCACCCCGCTGCCGCACGAGACGATCGTCATCGACCGGCGCGTGATGATCCTCGCGGGACGGGACGGGCCCGGCCCCCGCGAGTTCACCGTCACCACCTCGCCCACCCTGGTGAGCGGCGTGTACGCCCTCTTCACGGCCGCCTGGGACGCGGCCACCGAGCTGACCGCCTACCTGCGCGGCGACGCGCCGCACCTCGACGAGGACAGCCGGGCCGTCCTGCGCGCGCTCGGCGCGGGTCACACCGACGAGACCGCGGCGCGGCACCTCGGCCTGTCGGTGCGAACGTACCGCAGGCGCGTCGCCGAGCTCATGGAGGCGCTGGACGCCGGTTCGCGCTTCCAGGCCGGGCTGCGCGCGGGCGAACTCGGGCTCACGGGATAGCCGGACACCGGTCGGACCCAGGCCGCCGGCTCAGCGGGGCAGGTGCGGGAGCACGAGGGCCGCAGCGGCGGCCAGGGCGACCAGCCCCAGGTAGGCGAGGACGAGCCGGGTGTCACGGAGATAGCACTTGCTCCTCGTGAGCCCCGCGCGGCGGGCCCGCCAGTATCCGGCGACGCCCAGGGCGGCGAAGGCGAGCACCGCCCACGCTCCGAACACCCAGGCGAGCAGCGCCACCGTGGCGTAGACGCACAGTTTCAGCGGATCGTACGGCTGCGCCTGACCGTCCGCCGGGGCCTGGCCGGGCGTACGGCCCTGGGCGGCGAGGGCCTGCTCATAGGCGACGCCGGTGGGGTGGTCGTCCGGCCGGTCACCCGCTCGCGGCCCGGTGCCGGGGCTCACGCGGGCTCCGCGACGCGGCGGCTCACGTGATCTCCACGAGCGGCAGCCGTACACCGGCGTCGGCGGAGGCGACGGCCGACAGGCGCTGACGCGCGAGCGCCGGCCAGGCCTGGACCGCGCAGAACGGCGCGCACTGGTCCTGGTCGGAGTGGGTGCCGACGTGTACGCAGCACTGGGTCAGGCGCTCCTCCAGCATCGTGGACATGTCCATGAACGGCTTGACCGTGATCCGGACGACCCGTTCGCCGAGCAGCTTCCGCAGGCGCCGCTGCCGGCCGGGCAGCACCGACGACGCGAGCGTCAGCAGGGTCGTCAACCCGAGATCGCAGTTCTCGCAGATGTCGCGCCAGACCTTCCCGATCTCGGGGTGGGACAGCGACGACTGCTCCGACAACAGGCCGAGCAGCGACTCCTGGACGGCCATGCGAAGCTGGCGGGGGATCTCCGAGTCGGCGATCCGGTTCGAGACCAGGCCGAGGTTCTCCTTGAGACGGTCGTGGCCGATCAGGGCCGTCAGCGAGCGCCACCGGTCGGCGTCGTCCCTGACCATGTAGCCCACCGAGCAGCAGTGGGGGTGCGAGCAGGGCAGTGCCGTGAGGTCCCGCCAGGTGACCAGGCCGTCCGTCTGGGGGCCGAGGCGCTTCAGCACGCCGGTGTGGGTGAGCCGGTCCATTGGGTCGATCACGCCGGACCGTCCCGAGCCGAACTGCGGCTGGATCGACACGCCGCCGACGTAGGGCGTGTCGAGGGCCAGGCGCACCACGTCGCCGATCTCGCCGTCGTTGACGCCGAGGGCGGCCGTCATCACCAGGGTCGTGAAGATCTCCCGCTCCGACAGCCGGCGCAGCGCCTCCGCCTTCTGCCGCCGCAGGTCGCCGCCCCGGTGGTGCCGGGACGCCTCGGCGGACACGCCGTCGTACTGCAGGTAGACCTCGACGCGCTCGCGGTGCTCGGTGAGCAGATCGAGCAGGGCGTCGTCCCTGGCCACCAGGAGGCCGTTCGTGTTGACGAGGATGCGGGTGACCGGCCGCGCCACCAGTCCGGCGAGCAACTCGGGCAGGTCGGGATGCAGCGTCGGCTCGCCGCCGCTGAGCATGAGCACGTCGAGCCGGCCGTTCTCCCGGGCCAGCCGCTGGTCGACGTTGGCGAGCACCTCCCGGACCGGCACGACTCCCCGCAGGTCGGGCGAGGACTCGGTGAAGCAGGTCGGGCAGCGCAGGTTGCACGCCTCCGCCACGTCCTCCAGCAGGATGCAGGTGTGCTGCGTCTGCATCTCCGGCAGACCCCGCAGGTACGCCTCGGGGATCGGGTCGAAGTTGCCCGCGACGTCGGGCAGGTGGGCCTTGGTGGGAGCGGTCCACTCCTCCAGGTAGGCGAGGATCTCCGGGTCCTCGTCGTACAGGGTCCTGACCATGCCGTGGACCCGGCAGCCGCGCTCCAGGTAGACGCGGCCGTCACGGGCGGCCAGCCAGCCGGACAGCCGCGGCACCTCCGCCAGCGGGCGGTCCGGCCGCTCCTCGTGGCAGCGGGGGCAGAACGCGTTGACGTAGCGGAGGATCCGGTCTCCCCGCAGCGGCATTCCCATGGTCACAGTCCGCCGTCCGTGTAAAGCGAGGTGTTGACGCCGGTGCAGAAACCGGCGGTGACGATCGTCACGAGCGCCCATCCGATCATCAGGCCGAGACCGAGCCCCCGCGACCACGGCTGCCGGTGGCGGATCAGCAGCGTCCCGCCGCCGAAGACGATCGCGGCCAGGATCACGGCCCCGCCCACGACCGCCATCTCCTTGTGATCGCCGAGGCCGTCGGCGGCCGCCAGGGTGGCGACGGCGAGGATCGCGTTGACGATCACCTCGAGCACGATCCCCGCGAACGTCAACGCGACGACCACACCGGTGGTGTTCTCCTGCCGCGCCGGTGGTGGCGGCCACGCGTAGGGCGCCCCGCCACCCGGACCGTACGGACCGCCGGGACCGGGTGCGCCGCCAGGCCCGGGTGTGCCGCCGGGGCTGGAACCGGCGCCCGGACCGTACGGACCGCCCGGACCGCCGGGACCGGGCGCACCACCCTGCGCCTCGCCGGGGTACGGAGGCCGGCCCGGGGGTGGGGGCTGGTTGGGAGGCGGGGGCTGTTCCGGTGGCGGGGGCTGGTCGCCGGGCCGGAGGTCCTGGGGCTGCGGATCCTGGGGCTGGGGATCCTGGGGCCGCTCGGGCGGCTCGGGGGGTGTGCTCATCTTTCCTCCTCGCCGGCGGGCGAAAGCCGTACGCCCGTCAATAACGGCCGCTCGCCCCGGCCGGGGAGCAGTCTGTCGTAGAACCCCTTGCGACAGCCATACGTCAGCCGGACGGCGAGGAGCGCCAGGCCCGGCATCAGGAACCACTGCGGGCGGGTCAGGTCGAGCCAGACCGTCTCGTTCGCCCTGGTGAACTCGACCAGGAACCGGAACACGGCGTAGGCGCCCAGGTAGAGGGTGAACAGCTCGCCCGGCCGGTCGACGCGGCCGCGCGCCCACAGCAGCGCGCCGAAGGCGGCGAGCTGGAAGACGACCTCGTAGAGGAAGGAGGGGTGCATGGCCTGCCCGGCCAGGCACCCGGGGCACTCGGGGACGGTCGCAGGCGCGTGGACGCCCCAGGGAAGAGTGGTGGGGCGGCCGGGGGCCTCGGTGAGGAAACAGCCGATGCGCCCGACGGCCATGCCGATCGCGACGGCGGGGGCGAACAGGTCACCGGTCCGCTCCCGGTAGCCGATCAGCCGTTTCGCCACCAGCACGCCGACGTAGGCGCCGGTCAGCCCGCCGAGGATGCTCCGGGCGCCGAACATCCACGCCTCGACGAGCCCGGGGTTCAGCGCGGGGTCGAGGTGCTCGGCCCAGCCGGACAGCCGCATGCCCACCGCTCCGCCGACGAGCGCGCCGGTGACCGCCACCAGCGACTCCTCCCGCAGCGCTCCCCTGCGGCGCGCCTCCAGGACGAAGACCACACTGGCGAGGACCACGCCGAGGCCCACGAAGAAAGCGTGGGCCGGCACGCTCACCCCGCCGAAGCGCAGTTCCTCCATCACGGACGCCACCCTAGCGGCGGCTTCCGACGTTTCCGATCCTCGATTTCCGGGCCGGCCGAGCCGGCTTCACCTGACCGGGCGGTTCCGGGCGACGGCCCGTACGGCGAGGCCGGCGCGAATCGGCCATGTGCTTTCGCGGGCTGGTTATCCACAGGTTGTGCACAACCGTCGGCGCATCCTGCGGGCGCGGGTACTCTGCGCCTATGGGCTTCTTAAAGAACCGCAGGTCAGCGGTGATGATAGCGACGCTGGTGGGCGTGACCGGCTGTGGCGGCGGGGCAGGCCCCGAGGCCGGAGGCGCCGCCTCCGCACCCGCCCGGACGTCGGTGCCCGTCGCCGTCACGTCACCGGCGGCGTCCCTCTCCACGGCAACCGCCACGCCCGCGCCCGCGACGCCCTCGGCGACGCCCGCCCCGTCCGCTCCGGAGGACGGCGGCACACCCAGCCCGAGCGGCCCGCCCGCCTTCTCCTCGAAGATCGAGAAGGTGTCCCGGGACGAGTTGCGGCACTCCTGGCGCCCCGGCTGCCCGGTGGCGCCGAGCGGCCTGCGGAAGATCACGATGACCTACTGGGGCTTCGACGACAAGGCGCACACCGGCACGCTGGTGGTGAACAGGTCGGTGGCCGAGGACGTCGCGTCGGTCTTCGGGAAGCTGTACGAGATGCGTTATCCCATCCGGCGGATGGAGCCCGTCGACGTCTACAAGGGCAGCGACTTCGACTCCATCGAGGTGGACAACACCTCCGCCTTCAACTGCCGCAACGCCACGGGATCGGGCAGCTGGTCCAACCACGCGTACGGGCTGGCGGTGGACCTCAACCCGCGCGAGAACCCGTACGTGGAGGCGGACGGGAGCAACGCGCACCGCAACGCGGACGCGTTCGTGGACAGGCCGCTGAAGAAGCCCGGCGTGATCAACAGAGGCGACCGCGTGGTGCGCGCCTTCGCGAGCATCGGCTGGGGCTGGGGCGGCACCTGGTCGGGCGCCCGGGACTACCAGCACTTCTCGGTCAACGGGCGCTGACGGCACCGGCCGCGCAGACGGCACGGCCCGGAAACCCCGGGACGGGCACACGGAGAGGACCGCGCGGGAGGCGGGCCGGATCGGTGGGGCGAGGGGTGGAGGACAACGCCCGCTTCTCCGGCCGCAGAAGCGGGCGTCTCTCCAGATATGACATCTCCTGATTCTCCGGATAAAGGGGAATCACGAGTGAGGGCTCAAACGCTAACGGGCTACGGACTCCAGCTTGGGAAGGATCGCTTACCAGTTAATAACGATCGGCCTACGACGCCGTCACGCTGTGGCGATCACGCGCGCCCGACCGGTCAACTGCTTGTTCTCAACGGCGAGACAGGAGAGACATGTCCGCTTGGCAGCAATCTGCTCCATTGCCCCATCTGTGGCCCCCCGACCGGTTCGAAGTCCGTTCTGTCCGGCCCGCTCCCGGTGGCCGCGCGGCCGACCGCTACCACTTCCCGCGCAGGGCGCACGAGGCCGCCATTCGCCTTCGCGGTCTCCGCTTCGCGACACAGATCCAGGTGATCCGCCTCGCCGACGGCGCCACCCTCTTCGACCTGTCCGCCGGGGTGGAGGTGCCCGTCGACCACTGGTGACGCCGGGAGCGGTGAGTTCGGCTCCGCACCGCATGACCGGGGCTTTCCCTGGCTGCGCCAAAATGGGGACATGGCGGCGATGGACGGCGACGGCTGGGCCCTGTGCTCGCTGGGACACCAGCACTGGGGACTGCACGGCGCCGCCGGTCTGCTCGCCGTCCACCACACGCTGGACGGCATGCCGTACGTGCTGCTGCAGAAGCGGGCCTGGTGGAGCCATCACGGCGGCACCTGGGGCCTGCCCGGCGGGGCCCGCGACAGCCACGAAGACGCTGTCACCGGCGCGCTGCGCGAGGCGCGGGAGGAGGCGGCGCTGAGCGCCGATCTCGTCCGGGTACGCGGACTCTACGTCGACGACCACGGCGGCTGGTCGTTCCAGACCGTCATCGCGGAGGCGGACGGGCTGCTCGACGCCGCGCCCGCGAACGGCGAGAGCCTGGACATGCGGTGGGTGGCCGCGGACGAGGTCGCCGCCAAGCGGTTGCATCCGGGCTTCGCCGACTCCTGGCCGCTGATCCGGGCCGCGCTGAGCCCGGTCGTGGTCGTCCTCGACGTGGCCAACATCATCGGGGCGCGGGCCGAGCACGGCTGGTGGAAGGACCGGGCGGGCGCCGCGAACCGCCTGCTCAACGAGCTGATCGCGCTGACGGCGCGGGGCGTGGGCGACATGCCGGAAGGCGTGCCGGCGCTGACGCGGTGGTTCCCCCGGATGCTCGCGGTGCTGGAGGGCGCCGCGGCCAGGGCCGCCGACCCCGGGCCGGTGAACGGGGACATGTCGGTCGTGCTGGCCGGGGGCAGCGGGGACGACGCGATCGTGGAGACGGTGCGCGACGTGCGGCCATGGGAGACGGCGCTCGTCGTCACCGCCGACCGCGGGCTGCGCGAGCGGGTGACGGCCCTCGGTGCCCTCGTCACCGGACCACGCTGGCTGCTCGGCCAGCTCTGACACCCCACGGCTCTGACACCAGACGGCTCTGACACCGCGCACCTCTGACCGCACAACTAGGACCACGTAGCCCTGACGCCACGCGGCTCTGACACCAGACGGCCCGACACCGCACAACTCTGACCCGCACCGCCGTACGCCGCGCGGACCGGCACGGCCGTGAGCCCGGGCCGCCTCGGCGCCTGCCCGCACCGGCGGCGGACCGGCCGCCATCCCCAGATCGGACATAAATGTACGAATCATCGTAAATCGCTCCATCTGGGCAGGATGAAGAGCGTGAATCTGTTCTTCCGCAGACTGGCCACCACCTGGACGACGACCGCTCCGATCCTCGCCGTGATCGTGCTCGCCCTGGCATGGGGCCGGACGATCCCTCCCCTCGTCGTCGCGATCGCGGCGATCTTCCTGGCGGCCGCGGTGCTCGCGGCCGTGCATCACGCGGAGGTCATCGCGCATCGGGTCGGAGAACCGTTCGGGTCGCTGGTCCTCGCGGTGGCGGTGACGGTGATCGAGGTGGCGCTGATCATCAGTCTCACCGTGTCCGGCGGCCCGGCCGCGTCGTCGCTCGCCCGCGACACGGTGTTCGCCGCCGTGATGATCACCTGCAACGGCATCGTCGGGCTGTCACTGCTGATGGCGGCGCTGCGGCGGCGGGTGGCGGTCTTCAATGCCGAGGGAACCGGCGGAGCCCTGGCCACCGTCGCCACGCTCGCGACGCTGAGCCTCGTGCTGCCCGCCTTCACCACGACCGTGCCGGGTCCCGCCTTCGCCCCGGCCCAGCTCGCGTTCGCCGCGGTCGCCTCGATCACGTTGTACGGCCTGTTCGTCCTCACCCAGACGATCAGGCACCGCGAATACTTCCTGCCCGTCGAGACCACCGGCGAGCGCGGCGGCAGGCAGGGGGGCAGACACGGGGGCGAGGCGGAGCACGCGGATCTCTCCTCCAACCGCGCGGCCATGGTCAGCCTGGCGCTGCTGCTGGCGGCGCTCATCGCGGTGGTCGGGCTGGCGAAGATCGAGGCGCCCGCCATCGAGACGGTCGTGCGTACGGCACGGCTTCCGCAGGCCGCCGTGGGCGTGGTGATCGCGCTGCTGGTGCTGCTCCCGGAGACCCTCGCCGCCGTACGCGCGGCGCGGCGGGCCCGGGTCCAGGTCAGCCTGAATCTGGCGTTCGGCTCGGCCATGGCGAGCATCGGCCTCACCATCCCGACGATCGCCGCGGCGTCGCTGTGGCTGGAGGGGCCCCTGCTGCTCGGTCTCGGCCCGACGCACATCGTGCTGCTCGGCCTCACGGTCGTCGTGGCCACGCTGACGGTGGTACCCGGCCGGGCTACGTTGCTGCAGGCCGGAGTGCACCTCACGTTGTTCGCCGCGTTCCTGCTCCTGGCTGTCAGCCCATGAGCGGGTCCGCGCGGGAAAAACCCGATGCGGAGCGGATCGGCGTGACCTTAGGGTGCCGGGCATGACCTGGCGACATTGACGCTCACCCGAACGGGCCCTCGCGGCCCGCCTGTACGCCTACGCGTTCTTCGAGGACTTCATCGTCCTCTATCCGGTGTACGCCCTGCTGTTCGCCGAGACCGGGCTGTCGCCCGCCCAGATCTCCTCGCTGTTCGTGATCTGGTCCGTCACCGGCTTCGTGCTGGAGATCCCGTCCGGAGTGTGGGCCGACCTCGTCTCGCGCCGGGCGCTGCTCACCGCCGCACCCCTCCTCACGGGCGTGGGGTACGCCCTGTGGACGTTCGTCCCCTCCTACTGGTCGTTCGCGCTGGGCTTCGTGCTGTGGGGCGCCGGGAGCTCGCTGCGCTCGGGCACCCTCCAGGCCCTCGTGTACGAGGAACTCGGGCGGCACGGCGGGACGGACCGCTACCCCGTGCTCGTCGGCCGGTCGGCCGCGGTCGGCACGACGGCGATCACGGCGGCCACCGCGCTCGCGGCGCCGGTGCTCGCCGCGGGCGGCCTCCGCGCGGCGGGTCTGGCCAGTGTGCTCGTGACACTGCTCTGTGCCGTCGTGGCACTGACGTTCCCCGAGTCACGCCGCCGCGACGAGAGCCCTCGTCCGGCGAACCCCGTGGCCGTCCTGCGGGAGGGCCTCGCCCAGGTGCGCGAAGGGCCGGCGATCCGCCGCGCGATCACGGTCCTGTCGGTGATGTCGGTCATCGGGGCGATGGAGGAGTACCTGCCCCTGCTCGCCCAGGCCACCGGGGTGTCCGCCGGGGCGGTGCCGCTGCTCGTGCTTCTGGTGAGCATCGGCGGCATGGCCGGCGGGTGGTTCGCCGGGCGCGGACAGGGCGCGCTCGCACCGGCCCTGGTGCTCGCCGCCGTCTGCCTGGCCGCCGGGGCGGCGGGGGCCGCTGCGCGCCACCCCGCGGCGGTCACGCTGGTGGCCGTCGCCTTCGGCCTGGTCCAGTGGGCCTCGGCGACGCTGGACGCGAGACTCCAGGACGAGATCTCGGACGGCGCCCGGGCCACCGTCACCTCGATGGCCGGAGTCGGCGTCGAGATCGTCTGCCTGACGGTCTACGGCGGTTACGCCGCCGGATCGATGTGGGCGGGCCCCGGGCCGCTCTTCGCCGTCGCCGCCGTGCCCTACCTCGTGATCGCCTTCGCCGTACGCCGTCCCGAGCGCAGGTGACGCCGCGCGCTCAGCCGTACGGCGGGCCGGCGCCCCGGCCGGGACCGGTCACCGGGCGGTGCGGGCGCAGTCCGGCCTGCCGTACGGGCAGGCGGTAGGTCTCGCCGCGCATGAGGTAGTGCACGAGGTGGGACAGCCCCGCCCGCCGGACGTACTGCTGGAAGTCCTTGAGCGGCGAGGCGAACGCCTCGTAGTCGTCGTAGTGCACGGGCAGGGCCGACTCCGGCTGCATCAGCCGCAGCCACTCCGCGCCCTGGGGGCCGTCCATCGTCACCGTGACGCCGAGGATCCGGGTGCCGCCGAGGTGCACGACGCCCACGTCGATGTCCGGGAAGCGGCGCGGTATCTCGGCCAGGCACGGGTCCATGATCGTGTCGCCGCTGATGTGCATGCGCAGGTCCACCTCCCCGGCGTGGGCGAAGTCGAGCACGCTGCCCATGACCGGCGGCATCAGCCTGTCGACGGGGCCCGGGGCGTGCCGGGCGGGTGTGGCGGTGACCGTCAGCGTGGCGTCGTGGCGGCGCACGAAGTGGTACTCCCAGGGGTCGAGGGCGATGGCCCGATGGAACCCCTGACGCCTTAGCCGGTGCGCGGCGTGGCGGGTGGTGACGATCGGCAGGTCCTTGTCGAGGCCGTCGCGGGCGATGGCGTCCCAGTGGTCGCCGTGCATGTGCGACAGGACGACCAGGTCCACGGGTGGCAGTTGCGTGACCTGCATCGCGGGCTCGGTACGCCGGCGGGTGCGCAGGCCGTAGCCGAGACGGGCCCACTGTCCCCGGTGCAGGAAGTTCGGATCCGTCAGCAGGGTGAACCCATGTGATCGGATGATCATGGTGGCGTTACCCACGAAGAACACGGTCGCGTCCGCTGGATCGGGCATGGCGACTCCCCTCTCCCAGGACTTCAGGCTACGTAAACCACCACAAATCACCCCAAAGTGGGGGGTACTTGACGGGCGCGCGGCGCGACTGCGCGGGCCAGGGCGACGGCCCCCGCCATGCCGGTCGCCGCGGCCAGCGCCAGCCACCAGGCGATCGCTCCCATGGCCTCCGGCCGTGGCGGGTCGGCCAGGGCGAGGAACACCGCGCCGAACACCGCCACTCCGCTGAGCTGGCCGAACTGCATGGTCGTGGTGAGCAGGCCGCTCGCGTCGGCGGCGCGGGCGGGCGGCACGTGGACCAGGGCGTGGGCGAGCAGGCTGGTGGAGACGCCCAGCCCCGCGCCGTACACCACCAGAGCGGCCCACATCGCCGTGCCACCCGCCGCCGAGACGGCCAGGCACGACGCGCTGAGGACGTTGAGCGCCAGTCCGGCCGCCGGCAGCAGGTGGTGGATCCGCCTCGGCAGCCTGCGCCAGTAGAAACTGCCCAGCCCGAACGCCGCCGCCATGGGCAGGAACGTGAGCCCGGCCCGCAACGGGCTCTCCCCGAGCACGCTCTGCAGGTGCAGGGCGAAGGTGAACAGGAACCCGCCGTACGCCACCATCAGCGCGACCAGTGTCACAAGGCCCGACGGCATGCCGGTCACGCGCAGCACGTCCACGTTGAGCAGCGGGTCGCCGCCCCTGGCCGCCGTGCGCCGCTGCGCCACGACGAACACGACGGCGAGCGCGACCCCCACGGCGATCGAGGCGTATGTCCACTTCGGCCAGCCGGACTCCCGGCCCAGCACGAGCGGCAGCACGAGCAGGAGCGTGGCGGGCAGTGCGAGCGCGAGACCGCGCAGGTCGAGCCGCCGCGACCCGCTCGGCCCCGCGGACGGGAGGTCAGGCGGCACCAGCCGGGGCACCGCGAGCGTCAGCAGGACACCCACGGGGACGTTCACGAGGAACACCGGCCGCCAGCCGGCGCCGACCAGCACCCCGCCCAGAGCGAGCCCGACGACCGAACCGGCCGAGAGCACGGCGGTGTACGCGCTGAGCGCCGTGGCCCTGGCCCTGCCGGTGAAGCGCGCCTGGATCACGCTCATGATCTGCGGCACCATGACCGCCGCCGCGGCCCCCTGGACGAACCTGAACGCGATCAGCGTGCCGATGTCCGGTGCGAGCCCGCACAGCAGCGAGCCCGCGGTGAAGCCGGCGACCCCGATCAGATACATGCGGCGCCTGCCGCACAGCTCGCCGAGCCGGGCACCGGTGATCAGCAACGTCGCGTACGCGATGATGTAGCCGCCGACGACCAGTTGCAGGGTGGCCCCGGACGCCCCCAGGTCGGCGCCGATCCGGGGGATCGCCACGTTGACGATGTAGAGGTCGAGCAGTCCCATGAACTGGCCGGCGAGCAGAACCGCCAGCATCGGCCATGGCCGTCCGGCGGTGGTGTGGCTGGGCGTCATCCGCGTCCTTTCCCGTGGTTCTTCCGCGGTGGTCGCCGGTACCTACCGGGGCCGGATGGAGAACTCATCGATGAGAACCCACCGATGAGTTCCGCCGGGCGCGGCGGTAGACACCCGTGACGGCGACGCGACGCGGGAGAGCGCATGTGGAGTGACGAGGAATTCGAGCGGATCACCGGGCCCCACCGGCGTGAGCTGATGGCGCACTGCTACCGGATGCTGGGCTCGGCGCACGACGCGGAGGACCTGCTGCAGGAGGTCATGCTGCGGGCCTGGCGCGCCTCGGGCGACTACGACGAGCGGCGGGCCTCCCCACGCACCTGGCTCTACCGCATCGCCACGAACGCCTGTCTCACCGCGCTCGAACAGCGCGGCCGCAGGGCCCTGCCGTCCGGGCTCGCCGGCCCCGGCGACGATCCGGAGGCGGGACCGGGGCGACCGCTACCGGAGGTGACCTGGCTGGAGCCCATTCCGGACGCGCTGGTCGACCCGGCCGCGGTCGTCGCGTCCCGCGGCGGGATAAGGCTGGCGTTCGTCGCCGCGCTGCAGCACCTGCCGCCGCGTCAGCGGGCGGTGCTCATCCTGCGGGAGGTGCTCGCCTGGCGGGCGAGCGAGGTCGCCGATCTGCTGGACACCTCGGTCGCCGCCGTCAACAGCGCTCTGCAGCGTGCTCGCGCCCAGCTCGCCCGGGTGGGCGCGGCCGAGGACGACCTCGCGGAGCCGGACGACCCCGCCTGCCGCGACCTGCTGGACCGGTACGTCGCGGCGTTCGAGAAGGCGGACGTCGAGACCCTGGAACGGCTGCTGCGCGAGGACGCCGTCCTGGAGATGCCGCCGTTCCTCTCATGGTTCGCCGGCCGCGAGGACTTCGGCCGCTTCATCCGCTGGGTCTGCGGCCGTCGCGGCCCCTGGCGGATGGTGCCGACCCGGGCGAACGGGCAGCCGGCGCTCGCCGCCTATGTCGACGGCGGTGACGGCGTCCTGAGGGCGCACTCCCTCCAGGTCCTCGAGATCACCGAGGGCGGCGTCGCCCGGAACGTCGTGTTCGGGGATCCCACCCTCTTCACTCTCTTCGCACTGCCGGCGGCCCTCTGAGGTTTCAGCTTTCACCACGTAACCGCCCATAACCCCTTTAAAGCCGACGGGTATGGCAAGTAGCATTTCGCCGCAACGGGATCATCGGTGATCACGGACCGATGCTCCCGCGCCGCGGGTGGTCGGCAGGCTGCTCGTCAATCGCGGGAGGTCGGGTGTCCGCACTGCGGCGTGACTCGTGGGTGCCGGTCGCCCTCGCCTACGCCACCTTCGTCCTGGTCGGCCTGAGCGCGGGCGTCGGCGGGGTGCTGCTGCCCGCGCAGATCGACGATTACGGCCTCGACAAGGCCACCGTCGGCACCCAGTTCTTCACCTTCTCGGCCGGGTTCATGCTGGCGGGCTCGACCGCCGGCTGGCTGATCCACCGGTTCGGCGTGCGCACCTCGCTCGTCGTCGGCGGCGGCGTCTTCGCCCTGGCCGGCCTCTACACCGCCGTACGCCCGCCGTTCGCGGCCTTCGTGGCGGTCCAGATCCTGGCCGGGTACGGCACGGGCATCCTCGAATCGGTGCTCAACGCCTACCTCACCGAACGGCCCGGAGCGACGACGCTGCTCAACCGCCTGCACGCCTTCTTCGGCGTCGGCGCGCTGCTCGGGCCGCTGCTGGCCACCTGGATCCTGAGCTTCCTGCCGTGGACGGCCGTGTGGCTGGTCCTCGCCCTGGTGAGCCTGCCGCTGCTGGCCGGGTTCTGGCTGACCCTGCCCGCCCGCGAGATCCCGTCGCCCGCCGCGGACGGGGAACCGGCGGAGCGTCCCGGCCTGCTGACCGCCGTCTCACGGCAGCCCGCCGTCCTGCTGGGCGCCGTGTTCCTGGCCGTGTACGTCGGCCTGGAGATCAGCGTGGGCAACTGGGGGTTCAGCTTCCTGGTGGAGGAGCACGGGCAGGGCGACCTGATCGCCGGATACACCGTCTCCGGCTACTGGCTCGGGCTCGCCCTCGGCCGCTTCCTCATCAGCCCGGCCGCCACCAGGCTCGGCATGACCGCGACCGGGATGACCTACGTGTGCCTGGCCGGCATCACCGTGAGCGCGCTGCTGGCCTGGATCGCGCCGGGCGCCGCCGTGGCCAGCGTGAGCTTCGTGCTGCTCGGCTTCTGGCTCGGGCCCGTGTTCCCCACGACGATGGCCGTGGCGCCCCGGCTCACCGTGCCCCGGCTGGTGCCCACGGCGATCGGGCTGCTGAACGGCGTGTCGGTGGTCGGCGGGGCCGTGTTCCCCTGGCTGGCCGGGGCGATCGCGCAGGGCGTCGGCGTGTGGACCCTGCCGCCCTTCGCCGTGGTCCTGGCCCTGGCGCTGCTCCTCGTCTGGTGGCTCGTGGCGGGCCGCATGACCCCGGCGCCCCGCCCGGCCGCCGATGAGCCGGTTCCCTCCCGCTCTGAGGATCAAGCCGAGATATAGGGTCGTCCAGGTGACGGTAAACGACACCACGGGGGATGTAATGGATTCGAGACTCACCCTGATGGCCGTGCACGCCCACCCCGACGACGAGGTGATGGGCACCGGCGGCGTCCTGGCGAAGTACACCCAGGAAGGCATCCGTACGGTCCTGGTGACCTGCACCAACGGCGAGCAGGGCGACGGCCCCGGCGGGGTGAAGCCGGGCGAGCCCGGGCACGACGACGCGGCGGTGGCCGAGCAGCGGCTGAGCGAACTGCGCGAGTCGGTCGCCCACCTCGGCATCGACCATCTCGAACTGCTCGGCTACCGCGATTCCGGCATGGTCGGATGGGAGGGCAACAGGCACGCCGACGCGTTCGCCAACGTCCCGGTCGAGACGGCCGCCGCCCGGCTCGCCGCGCTCATGGAGCGCTACCGGCCCCAGGTGATCGTCACCTACGACGAGAACGGCAACTACGGGCACCCCGACCACATCCAGGCCCACCGCATCGCGGTCGCCGCGGCGGAGCTGACCGGCATCCCGGACAAGCTGTACTACATCGCCGTGCCGCGTGAGCGGATCCAGCGGATGTTCGAGTTCCTCCAGGAGAGCGGCATGGCCCCGGAGGACTTCGAGATCCCCGAGGACTTCGGCACCCCCGAGGAGCTGATCACCTCCGTCGTCGAGGTCTCGCCGTACGTGGAGCGCAAGATGAAGGCCCTGCGGGCCCACGCGAGCCAGGGCGAGAACATCCCCATGCTGCAGATGTCCCCCGAGGCCCAGCACCAGGCCTTCTCGCACGAGTTCTTCATCAGGAAGACGTCCCGGGTGGCCACCCCCGACCAGGAGGACGACCTCTTCGCCGGCCTCCGCTGACTTCGGCTGAGCGGGCGCGAGAACCCCATATCGTCCTTCGCCCGCTCATAGCACCGAATTTCTCTGACTCCTATGAAAGATCCGCGTCAAAGGTCATGATTCGAGGATCGCACCAAGATGATCGACGACGCGAAATGTAGGAGGAAAAGTTGTCGGTGCCCCCCACCCCGGCATCCCCCGACGCACCTCTCTCCACTGAATCGCCCTTCCGTCCGTCCCGCCGGGCCGTCCTGGCCGGTGCGGGAGCCGCCCTCGCCGCCTCGCTGATCCCCGCCACAGCCGGCCGCGCCCGAGCGGACGAGGCCCGGAACGGCGGCGGCACCTCCGTCGCCTCCGGCACCGACTTCGCCGTCGCCCCCTCACCCGACGGCCGCCTGCTCGCCATCGACATGCTCGGCGTCCTGTGGGTCTGCTCCGCCTCCGGCGGCACCGCCCGCCGGCTCACCAGCGATCTGTACGACATCGCCCAGCCCGACTGGTCTCCGGACGGTTCCACCATCGTGTTCCAGTCGTACCGCGACGGTGTGTTCAACCTGTGGAAGATCCGGTCCGACGGATCCGCGATCACCCAGTTGACCACCGGCCCGTACGACCACCGCGAGCCCCGGTACAGCCCCGACGGACGCACCATCGCCTACTCCTCCGATGCCGGCGGCAGCTACGGGATCCACCTGCTCGACGTCGCCACCGGCGCCACCCGCGCGCTGGCGGACACGTCCGCCGAGGAGTACGAGCCGGTCTGGTCACCCGACGGGACCAAAGTCGCGTTCGTCGTCTCGGACACCAGGATCGACGTCGTCGACGTCGCCACCGGCGCCCGCAGCACCGCAGTCACCGTACCCACCGGTCAGGTCGTCCACCAGCCGTCGTGGCTGCCGAACGGCACCGACATCGCCTACCACCTCTTCAACGCCGGCGTGAACTCCCTGGCCAGCACCGCGGGCCCGCTCGTCATCGGCGAGGAGGTCTTCCCGTTCCGGGCGCGGTTCGCCGCGGACGGGCGCTACTTCTACACCTCCGGTGGCACCATCCGGACCCGCCGCCTCGGCTCCACGTCCGCCGGCACGGTGGGCTTCACCGCCGCGCTGACCGTGACCACCCCGAAGTACAAGAAGAACGTCCGCGTGTTCGACGCGCCCGGGTCGTTCCCGGTCGTCGGCATCGGCAGCCCGGCCGTCTCCCCGGATGGGTCCACCATCGCGTTCCGCGCCCTCAACGACATCTACACGATGCGGATCGGAGGCAGGCCGGTCCCGCTGTTCCGCGACCGGTGGTGGAAGGCCGACCCGGACTTCTCCCCGGACGGGCGGCGGCTGGCGTTCGTCACCGACCGCACCGGCACCCTCAACATCTGGGTCCGCGATCTGGCCGCCGGCACCGACCGGCAGCTGACCCGCCTGACCGACTCCGCGGCCCTGTCGGTCCGGTGGTCACCCGACGGGAAGGAGATCGCCTACCTGGACCAGGACGGCGCGCTGTGGGTCCTGGACGTCGGCACCGGCGACATCCAGAAGGTCTTCGGCGCCACCTTCGAACCGGGCCGGCCGACCTGGTCGCCCGACGGGAAGACCATCGCCCTCGCCGCGGTCGTGCCGTACTCGCGACGGTACCGCGAGGGGCTGTCCAAGATCCTCCTCGTCGACCGGGCCACCGGCGCGGGCACGTACGTCGACCCCGCCCCGCACCGGTCGCTGCAGACCCGCGGCGACGACGGCCCCGTCTGGTCGCCGGACGGCACCATGCTCGCGTTCGCCATGGAATCGCTCTTATGGGTCCTGCCGGTCGACAAGACCGGACGGCCCACCGGCCCCGCCCGCCAGGTGACCCAAGAGCTGTCCGACGCCCCGGCATGGGCCGGCGACTCCGCCTCCTTGCTCTACCTGAACGGCGGGCGGCTGAAGACCGTCCGCATCGACGGCAGGCCCGGACGATCCATTCCGGTACCGCTGACCTGGCGCAACGACCCCGGTCCCGCCGACCAGGTCGTCGTCCACGCCGGCCGAATGTGGGACGGCGTCTCCGCGGGCGTCGCCCGCGACGTCGACGTCATCATGCGCGGCCAGCGCATCGTCGCGGTCGAGCCGCACCGCGACGGACGGCCCGGCACGCTGATCGACGCGAGCGACAAGTTCGTCATGCCCGGCCTGATCGACATCCACCACCACCGCGAGATGCAGGGCTACGCCTACGGATCCCGCCAGGGGCCGCTGTGGCTCGCCCTCGGCATCACGACGACCCGCTCACCCGGCTCGCCCGCGTACCACATGGTCGAAGAACGCGAGTCGGTCCAGTCCGGCGCCCGGCTCGCACCGCGCTATCTGGCCACCGGGGAGGCCATCGACGGGCCGCGCATCTACTACAACTTCATGCGCCCGACGTTCTCCCACCAGCAACTGCGGCTGGAGCTCGAACGGGCCGCCAGCCTCGACTACGACCTCATGAAGGCGTACGTGCGGCTGCCGGTCGTGTGGCACAAGGAAATCATCGAATGGGCCCACCGCAAGGGCAAACCAGTCACGTCCCACTACCACTATCCGGCGATCGCGATGGGCGGCGACCAGACCGAGCACTACGGCGCCACCAACCGGTTCGGCTACTCGCGCACCGTCACCAATGTCGGCTCCGCCTACTCCGACGTCATCTCCATGTTCAACGCGTCCAAGATGGCCAGAACCCCGACCCTGTTCAACTGCAGCACCCTCTACAAGGAGGACACCTCGCTGGTCACCGACGAACGGGTCCGCCGGCTCTACCCGAACTGGCGGATGGCGGCGCTCCAGGCGTCCGTCACGTCGGCGCAGACCACCGATCAGACGGTGCTCCGGGCGGCCCTGGCCAATCACGTCGCGCAGTTCGCCGCGATGATCCGCGGCGGCGGCGTCGTCACCGCCGGCACCGACTCACCGATCGATCACCTCGCGGTCAGCCTGCACATGAACCTGCGGGCCATGGTCAAGTACGGCCTGACCCCGCTGGAGACGCTGCGTACCGCGACCAGCACGTCCGGGACGTTCCTCGGCCAGCCGCTCGGCAGGATCGGCAGGGGCATGTACGCCGACCTGGCCATCGTCGACGGCGATCCCCTGTCCCGCATCGAGGACGCCGCGAACGTCACCGCCGTCGTCGTCGGCGGGAGGCACCACGCGGTCGAGCAGCTGCTCGCCCCGTACCCGTCCTCGACGACGACCGACCAGGCCGATGCGCTCGGTGTCTCGGCGCCCCGGGGCAAGGTCAGGGCCCGCGTGCCCGCCCATCCGAGCACCGCGGCCTTCTGGTGGAACGACGCCGACGAGCTGGAGAAGGCCCGCCTCTCCTGCGGCCACGACCACTAGGCGTGCCCGGCTGACCTACCCACCGGCCGTGTGCGGCCGTACGTCCGCACACGGCCGGAACGATCGACGGCGTCCGGCCGGTGCGAGCCGCCGGCCGGACACCGTGGTGACTGAAGTATCGCTGGTCCGGCAGCGGCCCGAGCCCTTACGCTAGCCGTACAGCAGGGGGGAGTATCCCTTCGCGACGGTCCCGTCATTACGGTGTCGGCACCCGGGGCCGCCGGTCCGGTCGCACGGCGGGCGGGAGAGACCTCTGGCGAGCTTCGCGCTGCCAGGAGGGCTCCGTGACCGAGTTCTTCAAGACCGTGGGAATGGGTGCCTCAATCGTGCCTGTCGCCATGGCCGTCGTCGTCGTGGCCGCCGGTCTGACCGCCCTCTGGGCGCCGTCCGCCAAGCGCCAGACGCGCGCCGTTCAGGTGCTCAAGATCGTGCTGCGCGTTCCTCCCCCCTCCCGGCGGCGCCGGGGCGAGCCGCCGCCGGAGGCCGCCGACCTGGGTGAGCTGCCGCCCTTCCCGGGCCGGGAAAAGTAGATTCCGTGGGAGGGCGTTCTCCACACGGGCGTACGTGTCGGCTCGAAGCGGTCTCCGGCCAGCCGTCCCCGAGAAAGGTGCGGACCGCGTACGGCCCGCACCTTTCCGGGGTTCCTTTTCCTGTTACTGGGCCGGGTAGTCGGAGATGTACACCGGCGCGCCGACCTTGGTCGTGTCGGCCGCGTCGCCGACACCGTTGACGACATGGTCGATCGTGCCCGCGCTGAGGTTGACCGTCATGATGTGGTGCAACCGCACGCCCGGGGTCTGGGGCGCCTCGAAGCCGTTCTCGGTGTGAATCGACGGGTTGTTCTGGTTGAAGACGTAGACACCGCCGCCGTACAGGCGATGCGTCCGCACCCGGTCGCCGACCTTGTAACCGGCGTAGCCCTCGACCTTGCCGTTCATCCAGTCGGCCTGGGTCGGCGGGTCGTACGGCAGCTCGTTCTGGTAGAGGATCGTCGTGCCGTCGTCGCCGTTCCAGACCGTGTTGTAGCGCTGGAAGTGCTCGACGAACAGGCCGGTCGCCGTGACGTGGTCGCCGTTGACGACGGCGCCGTAACGGCCGATGTTGGTCTGCCAGCGCTGCGTGTCGGTGAAGCCCTCGACGCCGTGGTCGGCGCGCCACACCCACGTGTGGTCGATGAGCACGTCGTCGCTGTCGACCTGGAGCGCGACGTCGGTCTTGCCGACGTGCGGCCCGCCGACGCGGAAGTACACGTCGGACAGGGTCGTCGGGTCGTTCGCCGAGGTCCGGTGCCCGCCGTGCCCCCTGCCGACCCGCAGCAGGACCGGCGACCTCTCCGTTCCCGCGTCGATGGTCACGCCCGCGACGACGACGCCGGGGACGTCCGCGACGTCGATGGGGGTCGAGCCGTGGACGGCGGTGAGCGTGGCGTGCCCGAGGCCGAGGATCACCGTGCCGGGACGCTTGACCTCGATGCTCCGCGCGATGTCGTACACGCCCGGCGTGAGCAGCAGGTTTCTGCCCCGGGCGAGCTGGCTGTTGATGGTCTGCACGGAGTCCGACGGCCTGGCGACGAAGAAGTCGCCGATCGGCAGCGTACGGCCCGGGGTCAGGCCGTTCGCCCAGGAGACGCCTCGCGTGTTCTTCCGCGCGGCGGGCACCCGCACGTTGTACCTGCCCTGCGCGTCCACGAACAGGTACGGCTTCTCCCGGCTGACCGGCGTCGTGTCGAGCGTCGTGTACGGCGGGTTGGGGAAACCGCTCTCGTCCGGCGCTCCGACGACCCCGGAGAAGACCTGGTTCCACACGCCGTTGGACCAGCCGGCGATCTCGGTGTTGCGGGTCAGCCACTGCTGCTGTGAGCCGTTCGTGACGGACGGCAGCCTGGAGTCGGCGATGAAACCGCCACTGGCGTACTGCGGGCCGGCGGTGCAGTAGTCCATCAGCGACAACGTGCCGCCGGTGACGTTGAGACGGCGCATCGAGACCGCCTGGGAGACGGCCCAGAAGTTCGCCCCCTTGCGGCAGTCGTCCTGCCCGGCCCCGTTGACGTTGATCGACAGGTTGGACAGCGTGCGCCAGAAGTTGACGAGCGCGAGGCAGTTGCCGGTGCCGTTGTTCTCCAGGCAGCGGTTGTAGACCTCGACCTTGCCGTTGATGACGACGTCCCCGGGGGAGGCGCCGAGACCGGCGATCTCGGTGTAGTACCCGACCTTGATCTGGAGCGGATGCTCCGCCGTGCCGTACGTGCCGGGCCTGAAGAGATAGGCGTGCCGGGTGGTGCCCATCTCGTTGTCGACCTGGGCGGCGTTGGCCGCGTCGAGGGTCGCCTGGATGTCGGCGACCGGCATGCTCGGGTCGAAGACGGTGACGTTCGGACCCAGGTTCGCGGCGCCCTGGTTGTGCGGGGCGGCGCCCGGCTTGTACGGGGTGGCCACGGCGGCCGGGGCCGCCACGGACGTCGCGGCGGCCGTCATCAGGAGGCCGGCGGCGAACACGAGGCCGGCCCGGCGGCGGCCGGAAGGCTGGGGCGTCATGCGGTCCGCCCTTCCCGCTCCATGCCGAATACGGAGGACGTGGGGATGGACGGCGGGTATGCCGGCGCCGCGTGCGGGGTCCCTCGACGGGCGCGGTGGCCCGTTCGCGTGCCGGGGTGGCTCACGATCGTCATCGACCTGCCTACTCAGGGGGTGGACGGCCCGACACCGCCGCCTCCCTGCGGAGCCCGTGAGAGCGCTCTCTCGGGTGGGCGGGCTTGTATCAAGCCGCGAAAAATGTGTTGGGTCGTTTGTACCTCGCCAACCCCTCCCGGCGCTATGTCCACGGCCGCCCCGATTGCCGGAGCGAGGCGCGCGGCCCGTTGCCGTCCCGGGCCGTCGCGCGCTACGTCGGCGGCGACGGCCCCGCGGCGTGAGGAGGCGTCACAAGAGGTCGTGCAGCTCCCGCAACAGCTCAGCCGTCGTCCAAGGGGGCAGAGCCTGGGCGCACAGAATCTCCATCGCGTTTGTGTAGAGGTCGACGTCCTCGCGCTTGTCGATGTAGAGCGCGCTGTTGAGCTGTTCGAGGTAGACCAGATCGGGAAGGTCCGGCTCACCGAACCGCAGGATGGTGAACGAGTGACCGACCAGAGCATGGGCCTCGGCACCGTACGGAAGAACCTGGACGGTCACGGTGGGGCGTTGCCCCATCTCCATGAGGTGCCGCAACTGCCCCCGCATCGTCTCGCGTCCCACTGTGGGGCGCCGGAGAGCGCTCTCGTCGATCACCGTCCACACTGCCGGGCCTTCGGCCGCCGACAGAATCCGCTGACGCTCTCGCAGCAGGTCGACCCGGCGGTCGATCTCCAGCGGAGGCGCGCCTGGATTGGCAAGCGTCAGGTACGCCTTGGCGTACTCCGCCGTCTGCAGAAGAGGGGGGACGGCGTGCTCCTCGTAGCCCCGGATCACCGAGGCTCCCTCTTCCAGCCCCAGATAGGCGTTGAGCCAGGGCGGCAGGACGTCGCTGTACTTGTGCCACCAGCCCGGGTTGTTGGCCTGCTTCACCAGGTCGAGGAGTGCCGCGCGCTCCTCGGCGTCCGTCACGCCGTAGAACGTCAGGAGATCGGCGACGTCCCGCTCCTTGAAGGGGCTCCGGCCCAGCTCCAGACGGCTGATCTTGGATTCGCTGCCTCGGATGAGATGTCCCGCCGCGGCGCGGGAGATGCCTTTCGCCTCACGCAGCCGACGTAGCTGGGCGCCCAGTGTGATGCGCAGGACAGTCGGTCCGCTTCCCGAATGACCGCGATCCCCGTCGGCCGGCCATCCGCTTCCTGCGAGTACCGCCGCCATCAACTCTCTCCCGCGCAGATGACCTGACCTGGGAAACCATGCCTCTATAAGGGTCCGCGCACGTCAAACCGCCCCGGGCTCGACAGTACGCCATCGAATTGTCCGGCGCCCATGGTAACCGAGTCTGCCGCGCCAACCGCCGTGCACGTGCATATAGCCGCTCATAAGCAGGTGCAAACCCCGACAGGCCCGACCGTGCCCGTCGGCCGAGCGCGATGCCAGGAGAAGCACAAGGTGAAAGGAAGGGTGAGGCCGAGCAGATCGACGAACGGCCTGTCCGTGTTCGGCACAGAGGGCAGCGGGACGCATGACCCGACCGCAAGGCATCCGCCATCGCCCCGCACACGCTCTTCCTCGCTCATCCGGTATGAGCTGGGAATTCGCCTGAAGACGGAACTCTGCCCAAGGTCGATCAGGCTCAGGCCGGCAATCCGGAAAGCTCTCCGGCCCGATAGAGAAGGTTATGCACGTGCATCTGGTCGGTCATACTCACGTGCAGATGGCGCTTGCACGGAGGTGATCGCTGGTGGAGGATAAGCGCCATCGAGCGTGGCACCGTGTCAAAGCCACGCAAAAACGAACGGCCCTCCGTGGTCAGACAGAGGGCCGTTCCGATCAGTCCCCGCGCTTCCACCGCACGAAAGGACATGAACCGATGTTGAAGATACCCCCTGCGCCTCGCGGTCGGCGCGTCCCACCGGCCATATCGCCGAGATCACGGGCCGGGAGTTCGGCCAGGGTCTCGGCCACGGCCTCGGGCGCGGCCTCGTGAGTCGCCGGCACAGGACACCGCCGGGAACGACGGACCATCCCAGCAGAAGGGCCGATGAGGCCATGGGCCAACGGAGATGCCGGGTGGTGCGCAGGCGCGTGGTGGGCAGCGGGCCTTACGAGGGACGTCCCCCGGCACTGCTCTCTTCCCGCGCTCTCCTCCTCGTGTTCGTCTCCGTGCAGACCGGGGCGACCGTGGCGGTCAGCCCGGCGCTCGCGCTCCCCATCGGCGTCGCCCTCACCACGCTGGCGCTCCTGCACAGGTTGACAGGTTCCTGAGGGCGCTCGGCGCCCGAGCATCGGCCAGAGGGCAAGGCTGGTGCTGATTCGCCGCCGGTAGCGGTCGACGGCGTCCGGCTGACCGGCCAGACGCCGTCCCGACCTGAAAAATCGCCGGAAGTCGCGGTCAGTCCCGCGTGTGCATCATCGAAAGGGCTTTCTCGGTCACCGCCATCCACATCGCGAAGGCGGCGCAGCCGCCCTCGAATGCGACGAGCCGCGAATACCATTTCTGGTCCGTCCCTTCGGCCTGCACCACCATACGGAGCAGTAACAGGCCACCGGTGAGATTGACGAGCCCCCATTCCGGGAGCGTTATCGGTGCGATTCGCCCTGCAGCGGCCTGCCGGGCGGTCGTTTCTCCGACGTCAGCGAGCGAATTTCGCGATGGCGGCCGGCGTGACGGGGGTGAAGAAATTGACGAGGTTGCCGTCAGGGTCGCGCACCAGGAGCGACCGGTTGCCCCACGGCATGGTGGTGGGTTCCTTCACGAGCTCCGCGACGGACCCGGCCAGGTTCCGGTGCACGCCGTCCACATCGTCGACGAGGAATTCGATGATCACCGAGTGGTTGCCGGCCGGACGGGCCGCTCCGGGCGCGAACAACGGAACGGTGCGGGTGCTACCGATCGCGAGGGTGGCGGACCCGGTCCTGATCTCTGCGAAGTCCTCGCCGGACCAGTCGGCCCGCACACCCGTGGCCCGCTCGTAGAAGCCGACGAGGCGCGCGAGGTCGCCTGTGATGACGCGGATCGAGACGAAATCCATGAGAGATCTCCTTGGTCTGCGGGGCCTACGCAGGAGAAGTTACGTCGAATACTGGACAGAATCGGCCCACTATCGGCACTAAGTTGTGGTGTATGGCCCGGCCCACTCAGCGCGTGCTCACCCTGCTCGAACTCCTGCAGTCGGGCGGCATCCGGACGCTGGCCGAACTCTCCGATCGGCTCGGCGTGGATGAACGCACCGTGCGCCGGTATGTGGACCACCTCATCGACCTCGACGTGCCCGTCGAGTCGGTGCGCGGCCGATACGGCGGATATCGGCTCGCCGTCGGATACCGGATGCCTCCACTCATGCTGAGCGACGACGAAGCCCTCGCCGTGCTGCTCGGCCTGGTCGCCGCCCGCCGGGCGGGGTTGGCGACGACGACGGGCACGGCGAGCGAGACGGCGGCTGTGAAAATCCGGCGGGTACTGCCCGAACGGCTCGCCCGTAAGGTCGACGCCGTGCTCGAATCCCTCGCCTTCACGGCTCCGCCCGGCGAGTTCCCCGCCCCGCAGACCACGGTCCTGCTCGCCGTCGCCGATGCGGTGCGCCACCGTCGGCCGATCTCGATCCGGTACACCGCCGCCGACGGCCGGCGCAGCGAACGCACGCTGCACCCGTACGGGCTCGTCGCCCACTCGGGCCGGTGGTACGTGACGGGTGCGGATCCCGGGGCCGGCGAGGACCGGACCTTCCGGCTGGATCGCATCGCGGACGCCAGAACCCTGCCCGGCTCGTTCGAGCCGCCGACCGCAGGGATCGATCCGGCGCAGCGCGTCCTGTCAGGGCTCGCCAAGGCCCCTTACCGGCACGAGGTGACCCTCAGAATCCAGGGGACGGTCGAGCAGATCCGCACCAGGTTTCCCGCCAGCGTCGCGATCGTGGAGGAGCCGCCGCCGACGGGGGGCGTGGCTTCGGAGACTGAGGGCTGGCTCCGCGTCGAGGTGCGGGCGGAACGGCTCGACTGGCTGCCTCCGCTGCTGGCGTCACTCGACCGGCGGTTCGTCATCGAGCGACCGGATGAGCTGCGCACCCTCGTCATCGCCCTCGCCGATCGGCTCGCGGCCTCCGCCGGCCGGCGGACCTGATCCGCTGATTGCCGGGCAGGCACGACCCACCCGGCAGATTCGCTCCCCCCGTCGTCAGGCCTGTCTCAGTGGCCGTGTCCCTGGAACTCGGCTCCGGCGTCCGCTCGGGCCGGCAGGAGCACGGCGGTGATCACCACGGCCAGGGACAGCACCGCGCCGATGACGAAGGCCAGCCGCATGCCGCCCAGGTTGGCGAGCACCTCCGTCGTTCCCGCGGACCTCAGGGCATCGGCCCGCGCGCTCATCACGGTGATCACGAGCGCGGTGCCAAAGGCCGCGGCGACCTGCTGCAACGTGCTCAGGATCGAGCTGCCGTGGGAGTAGAGGTGCGGGGGAACCGCGCCGAGCCCGAGGGTGAACACGGGGGTGAAGGTCGCGGCCAGGCTCACCATCAGCAGCGCGTGCAGGCCCAGCAGCTGCCAGTACGGCATGGTCATCGTGACCTGGGTGAAGCCGGCGAGCGCGAACATGATGCCGACCGCGCCGGGAACGACCAGAACCCGGCCGCCGAACCGGTCGAACAGGCGGCCGACGGTCGGGCCGAGAAGCCCCATCGCGAGGCCGCCCGGCATCACGAGGAGGCCGGTCTCCAGGGGGCTCAGCTGCCGGACGTTCTGCAGGTACAGCGGCAGCAGGATCATCGCACCGAGCATCGCCATGAAGGAGACCGACATGAGGATCAGCGCGATCGTGTAGGTGCGGTGCCGCAGGGTGCGCAGGTCCATCAGCGGCACGCCGCGCTTCTGCAACGACAGCTGGCGGACGACGAAGACGGCGATGGCGATCAGGCCCGCCGCCACGATCGAGGCGGCCACGCGGACGTCGCCACCCTCGAACTGGCTGAGCCCGTAGACCAGGCCGCCGAAGCCGGCGGCGGCGGTCACCACGCTCAGCCAGTCGATGGCGCTGGCCTGGGTCTCCCCGACGTTCCTGAGCTGCCGCAGACCGCTCCACGCGATCAACGCGGCGATGGGGAGCACCACCGCGAACAGCAGCCGCCAGGACCCGAGCTGGAGGATCACCCCCGAGACCGCCGGGCCCATGGCGGGCGCGACCGAGATGGCGAGCGTGACGTTGCCCATCACACGGCCGCGGTCCGACTCAGGCACAACCTGCATCAACGTCGTCATCAACAGCGGCATCATCACGGCCGTCCCGGACGCCTGGATGATGCGGGCGCCCAGCAGCATCTCGAACGACGGCGCGACGGCGGCCAGCGCCGTGCCGAGCAGGAACAATCCCATCGCGGTGGCGTACGCACCACGGGTGGACACCCGTTGCAGGAACCACCCGGTGATCGGGATGACGGCCGCCATGGTCAGCATGAAGGCGGTCGACAACCACTGCGCCGTCTGTTCCGTGATGTGCAGTGCGCCCATCAGCCGCGGAATCGCGTTGATCAGGAGCGTCTCGTTGAGGATCACCACGAACGTGGCGAGCACCAGCAGCCGGATCACGGGCGGGGTGCGCCCCGGAGCTGCGGCGGTCACAGGCTTGGCGGGTGAATCAGTCTGAGCGATTGACACGGTACCTCGATCAGGGTCGTCGGAACATGACGCGGGCATGGCTGGAGCCCCAGCCTTGGGCTCCGCAAGAAGTTGCGTTCATGGAAAGCCTGACGGACACCACCGACAAAACTCATCGCCCAAGCACAGAGTTACGGCACCTGCCATGAAATGTCACATGGTTTTCACCTGGCGGCGGGCACCGGCACCCCGAAGCGACGCCTTCGGCGCCGCGGCACCGCCCGCACCGAGCCAGGCGGCTCACGCCGTACGCGACCTCAGCCGGGCGGCCTTCGTCAACTGCTGAGCGCGCGGGGCGCGTACGGTCGCCCAGCCACGCGTCTCGCGATCCCGTACGACCCGGTCGATCCACCCCGCGGGCAGGAAGTCGGTGACGACATCTCCGGGGCCCGCGGGCGGCGGCGGCCGTGAAATTTACACCTGCAGCGGTGAATCGCCATCGGACCCCATGTCCCTCTGAGGGCCGCCGATCCCGCCTGCACTCGCCGAGCTCCCGGGGTTTCCGAGTTCCTGCCCACGACGCCGCAGCGACCCTGGCGGCAGGCCACCCCGCCTGCTCGCCGTCTTTCCCAGTCAGGGCGGGAAACCTCGAAAAGTTTCGAAAAACCTGCCGCCGGCTTAGCCGCAGGCGGAGGGCCGACTATCGCACTCCTATCTCCCCCAGAGGGCACCGGGAGCGAAACCACTGGTGGTTGGAGCTCTTGACGTACAACAAGCCACTTCCTATGGTCTGCATTACTTTCGTAACAACCTCGAAACTTTCGGTCATCCTCCGTACGAAGATGGAGTCGTCGTGGTCAACCGAAGCCGGCGTCCACGCGGGCCACGTCTTCTCGCAGCTCCACCGGCCGCGACGGTTCTCCCGCCGGTAGGCCGCGCCTGCTCGCCGTACCGCGCGAGCGCCGCGTGAGCGTAGTCATGTGCCCGTCGGGCGATCGTGTGCGGCCCTGTTGGAGACGAGCGTCGCCATCCGCGCACCTCCCGACACCGGTCCGGCGGGGCTGACCTGATCCACAACAGCCATCAGATCCCTGTTTCCAACCCGAGGAGTTCCTGTGGTTCGTTCCGCACTGTCCATCGGCGTCCTGAGCGCCACGGTCCTGCTGGGCGGGGTGGCTCTCACCAACTCGGCCTCCGCCGAACCGGGCGCCGCCGCTGCCGCACCGTCCAAGGCCGTCCGCTACCCCGCGGACTCGCTGCGCGCCCTCGGCGACCGGATCGGTCTGCGCATCGGCACCGCCGTGAACATGGACGAACTCGGCAGCAACACCGACTACACCAAGATCACGGCTGAGCAGTTCTCCAGCGTCACCCCGGAGAACGTGATGAAGTGGCAGCTGGTGGAGCCCACCCGCGGCACCTACGACTGGGCGCCGGCCGACCGGCTGGTCGCCTTCGCGAAGACGAACAAGCAGCTGGTCCGCGGCCACACGCTGGTGTGGCACAGCCAGCTGCCCACCTGGCTCTCCTCGGACGGCTACACCACCACGCTGTCCAACGACGAGCTGAAGGCCCTGCTCAAGAAGCACGTCCAGGACCAGGTGAAGCACTTCAAGGGCGACATCTGGCAGTGGGACGTGGTCAACGAGGCGTTCGACGACGACGGGAAGCCCCGCCAGACCGTCTGGTACAAGGCGTGGGGCGGCCTCGGCTACATCGCCGACGCCTTCCGCTGGGCGCACGAGGCCGACCCGAAGGCCCTGCTGTTCTACAACGACTACAACCTCGAGTTCACCGGGCCGAAGAGCAACGCCGTGTACGACTTCGTCAAGACGCTGAAGGCCCAGCGTGTGCCCATCGACGGCGTCGGCTTCCAGGGCCACCTCGACACCCAGTACGGCTTCCCGGACCTGCAGAACAACCTGCAGCGCTTCGCGGACCTCGGCCTGAAGGTGGCCGAGACCGAGGTCGACGTCCGCACGTTCACGCAGGCCGCGCCGAACGTGAACACCCCGACCGACCCGCTGGCCCCGTACGCCCAGGAGAGCTACTGGTCCCGCGCCCTGAAGGCCTGCCTGGCGGTGCGCGAGTGCATCTCGTTCACCCCGTGGGGCTTCGGCGACACGTACTCCTGGATCCCCGGCTGGTTCGACAACCCGCAGGAGGGTGCCGCCCTGCTGTACGACGCGGACCTGAAGCCCAAGTCGCAGTACTACGTGATCCAGCAGGACCTGGCACTGGCCGCGGGCGCGCCGCGCCGGAACGGCCCGGGCGCCGGCCACTGACCGTACCGACAGGAATGGGGCCGCACTCCACGAGTGCGGCCCCATTCGCCGTATCGGGTTCACTCTATAACTCTATATAGGTAGAGTATCGGAGGTGACCCGGACACGGCGTTTCTCTCCCCAGGCGGAAGCGGTGCTGCGCGCGCTGGCGGCGGACCCTTCCGAGTGGCGTTACGGCTACGAGCTCGGGCGGGAGGTGGACCTCAAGGCCGGCTCCCTGTATCCGATCCTGATGCGGCTGGCCGACCGCGGGCTGCTGGAGTCGTCCTGGGAGAAGGCCCCGGTGGCGGGCCGCCCTCCCCGGCACCTCTACCGCCTCACCGGCGCTGGACTGGCGGTCGCCGCCGAGGTGGCGGCGAAGGCCGCGGCGCGCTCGGCCGCCGAGCAGGACAGGCCCGGCACACAGGGTTCCCTGCGCGGTGCCTGGTGAGCCGCCCCAGAGGCGACGCGGCGGGGCGGCTCCTCGCCTTCGCGCTGTGGCTCCTGCCTGCCGCCCGGTACGACTGGGGACTGGCCATGCGGGCCGAGCTCGCGCATCTGGAACAGCCCGCGGCACGCCTGCGCTTCGCGCTCGGCTGCGTCCGAGCGGCGGCGGTGCAACCGGTGGCACTGCGCCGCCTGGCCCTTTCCGCCGTCGTGGCCGGCGCGTTGGCGCTCCTGCTGGCGGGAGGCGTCACGTATCCCGCCGCCCGGCTCGAGCTGACCGGCTTGTTGTCGGTCGTGGTGCTGCTGGCCTGGCGGGGAGCCAGGCCCGGGCTGCTGGGTCCGGTGCGGCCTTCGAGGACCGCCCGGGTGGTGCGGACGACGGGGTTCGCGGTCGCGTGCGCGTACCTGCTGATCGCCTTTCTGGACCATCGCGGTCCCCAACCGCTGGGACCCGGCGACGGCCTCCTGCCGGCCATGATCACGCTCGTCCTGTACCTCGTGGTCACGCTGGCGCTGACCGCGCGTGCATCCACGGCGAGTTCCGTGACCCTTGTCTCCGGCATCGTCGCCGGTCTGGTCGCGGGACCGGCGTGCTTCACGCTCCTGCCCTTCGAGCGTGCTCTGCCGCCGCTCGCGGAGCACCTGCCGGGCCACGGGATGTGGCTGTTCGCGGCGGTCGTGGCGGCGCCTGCGGCCGCGATGATCGTGGTCGCCCGGTGCACCCGGGACACCCTCCAGAGCGTCGTCGCCCTGATGTGTGCGGGAGCCGTCTGCGCCGGAGTGGTCGCCGTACTGGGTTATGGCGCCTTCCTGCTCTTCCCCGACCAGATGCCGAACCTGGTTCCGCTCAACGCGGGGCCCCCCGACGTCCGCAGGGCGTTGTCCAGGCTGGAAGCAGGGGACGAGTACGTGGCCGCCCTGATCTGGGGCTGCCTGCTCGTGGGCGTGCTCAGCTCGTTGATCCGCCCGGCCGTCCGGCGGTGGACCCGCGTCCTGCGCATCGTGACGCTCACCGGCGCGTGCCTGGTCCTCGTGGCCGCGCCGACCGGACACGTGGACGCGGCCGTCGCCGCCGTCCTCGCCGCCACGACGACAGGGATGCTCACCCTGATCAGTACGAGGCATGATCTCCGTCGCAGCGGTACCACGGCCCGCATCACATTCAGGTGACCGATTCCTGAGTTCCCGGCACACAGAGAAGCCGGCATCTCTACACGGACGGATTGACGAGGCAGCTCACCCCTTCGCCTTCATCCACCGGAGGGGGCTTCCAGTCATCCGGGATTGCGGCGGCTCGACAGAAGGAGCAGGCGGGACCAGGTCGGCGGGTGCGGGCGGGACCGCGGCGGCGGGCCAGGGCCGGGCGTTCAGGGCCTCAAGGGCCTGGCGGGCCATGGCCAGCTTCTCGTAGACGAACAGGACTGGTTGGCCGGCGGCCATCGTGACCGCGATGCGCAGGGCGGCCTGCGGTCCTTCGGCGGTGGCGAGGCCGATGCCGGGCCGGGCCCGGCGCATGGCCGCGGTGATCAGGCCGGTCATCTCACCGGGCCGGCGGCCGCGCTTGTCGGCGTCCTCGTAGACGACGACCCGGCCGAACCACGCGGCGACGGCCTCGGCCGAGCGGGCCACCAGGTCGTCGCGGCGGTCGCCGGGCAGCGTGATCGCGGCCACGGGCTCGCCGCCCCAGACGTCGTTGATCATGCGGCCGGTCGCGTCGAGCGCGGCGGCGTTGTGGCCGTAGTCCACGATCACCGGGCCGCCGCCGGCCAGGTAGACGTGGCCGCGCCCCGGGTTCGACTCGCCCGGCGTGAACGTGCCCAACGCGCGCCGGATGTCCTTGGCGCTGACCCCGAGCCCGCGGCAGGCCGCCACCGCGGCCAGCGCGTTCGCGATCACGTGCGGGGCGAGCCCGCCGAACGCGCCGGGCAGCTCGGCCACGCTGAGCAGCGCCAGCTCCCGGTCCTCATCGAACTCGACCAGCTCGCCGTCGCGAAGCTCGTAGGCCAGGCCGCCCGCCTGCCGGTGCCGTTCGGTGACCGGGTTGCCGTTCACCAGGCTGAAATACCTGATCACGGACGCGTGCCTGCGCACCCGCGGCCGGTCGGCGAGCGCGGCGACCAGCGGGTCGTCGGCGTTCAGCACCACGGTCCCGCCATCGCGAACCTCCTCGGCGACCAGCGCCTTCACCTCGACCAGCTCGTCGAGATCTTCCACGCCGTCCGCACCCAGATGGTCGGCGGTGATGTTGGTGACCACGGCCACGTCGGCCTGGTCGTAGCCGAGCCCACTGCGGATGATCCCGCCACGCGCCGTCTCCAGCACCGCGGCATCGATGCTGGTGTCGTCGAGCACCATGTCCGCGGACCGCGGGCCCGAGCCGTCGGCGTCGTAGACCAGCCGGCCGCCGGAGTAGACCCCGTCCGTGGTGGACATCCCCACCCGCATCCCGGCCTTGCTCAGGATGTGGCCGATCATGCGGACCGTCGTGGTCTTCCCGTTGGTCCCGGTGACCGCGACGATCGGGACCCGAGATGGGGCGCCGGGCGGGTACAGGCTGTCGATCACCGCGCCGGCCACGTCCCGCGGCGCCCCCTCGGCCGGGGACAGGTGCATCCGCAGCCCCGGGCACGCGTTGATCTCGATCACGGCCCCGGGCTCGGCCCCGCCGTGACCGGCCGCGCCGCACCGCATCGGTGCCGCGATGTCGGCCAGCCGCACGTCGATGCCGCAGACGTCCAGGCCGACCACGGCCGCGGCCCGGCGGCACATGTCGGCCACATCCTCGTGCACCAGGTCGGTCACGTCGCGGCTGGTTCCGCCGGTGGACAGGTTCGCGTTCCGGCGCAGGGTCACGAGCCGGCCGCGGGCCGGGACCGACGCCGGGCCCAGGCCCTGGGCCTCCAGGTTCGCGAGCGCGCAATCGTCCAGTTCGATCTTGGTCAACTCTCGGGAGTGGCCCTCGCCCCGGCGCGGATCGGCATTCACCACATCGACGAGTCGGGTGATGTCGGAGGCACCATCGCCGGTCACCGAGGCCGGCCGCAGCTCGGCCGCCGCCACCACCTGGCCGTCGACCACCAGCACCCGGTAGTCGGTGCCGGGCACGAACTTCTCCACGATCGCTCCCTCACCATCGGCCGCCGCCTGGGCGTAGGCCACCGCCGCGGCCGCGGCGGTGGTCACGCCGACGGTCACGTTGGCACCGTGGCTGCCGTGGAGCGGCTTGATCACGACCGGCCCGCCGAGCCGGCCCACCGCCCCGGCGGCGTCGGCCGCGCTCCAGGCCACCACCCCATCGGGCACCGGGATGCCCGCCTCTGTCAGCAGCTGCTTGGCCAGCATCTTGTCGGCCGCGATGTCCACACCGATCACCGACGTCTGCTCGGTCAGCGCGGCGTACACCAGTCGGCGATAGCGCCCGTAGCCGAGCCGCAGCATGCTCAGCCGGCCGACCCGGCGGACCGGTATCCCCCGGCGGCGGGCCGCGCCCGCGAGCGCGGCCGTGCTCACGCCGAGGCGCTCCCGCTCCACGACCCGAGCGATCCTGGCCAGTTCGAGCGACAGGTCGGGGATGTGCTCAAGAAGAATGTGCTTGACCGTGGTGATGGCCAGTTCCAGCAGCTCGGCCGGCACCGAGGACTGCGCGGGCTCGTCCTGCGGGCACTCGGTCATCACGTCGTAGCGGCCGTCGGCGCCGGCCCACATGGTCCGGCCCAGGTACACGTCGCGGCCCACCAGGCTGGACAGCTCCAGCGTCACGTGCTCGGTGACGTGGCCGAAGTAGGTGCCCCGGGCCATCGCCTCCAGGAACCCGCCCGGACGCCCGGCCGCGCAGTGGTGCTCGGCCAGCCCGGGCAGGGCCGCGGTCAGCCGTCCGGCGAAGCCCGGGTACTCGGTGGTGTTCCGGCCGGTCAGCTCCTCGAGCTCGAGCCGCGCGACGGTGACCGGCCGGGTGCTGAATGCGTTGGGTCCGCTCAGGTGACGCAGGTCTTCGAGACGCACGTGACGCTCCCCAAGGGTTGGGCAGATGGGCGGGCTGGCGGTGATCAGTACCGGTCGTGCGCGGGCCCGATGGTGGCCTCGCGGGTCGCGATGTCGAAGACGCACCCGGCGGGCAGCAGGTGCAGCCGGACGCCGAACAGGGTGATCGGGTCTTCGTCCCCGGCGGCGTGGATGACCGTGGCGTTCCGTCCGTCAGCCACCGTGGCCACGCCGGCGCCGAGCACCTCGAAGCGGGTGCCGTCGACCAGGATCCCGGTGTTCTCGCCGATGCCGACGCCCAGGTACTCCAGGTCCAGCGCCAGAGCGCTGAGCAGCCGGGGGAGCCGGCCGCGCTCGCTGAAGTGCATGTCGATGATGAGCGCCTTCGGGAGCAGGCCGAGCCCCGGGCCGGTGCGGACCGTGGCGGCGGACACGCCGGGGCCCTCGCCGCCGAGGATCATCGTGCGGCCCATGGCGGTAGCGCCGGCGCTGGTCCCGGCGATGACCGCGCCACCTGCGCGCAGCCGGTCGCGCAGGATCTCGTTGGCCCGCGAGCCGACCAAGGCGCGCAGCCGCGACTGGTCGCCGCCGGAGAAGAACACGCCCGTGGCGTCGTCGAGGAGCTTGGCCGCGTTGTCGCCGTCCGCGTCGGAGCGCCCGCGCAGCCGCAGTTCACTAGTGTGGTCCACGCCGAGCTTGCGGAACACCCGCTCGTAGTCGGCGTGCACCTCCTCGGGCGCCCCGGTGGCCGTAGTGACCAGCACGATCCGGGCCGCCTCGCCGCCAGACAGCTCCACGAACCGCTCGAGCAGCCCGGAACCGCGGCACTCGGCGCCTCCGATGACAAGCAGGCGGCCCGGATCGCCAGGTTCATCCCCTTCGTCCGTGTCCATGCTGCCTCCTCGACCAGTTGTTACCCTTAGGCGTCGGATATCATCCGAGAGCAACCAGTTCGGCCCGCATGGACCGATTTGGGAGCGCAGGCGCTCGCGTTACTCGGACGCAGGGCGCCGCAGACGTGCCGGCCGTACCCCGGGCCCGGAGCGCTGCCTGGACAGCTCATCGGGCAGCTACAGCGCACCCCGTCCGCACCATCACCGGCCCCAGCCTCCATACGCGCTTGCCGGTAGCGGACGAAGGCGGCCCCGCCGAGGTTCAGCGACAGAGCGGAGCGCTGCAGCACGGCGGGTTCGGCGACGTCGCCCCAGCGGCCGGTCGTGACCCGCCTGTCGATCGCCCGCACACCCGCGACGATCTCCGCGGTGGTGAAGGCGCAGTGGCCCTGGCGCGCGACGTACGCCTGCCGGAGCAGCCGATCATGGCAGCTCTTTTACCCCGTCAAGACCATGCCGAATGTTCGCCACCTCTCAGGAGCGGACCGGACGAGCGTCGATCAGGAGTCGGGACCATGGACGGCGACGGCATGCGACGACGTCCCGCGCACGCTACGCGAACTCGCGCAGGCCGTCGTCATCGGATCCGGTGTTCGACAAGCAGGTCAAGCCCGGGGGCCGGTCGTCGCGGAGGGTGGGCGAACACCGTCCGGGTAAGCAACCGAGCTACGGCGATTCGACGCGCCCCGAGTGCGCCGGGCCGGGTCGCCCCGGCATCGACGATGAACAACTCCGGGCGGTCATACCGACGGCCCACGAGGATGAGCAGGAGGTGAACCCGTGAGTGGGGCAACCGGCAGGGTGGCATTGGTGACAGGGGCCAGCAGCGGAATCGGTGCGGCCACCGCGCGTCTTCTGGCCGCGCGAGGAATGCGGGTGGTGGTCAACTACCTCCGCAGCAGCATGGCAGCCGAGGAGGTCCTGGTCGGCATCGAGGCCGCAGGAGGCCAGGCCATGACCGTGCAGGCCGACGTGCGGGAGGCGGCGGCGGTCCAGAGCATGATCGAGCAGGTCCAGGCGGCATGGGGCGGCATCGACGTGCTCGTGCACAACGCGCTCACCCCGTACGTGATCAAACCGTTCCAGGACATGACGTGGGAAGAACTCGGCGGCAAGCTCGACGGCGAGATGCGTGCGGCGTTCGCGGTCACCAAAGCCGTCCTGCCCGCCATGACCGAACAGGGCTGGGGACGCATCATCTATCTCGGTACTGGCCTCAGCCACCGGCCCCGGGAGGGCATGCTCGCACTGGGTACGGCCAAGGCCGCACTGGCGCAGTTTGCCCGGTACCTCGCCCAGGAACTGGGCCCGCGGGGCATCACGGTCAACATCGTCGAGCCCGGCCCGGTGGAAGGCACCCGCATGGCGGATGCGTTGGACGAGGACGACAAGCAGCGGCAGGTGGCCGCTACCCCCCTGGGCCGCCTGGCACACCCTGGCGACGTCGCCCAAGCGGTCGCCTTCTACGCCAGCGAGGACAACGCCTTCATGACCGGCACCACGGCTGCGGTCAACGGCGGGATGTCCATGTACTGACGCCCCGCTGTCCTGCGCACACGGGGCCGTACCGTCCCGGTCCGGCCGACGGCCGGACCCCATCCGCACACCGTCACCTCGGCACCATGGGCCGCACGGCCGGCCCGCGGCACGTGCGGGCGCATGGCGGTGACACGATCAAGGACAACGGTCATGTACACGATCGATCTCGCCTACGTCGGGCGGGGCCTGCACGAGGAACTGGTCGCCTACATCGCCGACCAGCAGGGCTACTACGTCGACGAGGGCGTCCACGTCGCGCTGCACGACGGATGCTCCTGGGACGAGGAGCGACTCCGCCACGGCGCCACCATCGGGCTCGGCCGGGCTCTGCTGTCCCGACTGGCCGCCGGCATCCCGTGGGTCGCACTCAATGTCAACACCCACCGCCCGCTGTTCTGGTTCCTCGCCCGGCCCGGCCTGACCTCCCTGGCCGACCTGGCTGGCCGGAGGCTGGCGGTACACGCCCCCCACACCGCACCCGGGTGCTTCTCCCGGATCGTGCTGCGCCAGGCCGGCCTCGACCCGGACCGCGACATCCACACCATTGTTCGACCGCCCGGCGACTACGGTATGGACCTGCGCTGGCTGCACGACGGCAGGATCGACGCCGCCCTGGTCGGCAGCACCATGGCACCGGAGGCGATAGCCGCCGAGCACGGCTGGCAGGTGCCGGCCTGGGTCGGCGACCACTTCCAGATCCCCACCGTGGGCGTGGCCGTCGACCCCACCTACATCCACCCGGACGACCCTGCGGTCCAGGCCGTCGTACGAGCCCACCGGCGCGCCCTGCAGGTGATCCACAACGACCCCGACACCACGGTGCGGCACATCCAGACGTTCCTTGGCCGACACACCGCAGACGAAGCCCGAGCCCACCACGAGACGTTCATCGCACCGTATTTCGCCACCGACGGCCAAGCCGATCTCACTGTCGGCGCCACCGCGATCACCGCGGTCGCCGCCGAACTCGGCGTTCCCGCCACCGTCACCGCAGCCGACTTCTACCGCACCGCGACCATCACACCCTGAGCCCGGCGACGCCGGCGCTGCCGAAGCGCAGGCAGTACCTCAAGACCGCCCACGCGGAGACGCCGTGCCCTGCAAGCACTCACCGACCAAGCGTTCGACCACCTCGCCGCGTCCTCTCCGTCCGCTCTGGGTGCCGACAAGCTACTTGTGTGACCTGCAGTGATGCGGATCTGTTCACCGAGGATGGGCGTCTGCCCACAGTGCCGCATGTGCCTGCGCGCGGTTTCCTCTGCTGGCAGTCGCACGTCCGGGCCTACCAGGGGACATACCTCGAGATCCATTCCGCGGACAGCGGCCGAGGGCTGCTCAGGGTGGCGTACGGCTGCGCATGGCTGAAACGATCAACGGCGTCTGAACCGAGCGAAACCGCTGGTCAGACGCCGTTTTGGCTGGTTGTGCGGAGAGCGTGGGATTCGAACCCACGAGACCGGTCACCCGGCCTAGCGGTTTTCAAGACCGCCGCCATCGTCCACTAGGCGAGCTCTCCCTGGCGGCGCCTCGTTCGAGGCGCCACGCCGCAGACTAGTCTCTCACCGCCCCGGACGTGACCGCGACCGGTGAAAAAGATCAGTCGATGCCCCTACAGGTGGTCCGGGATCTCGGAGAACTTGCGCTCGACCAGTGCCTGCGGGCCGGCGAAGCCGTCGCCGACGGAGGCGGCCAGGCGGAGGTAGGCGTCCCGGGTGGCCTGCTGCAGCCGGTCCAGGTCGATCTCCGCTCCCTCCTCCAGGTGCGGGTCGTACGGCACGCGGACGACCGTACGGCAGCGGGCGGCGAAGTGGGCCTCCAGCTTGTCGAGGTCGACCGTCGACTTCGACCGTGGCCGTACGCTGCAGAGCACCACGGTGGCGGACCGGACGAGGTCGCCGTAGTGGTGCGCCTCCAGCCAGTCCAGCGTGGCCGAGGCCGCGCGGGCGCCGTCCACCGAGGGCGAGCTGACCAGCACGATCTGGTCGGCCATACCCAGCACGCCCGACATGGCCGAGTGCAGGAGCCCCGTACCGCAGTCGGTGATGCAGATGGAGTAGAAGTTCTCCAGCACCTGCGCCACCGAGTGGTAGTCCTTGGCGCTGAACGCCTCCGACACCGACGGGTCGCGGTCGGACGCCAGGATCTCCAGCCGCGAGGGCGTCTGCGAGGTGAAGGCCCGGATGTCCACGTACCGCTTGATCTGGGCGCGTTCGTTCAGCAGGTCGCGTACGGTCGCCGACGTCTCCAGCTCCACCTTGTCGGAGAGCGTTCCACGGTCCGGGTTGGCGTCGACGGCGATGACGCGGTCACCGCGCACCTGCGCGAGCGTGGCGCCCAGGCCGACGGTCGTCGTGGTCTTGCCCACCCCGCCCTTGAGGCTGAGCACCGCGACCCGGTGATGCCCCGTGGCCACCGGCGTACGGGCGCGCTGGACGAGTTCGCGGCGGCGCCGCACCTCCGGGGCCTCACCCGGCTTGATCAGCCCGGCGGAGGCCTTGTAGACCAGGCGCCGCCAGCCTGTCGCGGGAGCGTTCCTGCGGCCGCGCAGGAGGACGACCGGGTCGAGACTGTCGGCGTTCGGCTTGGACCCCGCCGTCTTGGGACCTGTGGCGCGCGCCGGTGAGTTGAACGCGGAGACGGGCGGAGCGGGCCGCCGCGGCGACTGGTACGCCTCCCGCTCCGCGAACGCGTCCCGCTCCGGGACAGCCGGAGCATCCGGGATGACCGGAGCGGCCTCGGCGGTGGAGCGAGGCGGGACGGCGGAACGAGCGGGAGCGGTGGGGTACGCGGAGGCGGCAGGGCGTTCCGGAGCCGGTTCGGGAGCCACAACGGGCTCCGGCGCCACGGCCTGTTCGGGCGCGGGGGTCGCCGCCGGGCCCGGCTCGTACGGCTTGCGCTCCTCGGCCGCCAGGTCGTCCCGCAGCGAGCCGGTGAAGCGGTCATCCGCACGCTCGTGCCGCAGCGAGCCGGTGAAGCGATCGTCGGTGCGCTCGGACCGCAGGGAGCCGGTGAAGCGATCGTCGGTGTGCTCAGACCGCAGCGAGCCGGTGAAGCGATCGTCCGTACGCTCGGGCCGCGGGGGCGCGAACGACGACGAGGCCTCCGAGGGGGCCGGAGGCTCCTCCGGCTCGGCGTCGGTGGCGTCCTCCTGCCTGACGGCCTCGACCGGCACCGCCGGCTCCAGCCAGCCTCGCAGCGGCTCCTTCGACTCGGACGGAGGGTCCGGCGTGTGACGCTTACGCGTCTCGGTGTCCGAGAACGCCCCGATGTTGTAGGAGTCGGTGTCCACGGGCGACGAGAACGCGCCACGCCCGAAGGCCCCTCCAGGCGACGGGGTGGAGTGGTCGTCGCCGTCCTCCTCCTCGTCCCGGCTCGCGGCCGGAGACTCCGGCGCCGGCGCGTCCGCCGCATCGCCGAGCTGCGGAGCGCTGACGGGCCCGGTCGACGTCCCCAGAGGCGTGCCGAAGGACGCGGTCGGCGTCCCGAAGGAACTGTACGATTCCCCGCTCTCCGACTCTGTCTCCGTACTTCTGAACGAGGGGAACCGCACGGGACCGGTGGAGGACTCCACCGACCGGCCCTCTTCCCGCTCCTCACTTACGGCCGAGGATTCGTCGGAGCGTTCCGGCCTGACGGGTTCCGGCGGGGTGACGAAGGCCGTTTCGCCATATCCCGTGTCGTTCCCGTATCCCGAGTCGGTTCCATATCCCGAATCGGTGCCGTATCCGTAGTCGTACGCCGAGGTCGCGGCGCTGTCGCCGCTCTGATCACCCGAGCCGTACGCGGCGGAACCGCCGAAACCGGACTCGCGGATCGGGCCGGTGGACGACGCCTCCCGGGCCTCGGCGTCCTCCTGGACCGGTGCGCCGTACGCGGACTCGGTCGTGGCGCGGAACAGCCCGCCGGACGCGGGCTCGGCCGGGACGAGGCTCCAGGGGTCGGCGGGGTACGGCGAGGCGGCCTCGGGCTCGGCGGCGGGCGAGGGCGGTGGAGAGGCGAGGGTCGCGGACGTGACCGCGCTCACCGCTATCTCGACCTCGTCGGGCATCTCCTTGATCGCGTCCAGCCACGCGAGCTGGTCCTCCAGAGAATGGGGATCCTCACGATCATGTCTCGCCACCGAGTACCCCCTCGGGATGGGCTTATGGGGTAGCAATCACATTGAAGATTAGCGCCACGTAATCCGGTGAATGCGGGCAACCGCCCTAGTTCTCCGTCACGCTACTTTAGGTCACATGCGCGCGATGGTGATTTCCGAACCCGGCGGACCCGAGGTTCTGGACTGGCGGGAAGTGCCCGATCCACGTCCCGCCCCAGGTGAGGTGGTCATCGACGTCGCCGCCTCGGCCGTCAACCGGGCCGACCTCCTCCAGCGGCGCGGCCTCTACCCGCCGCCGCCCGGCGCCTCGGAGATCCCCGGTCTCGAGTGCTCCGGAGTGGTCGCCGAAGTCGGGGGGAACGTTCCCGGTATCGCCCCCGGCGACCGGGTCTGCGCCCTGCTCGCGGGCGGCGGGTACGCCGAGCGGGTGGCCGTCCCGTGGCAGCAGGTCATGCCGGTGCCCGAGGGGCTCGCGCTCGACGAGTCGGCCGCGCTGCCCGAGGTCGCCTGCACGGTCTGGTCGAACGTCTTCATGACCGCCCGCCTGCGGAAGGGCGAGACGCTGCTCGTCCACGGCGGCGCGAGCGGCATCGGCACGATGGCGATCCAGCTCGCCAAGGCGTACGGCTCCCGGGTGCTGGTGACGGCGGGCTCGGCCGAGAAGATCGAACGCTGCCGGGCCCTCGGCGCGGACGAGGCGGTGAACTACCACGAGGAGGACTTCGCCGAGCGGTTCGAGAGCCGGGCCGACGTCATCCTCGACATCATCGGCGCGAAGTACCTGGCCGGGAACCTCCGGGCCCTCGCCACCGGCGGCAGGCTGGTGGTCATCGGCATGCAGGGCGGCGCCAAGGGCGAGCTCGACCTCGGGGCGCTGCTCGCCAAGCGGGCGGCGATCCACGCGACCGGCCTGCGCCACCGCCCGGTGGACGACAAGGGCGTGATCTGCCGGGGCGTCGTGGAGAGCGTCTGGCCGCTGGTCACCGCCGGGGCCGTACGGCCCGTGGTGCACGAGCGGATTCCGCTCGACCAGGCCGGACGGGCGCACCGCATGCTCGAGGAGGGGGCCCACGTCGGAAAGCTGCTGCTGGTCAGGTGAGCTAGGTTGGGTCGGGTGAGCACCGGTGTGCCCCAGCGGAGTGAGTCAGGAGTTGTAAGCGATCGATGAACGCAGACGAGAGCACGCCGCAGATCGTGGTCGTGGGCCCGCAGGGCCTGTCGGTCTCCGGCGACGGTAAGGGCGGCGAGCACGAGGAGCGATCCGTCGCCGACCTGGTGGAGCAGCCCGCCAAGGTGATGCGGATCGGCAGCATGATCCGCCAGCTTCTGGAGGAGGTGCGCGCCGCTCCCCTCGACGACGCCAGCCGCAAGCGGCTCAAGGACATCCACCAGAGCTCGATCAAGGAGCTGGAGGAGGGTCTGGCCCCCGAGCTCGTGGAGGAGCTGGAACGGCTGTCGCTGCCGTTCAGCGACGAGAGCCCCACCCCGCCCAGCGACGCCGAGCTGAGGGTCGCGCACGCCCAGCTCGTCGGCTGGCTGGAGGGCCTGTTCCACGGCATCCAGACCACGTTGTTCGCCCAGCAGATGGCCGCGCGGGCCCAGCTCGAACAGATGCGCCGCGCCCTCCCCGGCGGCCTGAGCCAGGCCGCGGACGAGCAGGGCCACCGCGCCGGCGGCCCCTACCTGTAAGGGCCGCGAGGCCGGAAGAGGTTCTCCAGCACCACCGCGACACCGTCGTCGTTGTTGGCCGCCGTCACGTGGTCGACGGCGGCCAGCACGTCCGGGTGGGCGTTCGCCACCGCGTACGACGTGCCGGCCCAGGTCAGCATCGGCAGGTCGTTCGGCATGTCGCCGAAGGCGACCACCTCCGCCGGCTTGATCCCCCGCTCCTCCGCCAGCGTGGCCAGCGCCGTCGCCTTCGTCACCCCGTACGCGCTCATCTCCAGCAGCGCCCGGCCGCTGGAGTGCGTCGGGGTCACGATGTCGCCCACGATCTCCAGGGCCACGCGGACCAGTTCGTCGGGGTCCATCGCGGGATGCTGGGCGAGCAGCTTGGCGCATGGCAGGGAGGTCAGCGCGGCGGCCCCCACCTCACGTCCGCACGACACCTCCCGGGAGTCCCAGCCGCCGAGGGCGTACGCCGCCTCGTGGGCGAAGTCACCCTCGTACTCGACCGAGAACGTCAGGCCCGGCACGTCCCGCCGGAGGCGGGCGACGCACTCCTCCAGGATGTCCGGGGCGATCAGATGCGACTCGACGATCCGCTCGGTGTGCAGGTCGTACACGAGTGCGCCGTTCGCGCAGATCGCGAGCCCGCAGTGCCCCACGGTTCCGGCGACGCTGTGCATCCACCGGGGTGGACGCCCGGTGACGAAGACGAGGGTGCCGCCGGACTTCTCCACCCGGGCGAAGGCGGCGGCCGTACGCGATGAGATCGTTCCGTCGGTACGCAGCGCGGTGCCGTCGAGATCCGTGGCGATGAGGCGGGGGCAGGTCATAGCAGGTTCCAGTCTGCACCGTGACCCGGCACGGCCACCCCTCGACCACCCCTGGTGCGAGAAATCTGCCCCAGACGTGGAACACCAACGGGCTACATAGTGTTAGATGTGAAGGCGTTGTATTAGCTGTTCCCGTAGCGAAAACCAGTTTGACTGTATGAGCCACCCGGGGAGCTGTGCGACACACCGGGGGCCACGAGGTGTGGTCCCCAAGATTCACTTCCTTAGGGAGAGCAGTAATGGCTCAGGGAACCGTCAAGTGGTTCAACGCTGAGAAGGGCTTCGGCTTCATCGCACCGGACGGCGGCGAGCCCGACGTGTTCGTGCACTTCTCCGCGATCACTGGCAGCGGCTACCGCAACCTCGAGGACGGCCAGCGGGTCGAGTTCGAGGTCATCGCCGGTCCGAAGGGTCCGCAGGCGTCGAACGTCCGTGGTCTCTGACCTGACGTGACGAAGGCGGGGCTCGCGCCTGCGAGCCCCGCCTTTCGTATATCCGGGCCCAATCGCCGGCCCGGCCGCCAGGTCTGGTACCGCTCACATGAGGAGGCCTCCGTGCGTGAAAGTTTCACGCACGGAGGCCTCTTCGGGTCCGATCGCCGATCCGGCGAAGAGATTTACATCACTCCTGACGCCCACCCTCACTCGGCCAATCACCCGGCCCCTTCACCAGGCGCCGAAGAGGGCCGCCCGGCGGCGCGTCCCTAACGCGACACCGGCTCCAGAACGTCGAGTCCGACGTACGGCCGCAGCGCCTTGGGCACCACGACGGAGCCGTCCGCCTGCTGGTGGTTCTCCAGGATCGCCACGATCCACCGGGTGGTGGCGAGCGTGCCGTTGAGCGTGGCCACGTGCTGCGGCTTGCCGTCCTCGTCGCGGTAGCGCACCTTGAGGCGGCGGGCCTGGAAGTCGGTGCAGTTCGAGGTCGAGGTCAGCTCGCGGTAGCGGCCCTGGGTGGGCACCCAGCCCTCGCAGTCGTACTTGCGGGCCGCCGACGAGCCGAGGTCGCCGCCCGCCACGTCGATCACCCGGTAGGGGATCTCGACCTTCTCCAGCATCTCCTTCTCCCACGCGAGGAGCCGCAGGTGCTCCTCGTGCGCGTCCTCGGGACGGCAGTAGGAGAACATCTCCACCTTGTCGAACTGGTGGACGCGGATGATCCCCCGGGTGTCCTTGCCGTACGACCCCGCCTCGCGCCGGAAGCAGGACGACCACCCGGCGTACCGCATCGGCAGCGCCGCCCGGTCGAGGATCTCGTCGGAGTGGTACGCCGCCAGCGGCACCTCACTGGTGCCGACCAGGTAGAGGTCGTCGGCCTCCAGCCGGTAGACCTCGCTGGCGTGGGCGCCGAGGAAGCCGGTGCCCTGCATCGACTCCGGCTTCACCAGCACAGGGGTGATCATCGGCGTGAAGCCCGCCTCGACCGCCTGCTGGATCGCCATGTTCAGCAGCCCGAGCTGGAGCCGCGCGCCGGCGCCCTTCAGGAAGAAGAACCGCGCGCCGGACACCTTGGCCCCGCGCTCGGTGTCGATCGCGCCGAGCAGCTCGCCCAGCTCGACGTGGTCGCGCGGCTCGAAGTCGAAGACCGGCTTCTCGCCGACCTCCTCGATGACCACGTAGTCGTCCTCGCCGCCGGGGGGCGCGCCCTCCTCGACGATGTTCGGGACGGTCATGAGCAGCTCGTCGAGCTCGCCCGCCAGCGCGGCGGCCTCGGCCTCGGCCGTCTTCACCTGCGCGGCCAGCTCCTTCGCGCGGTCGAGCAGCGCCTGGCGCTCGTCTCCGGACGCGCGGGACACCGACTTGCCGATGCTCTTCTGCTCGGCGCGCAGCGACTCGAAGTTGTTGAGCGCGGCACGGCGGCGCTCGTCGAGCGACAGCAGGGTCTCCACGACCGAGTCGTCCTCGCCGCGGACGCGCTGCGACGCCCGGAGCCGGTCTGGGTCCTCACGAAGGGTTCGCAGGTCAATCACGGCTCACAGGCTACCGGAGCCGGTGCGGCTCCCGTGTGTCAAGCGAGACCGGCGCGGATCTTTCCGAGCCACTGCGCGGCCTCGTCGAAGTCGCCGTCCGCCGTACCCGGCTTGACCTGCGTGGCGACCCGGTCGGCGCGGGGATAGCTGCCGAGGAAGCGCAGGTCGCCGCAGAGCCGGTGGAGCCCGGAGACGGCCTCGCCGACCCTGGCGTCCGCGATGTGACCCTCCAGGTCGAAGTGGAAGAAGTAACGCCCGATGCCGTCGCCGGTGGGGCGCGACTCGATCCGGGTCAGGTTCACCCCGCGCACGGCGAACTCGCTCAGCATCTCCAGCAGGGCGCCCGGGTGGTCGTCGCGCAGGAAGGCGACGAGCGAGGTGCGGTCGGCGCCGGTCGGCTCGGGCAGCGGCCCCGGCCGGCTCACCTGGATGAACCGCGTCACGGTGTCGGAGCGGTCGCCGATGTCCGAGGCGACGGCGTCGAGCCCGTAGTACTCCCCGGCGATGGCCGGGCTGATGGCCGCGTCGTACGGCGAGCCGGGGAGAGAGACCTCCTGCGCGGCGGCGGCCGTGGAGGATCCGGCGATCACCACGGCTCCGGGCAGCTCGCGCTCGATGAACCCCCGGCACTGCGTGTGCGCGGCGGGATGCGTGATGATCCGCTTGATCTGGGCCAGCTCGGTGCCGGGCCGGACCAGCAGGGCGAACTCGACCGGGAGCAGCACCTCGCCGGTGATGTGCAGCGACCTGCCCTTGGCCAGCTCGTCGAGGGTCTGGGTGATCGCCCCCTCCACCGAGTTCTCCAGCGGGACGACCGCGCCGTCGGCCGCGCCGTCGCGGGCGGCGTCGAGCGCGGCTCCGACGTTGGCGCAGGGCAGGCGCTCGGCGTCGGGCGCCAGGAGTCGCAGTGCCGCTTCACAGAAGGTGCCCTGCGGCCCCAGGTACGCGAGCTTCGACATGCCGTCCAGAGTATCCGCAGGTATCGGCCGTGAGCGCGCCGAATCACCTTCTGTGGAAAACCTGAGGCGATCGCGCTGCCCACCCGGCTGCCGCGCACACCCTCCACGCGGCCCGTCGGCCGCGCGTTCCCGGGGTCAGGCCTTCGCGGCGGGGACCGCGGCAGCGGTGGTGACGGCGGCCCGCCGTCGCGGCAGCCAGGACCCGAGCAGCCAGACCAGGCCGATCGCCCCGAGCCCGAAGGCGTTCTGCACGATCTTCCCGGCGACCGGGCTGAGGATCGGGATCTCCAGCGCCTTGATCGACACTCCCCACCAGGGGATGGGCAGCACGTAGTACAGCCACACGCCGGCCGCGACCAGCAGCCGGACCGGGTCGCGCCCGGACCCGGCCACGGCCGCGACCACCACCACGATCCAGGCGATGTGATGGATCCACGCCACCGGCGACAGCAGCACCGCCATCAGCCCGGTGAGCGCGACCGCCGTCATCGCGTCGCCGTCCAGGTGCGCCCGCCGGGCCTGACGGAAGCCGTACCAGCCGACGGCCGCGACGGCGGCCAGCCAGACGGCCGAGGTCAGCGCGTCGGGCAGGTAGAGCCTCAGCAGCATGCCCCGCAGCGACTGGTTGGTGGTGGCGGCGTTGGCGCCCAGCCGCTCGGAGTCGAGCAGCGCCCCGAACCAGAAGTCCCGCGCGTCGTCGGTGATCACTACGAACGGCAGCAGCGTGAGCACCGCCGCCGTGAACACCGCCATGAACAGAGCCCGCCGCTGCGCGGTGTCCCCATGGCGCTGCGCCGCGTCCCCATGGCGCTGCGCGGTGCTCCCGTGGCGCTGCCTCGGGCCGCTGGGGGCGGTGCCGCTGCGGCCTGGGCCTGCGTCGCGAGGGGCGAACGCGGTGACGGCGAGGTAGACGAGGAACACACCGGGGGTCAGCTTCACCGCCGTCGCCAGCCCGATGAGCATCCCGCGCGGCCACCACGGGCGGCGCACCACGCAGTCGAGCAGGCACAGCGCGAGGAGGAACAGGTCCACCTGGCCGAACCTGACCTGGTCCCTGATCGGCATGAGGTACATGCACGCGGCGCACAGCACGGCGAACAGCGCGGGCGCGGCCAGGGCGCCGCGCACGCCGTCCAGGAAGGCCCGGAACGCGTGCCGGACCGTCACCGCGAGAACGGCGACGACCGCGATCGTCCACACCCACTGCGCGACCGGCCAGGACATCGCGGCGAGCGGCACCGCCAGCATCGCGGCGACCGGCGGGTACGTGAACGGCAGCAACTGGGGCGCCGGCGTGATCACGTCGTAGACGGGCAGGCCCCGCAGGAGTGCCCAGCCGCCCGTACGGTAGACGTCGAGGTCGACGAGGCGCTGGTCGTCCGGATTGGTGAGCCAGTAGGCGATCAGCGGGGACGCGGCGGCGGCCACCGCCACCAGGGCCAGCGCCCATGCCCAGGCGGGCCGGCGGGCCCCGGCGATGCGGCCAGTCGTCACAACCAGGCAGGTTACCGTGGACCGTGGCCGCACCATCGTCGATCATGAGGGAGCCTGGAACAGTGCCATCCGCACCAGCACCGGCGCCGGGCCGGGGACGTTCCGCCGCCCCGCCGGGCCGCGGCGGCGTGCCCGTGAGCCCAGGCCCCCGCTCGGTGCCGATGCTCACCCCTGGCGGCCCCAGCCCTCGCACGGTGCGGGTGCTCCTCGCGGCTCTCCTCACGCTCCTCGTCGCGGCCCTCATCGTGCCCGCCTCTTCCGGCCCGGCCTCCGCCGGAACCACGCCGGCGGGGGGAACCCTGCCGGTGGCTGGAGCCGCGCCGACGGGGCGGGTGGTGGTGATCGGGGTGCCCGGGCTGCGCTGGGCGGACCTCGATCCGGAGCGGACACCCACCTTGTGGGCCCTGGCGGACCGGGGCTCCACCGCGTCGCTGTCCACGCGGGCGGTGCCCCCGGAAGGCCTGCCCGTCACCTGCCCGGCCGCCGGATGGCTGACCGTCTCGGCGGGCCAGCGGGCGGCCTCCCCCGGCCCGGGTTGCGGCGCGATCCCCGCACCCGTGGCCGCCGGCGACGGTACGGCGTCGGTGCCCGGCTGGCCCGCGCTGGTCGCCGCGCAGCAGTCGAGTCCGTTCAAGGCACGGCTCGGGCTCCTCTCCGACGCCGTCACCGCCGCCGGAGGGAAGGTCGCGGCGATCGGCCCGGGGGCCGCCCTCGCCGCCGCCGACGGATCCGGCCGGGTCGCGGCGTACGCCGCCACGCCCGCCGCGCTGCCCGACCTCGCGCCGTACGCACTGGTCGTCGCCGAGGCCGGGGAGATCACCCGAGCCTGGACCGGTGGCCGGGAGGCGAGCCCCCCGGCCACGCGATCCACACCGTCCACAACCCAGGCCACTCCGCCGGCCGCGCCGTCCACAACCCAGCCCGCGCGGTCCACAGCATCGGCCCCGGAATCCACCGCGTTCCCAACCCAGGCCGCGTCGTCCACAACTACGGCCGAGCGGGAGCCGGCCGACCTGGACGGGGAGGCGCGGCGGGAGGCCGTGAGCGCGGCCGACCGGACCGTGGGCGAGGTGCTGTCGAAGGTCCCCCAGGGCGCCACCGTCCTGGTGGCCGGGATCTCCGACTCCGGCTCCGTCGCTCATCTCCACGTGGCGATCGCCTCGGGCGGGCCGTACGGGCGTGGATGGCTGACCGCCGCCTCGACCCGGCAGCGGGCACTGGTCACGATCACCGACATCACGGCCACGGTCACCCACCTGCTCGGCATCCCCACGCCCGAGGGCGTGGTCGGCAGGGCGTGGTCGGGGGGCGGCGCGGCTCCGCCCGCGGCCGAGGCGGCCCGCGGGCTGGCCGACGCCGACCTGGCGAGCCAGGTGCTCAGAGAGGTCAGGGAGCCGTTCTTCATCGCGCTGGTCAGCGCGCAACTCCTGTTCTACGCCCTCGCCGCGATCGTGGTCAGGCGTCACCGGCGCATGCTCACCGCCACCCGCGTGGTCGCCACGGTCAGCGCCGCGCTCCCGGTGTCGATCTTCCTGGCCCAGCTCGTGCCGTGGTGGAGCCTCCGGCACCCGATGCCCGCCCTGCTCGGCACGATCGTGGCCTTCGCCGCCCTCGTGGCGGGGCTCGCGTACGCGGGGCCGTGGCGCGGCCGGGTGCTCGGGCCGCCCGCCGTGGTCGCCGGGGTCAGTTCGCTCGCGCTCCTCGCCGACGTGGTCACCGGCTCCCGGCTGCAGGTGAACGCCGTGGCCGGGTACGAGCCCGTGACCGGCGGCCGGTTCTACGGCTTCGGCAACATGGCCTTCGCCGTCTACTCGACCGGCACCATCCTGCTGCTGGCCGCCGTCGCCCACGCGCTGCGCCGCCGGCCGGGGCTCGCCGTGGCCGTGTGCGTGGCGTACGGCCTGCTCGCGATCGCCGGGGACGGCTGGCCGACCTGGGGCGCGGACTTCGGCGGCGTGCCGTCGTTCGTCCTCGGCGTGGCGGTGTGCGTGCTGATGACCGCGGGCAGGCGGGTGTCGGTCCTCCGGCTCGGCGTGATCGGGCTGGCGGGCGCGGCGCTCATCTCGCTGATCGCGGTGGCCGACTGGCTGCGCCCGGCCGATCAGCGCACCCATCTCGGGGCGTTCGTCCAGCAGATCATCGGCGGCGACGGCGGCTCGGTCGTCGGCCGCAAGCTGGGGGCGATGCTCCACACCCTGGGCAACCTGCCGCTGACGCTGCTGTCGGTGGTCGCGCTGGCGTTCCTGTTCCTCGTGCTGGCCAGGCCCTCGCGGTGGGGCGCGGCGGCGCTCAGCCTGGCCTACGCCCAGGCCCCCGAACTGCGGGCGGGGCTGATCGGCGCGCTGACCGCGGCCTTCGCCGGATTCCTGATCAACGACTCGGGGATCGCGATTCCGGCGATGGCCCTGACGGTCGCGGTGCCGCTGGCGCTGGCGGCGTCCGTACACGCCCTCCAGCTCGCGCCGCCCACCACAGCAGCACGATCGTCAGCGCCAGCAGAAGCGACGGCGCCACCCACTGCCTGACCACGTCGACGCGCCACGACAGGTCGTCCGGCTGGTGCGCCTGGCGCGCGGGGAGATAGGCCAGCGAGAGCACGGTGAGCCGGGCGACCAGGAACGCTTCCAGGCCCGGCCAGGCGACCAGGGCGAGCAGCGCGAAGCCCAGCCCGTCGTACCACGGCAGCGCGTACGGCGTGGCGAACAGCCAGGCCACCGCGACGGCGAGGGCGACGACCGGCCCCTCGCGCTCCGCCACCGGGCGGCCGCGCAGCATCAGGACGGCGAGCGCGGCCAGCAGGAGCAGCGACCCCGTCTGGATCCACGCGTGGTACGCCCCGGACCCGAACACCGCCTGCAGGGCCTTCTTCCCGAGCGCCCACGGGGTGGCGAGCGAGACCGACCTGCTGGCGTTCAGCAGCTGGTCGAGCGAGTGGGGCCCGGCGAGCAGGTACGCCACGACGACGGTGAGCGTGGCGAGCCCGGCCACCAGGGCGAGCCGCCGCGGGTTGCCGCGCAGCTCCCACGCCGTGCCCAGCGCGACCACGCCCACGGTGGCCTTTACGGCGACGCTCAGGCCGAGCGGCACGCCCCGGCGGGCGACGAGCCCGGCCACGACGAGCGCGACCGCGAGGGTGTCGAGGTGCATCCCGGCCACGAGCTGGTAGACGACCAGCGGGTTCGCCGTCCAGAGCAGGGCCGCGCGGCGCTGCCGTACGGAGTCGCCGGCCGTGACACCCCCGGTGCCACGAGCAGCAGCACGAGCAGCAACACGGTGCAGCAGCAGGCCGGTGGCGGCGAACGCGGCGGCGTTGACCAGGGCCATCACGAAGACCGTCAGGCGGACCGAGTCGCCGCCCACGTGGCTCGCCAGAGCCTGTACGGCCGTCGCGACCGGGCCGTACACGCTGGGGGTCCTCGTCCACTCCTCCACGTGGCCGATCACCGGATCGCCGGGCAGGTCGGCGGGCACGGTCAGATAGGGGTCGTACCCGAGGGCCGCCATCCGGCCGTACGCCGCGTAGTTGAGATGGTCGGCCGACCCAGAGGGCGGCAGGAACGCGAGCACCCCGGCGGCGGCGCATCCCGTGAGGACGAGCGTGCGCGCCGTCGGCAGCCGGTCGACACACGACAGCCCGGCGGCCAGGCCGATCGCCCCGAGCACGACCGCCGCGGCGGCCATGGCGACGACGAGACGCCCGTCGGGGGCGAGGCCCAGGGACCAGGGGGGCTGCCACGACTCGGCCTGCCCGGGTGACCCGGGCAGCGCGGGCACCATCGCGGACGGCCCGAGGACGCCGATCGCGATCGTGAGGAGGATCGACAGGCCGCCCGCCGCCACGGCCACGGCCGGCCCGGCGACGGTCCGCGCTTCCACCCGAGAATTCCACCACACGGCCGGGCCGGTCACGCCCGTACGGGCGGCTACCCGCGCGGCGACCTGATCGTGGACAGGGTCTGCCGCACCACGGGCTCGCGGGCGGCGAGGGCCAGGCCGACGTCGCGAAGCTGCCGCGCCCGGTGCACCTGGGAACGCCAGTCGGTGCCGGTGGCCCGGTGCGACATCTCGACCTCGACCTCGACCACCCGGAAGCCCTTCCTGAGGAGGTCGACGGTCATCCCGGTCTCGACGCCGAAGCCGTGCGCGAGCGGGCGGGCCGCCTCGAAGGCGTCCCGGGTGAGGCACCGCTGCCCGTTGAGCGGCTGGGTCGCCTCCCAGCCGGTCAGCCGTTTGATCCCGTCGCGCGCCACCCGTACGACGATGCCGTGGCCGCCGAGCTTGACCCTGGTCGCGAACGTCGCGATGGTCATGTCGGCCTCGCCCGCCCGCACGGGCGCGATCAGCGGGAGGGCCGCCGCCGCCGTCTCACCCAGATCGGCGTCGAGGAACAGCAGGTGACGTGCGTGGTCCGCGTCCAGGAGGCCCGCGGCCTCCGCCCCGCTCTCCATCGCCGCGGCCTTGCCCCTGTTGCGGCTGTGCCGTACGACCCGGGCGCCGGCCGCCCTGGCCACCCGGCCGGTCTCGTCGGACGAGCCGTCGTCGACCACGACCACGAGATCCACGCCGGGCAGCTTCAGGGCGGCGCTCACGGTGGCGCCGATCCGTTCGGCCTCGTCCTTCGCCGGGATCACCACCGCGGTGTCCGGCTCGGGCACTGCCATGTCCCTCATACGCCTAGCCCTGGTGCTCGGCGGTGAGCAGATCGGCGGGCACCGCGTCGTACACGGTGAACACCGAGTCCAGGCCGGTGACCTGGAGAATCTTCCGTACCGCCGGTCTCGGCGCGGCCACCTCCAGCGTGCCGCCGCGCTCCCGCAGCCGCTTGAGCGCGGAGAGCAGCACGTTCATGCCCGTGGAGTCGCAGAACTCCACTCCGGACATGTCGATGACCACCCGGTCCGGCCCGGTGTCCAGCAGGCGGGTGAACTCCGTCTGCAACCGAGGCGCGGTATAGAGGTCGATTTCGCCGAATACGGCCATGACGGCCTGACCGGCGTGGGATTGCGTCGCGACTTTCAGCTCCACGACGCGCACACTAGCGTCGTCCCGGCCCCGGGTCACGTTCCACGGGTTTCGTCGAAGAGTCGTCCGCCCTTTGTCCCCGATTCCGGCCGCATGTAAACGCGGAGTGCGCGAAGCTTGACGCTGAGCGACACCGGCGTCGCCGGATGGAGGGCCCCGGAACCTCCGCGTCCTGGTCGTCACTTCGCGGAAGGAGGGCGGGCGCCTGGGAATGCCACCTGGATCTTCACCACTTGGGAGATCCACGGCCAGAACCCGGAACAGTGGGCCCGACAGCATTATGAACAGTGACATTCCCGAAGATTTCCAGCGTCGCGTGCTGCGGGAGCATCTGGAGACGATCCAGGCGCACACCGAGAAGGCCTCGTCGTGGCGCGCCTCCGCCGAGCCGCTGCGCGGCCTGCTGAACCGCGAGGGGTACGTCCGGGTCAGCGCCCGCCTGGTCGGCGAGGACCTCGACTTCCTCGCCGAGGCCCGCGAGGAGCTGCTGTGCTTCTCCGAGCTCGGCATCCGGCTGCTCGACCTGCACCAGCCCAGGGACGCGGGCGGCATCTCCAGCGACCCGGCGAACCCGATCCTGCGGTGCAGGAGCTGCATGTGGCGCTGGCCCTGCCCCACGTTCCGCGCGATGGCGGAGGCGTTCACGCCGCGCCGCCGGGAGGCCGCACCGGGCCTGCCCTCCTGGCGGGGACAGCTCGAACCGCAGAGAGCCCCCGACCCCGGCTAGCGCATCGCCGCAGAAGGGGGCGGCAGTGTCCCGCGATGATGCGGAACCGCCGCCCATTCTCCGTCCCAGCCTTGATTCATCTATCGATTTTCGATAGATTTCCATCGTATCTCGATGGAAGGGTGAGCCATGGGAAAGCTGACGGTGCTTGCGCTGCGTGCCGTGCTCGTGGTGGTGCTCGCCGGCACCGCGTTCGTACAGGCATTGATGGTGTGGGCATTGGTCAGCGGGAGCGACCCGGAGGACGGGTCGCTCCCGCTGACCCCGCTGCGCGTGATCACGATCCCGGGCATGGTGTCGGTCCAGGTCGCCCTGGTCTGCGTATGGCGGCTGGTGACGATGGTGCGACGCGGAACCGTGTTCTCCCACGCCGCCTTCCGGTACGTGGACGGCGTGATCGGCGCGATCGTGGCGGCTGCCCTCGTGTGGTTCGCGGTCACGGTTCTCAACGCGCCGGGCCAGCGGGACGACCCGGGCGTCACCGTCATCATGGGCGGGGTCGGCGTGGCCATCCTGGGGGTCGCGCTCATCGTGCTCGTGCTGCGGATGCTGCTCGCCCAGGCCGTCGCGCGCGACGTCGAAGCGGCGCAGATGCAGGCCGAGTTGGACGAGGTGATCTGATGCCGATCGCCGTCGACATCGACGTGATGCTGGCCAGGCGGAAGATGTCCGTGGGCGAACTCGCGGACCGCGTCGGGATCACGCCCGCCAACCTGGCGGTACTCAAGAACGGCCGCGCCAAGGCGGTGCGCTTCACGACGCTCGCCGCCCTCTGCGAGGTGCTCCAGTGCCAGCCGGGCGACCTCCTGCGCTGGGAGGCCGACGAGGACGCCGCGGGCGCATGACGCCCCGGGCCGGGCGTGGAAACGCCCGACCCACCGGCCCCCAAGACACGCCGCCGTTCGGGCGCGCCCGCTCAGGGCGTGAACTTTTCACCGCGGCCGCAGTCACGCGCGCCGGATCCCCGGTCGTGGCCGGGGGTGGTCCGCAGGTCACCACCGTGGTTTCCGGGCAGCGGGGCGACGGGGCGACATCGCCGCGTCCCACCGGTTGACCTGCGCCGTCGCGATGAGAACGTGAGGGTGATCGCGCGCAATCAACCGAGGGAAGGAGCCCGATGTTCCACACGATCCAGTCCCTGGGCGACCGCCTGCTCGCCCGCCTGGTACCGCGGGTCGAGGCGTCGGCCACCGTGCCGTGCTGGTGCATGCAGCAGCGGTGGTGCTGCTACGGCGGGAACTACGGCTACTACTGCGGCGAGGTCGGGACCTGCTGAGACCCGCCGTGGCGGGCCGCGTGCGGACGACACCCGCACGCGGCGCCGCTCCTCCGGCGGCCGGGAACGGCCGGCCTGGATCGCCCGTCGCGAGCACCGCCCGGGTCACGCGAAGCCGGGCCTGATCCGTCAGGCACGGCCCAGCGGCAGCGTGATCGTGAAGCGGCAGCCGGGGCCCTCGTTGACCACGCCGATCTCCCCGTCGTGGGCCTCTACGATGCCGCGGGCGATCGCGAGGCCGAGCCCGGCGCCGCCGTCGGGGCCGGGCGTGCGCGCCGCCTCGCCGCGGAACGCGACGTCGAAGACCCGGGGGAGATCCTCCTCCGGGATGCCTCCGCAGCCGTCGAGCACCGACAGCCGGGCGGCCGTTCCGTCCGCCGCCGCGCGCACGAGGACCGTCCCCCCGGCGGGCGTGTGCCGGATCGCGTTCACGACCAGGTTGCGTACGGCCCGGCCGAGATGCCCGGCGTCGGCGTAGACGGGGACGTGCGGGTCGGCCTCGCCGGACAGGCGTACCCGTTCGGCGCGGGCCAGCGGCTCGACGGCGGCCAGAGTGTCGGCCACGAGGTCGCCGAGCCCGGTGCGGGCGAGCGACAGCCGCAGCGAACCCGCGTGGATCCGCGACAGCTCGAACAGGTCCTCCACCATCCCGGTGAGCCGGTCGACCTCCACCCTGATCTGGACGTGGTAGCGCTTGACCGTCTCGGGGTCGTCGGCCACCCCGTCCTCCAGCGCCTCGACCATCGCCCGCATCCCGGCGAGGGGCGTACGCAGGTCGTGGCTGACCCAGGCGACGAGTTCGCGCCGCGCGCTCTCCAGCGCCCGCTCCCGCTCGCGGCCCAGCCGGAGCCGCTCGTACGCCTGCTCCAGGGCGGCGCCGATGGTCCGCAGCTCGGCCGGAAGCGGGGTGGGCGGCGGGGTGAAACGGCCCGAAGGCGGCACGTTCTCCACCGCGGTCACCAGGCTCCTGCTCGCGCGCACCACCGTACGCGCGTTCACCAGCGCCACACCGAGTCCGACGAGGCCGCCGATGGCCACGACGGTGAGCACGATGTTCTTCGGCCGTCCTTCGATGATCATGGCGAGCGTGATGGCGACCACCCCGGCCAATGTCGCGGAGACCGTGACGGCCGCCACCACCGCGAGCATCACGCCGATCGACCGCCGGCGCAGCACCCGCAGCAACGCCAGGCCCAGGGCCGCGATGACGAGGCCGAGCCCGGCGGCGACCGCGACGATCTGGACGATCACGACAGCGGCTCGTAGCGGTAGCCGACACCCCAGACGGTGACGATCCGCCGCGGGTCGGTCGGGTCCGGCTCGATCTTCTCCCGGAGCCTGCGCACGTGGACCGTCACAGTCGAGGAGTCGCCGAAGGACCAGCCCCACACCTGGTCGAGCAGCGCCGCCCGGCTGAACGCCTGACGCGGGTTGCGCAGCAGGTAGACGAGCAGGTCGAACTCGCGGGCGGTCAGGGTGATCTCCTGCCCGCCGAGGCGCACCTCGTGGGCGCCGACGTCCACCACCAGGTCGCCGTCCCGCAGGACGCCGGTTCCCGTCGGCACCAGGGCGCCCCGGGCCCGCCGCAGCACGGACTGGACGCGCAGGGCGAGTTCGCGCGGGCTGAACGGCTTGGTCACGTAGTCGTCCGCGCCGGTCTCCAGGCCGACCACCCGGTCCATCTCCTCGCCCAGGGCGGTCAGCATGATCACGGGAACCGGCCAGCGCTCCCGCAGCTTCCGGCAGACCTGGAGACCGTCGAGCTTGGGCAGCATGAGGTCGAGCACGAGCAGGTCGGGCGGGTCGGCCAGGGCCCGCCGCAACGCCTCGGCGCCGTCGCCCACGCACTCGACCTCGTGGCCGTCCCGCTCCAGGTAGCGGGCGACCACCTCGGCGACGGTCGGGTCGTCGTCGACCACCAGGACACGGGCGGCGGGGTTCGCGGACATCGGACTCCTCGGGGAGGGCACGCCTCAACGGTAAAGCCGCGGGACGACCGCGCCGAGCCCCGTCACCGCCCCGTAAGAACAACCCGCGGGACCAGCGCCACCACGGGGCCCGGGATCTTCCAGCGCACGCGAGTCGGTGGAAAACGGCGCCGATCACGATGATTCACGTGAAACCTCGGCGGCAGCGGGTAGTAGGACTCGCTTGGATCAAGCTCGCGCTTGTCGGACCTACCGCGTAGCGTGTGCCTATGGCCCGTACCGTACTGACCGTTCTGGGGATCCTGCTGGCCCTGTGGCTGGTGTTCGCATTCGTCATCCCCGCACTGTTCGCGACGCTGAAGTTCCTGCTGATCATCGGGATCGTCGCCGCCGTCGCCGTGCTCGCGGTCACCGTCGTGGGGAAGATGTCCCGCTGACGTGAACGCTCTCCAGGCCGCCGTCACGTCACTCGTCCGGCTGCTCGCCGAACTGGTCACCGGATTGGCCGGCGGCTCCGCCGTGCCCTCCGTGGTGGCCTTCGCCGGCGTGGCCGGGGTGGCCGTGCTGGTGTTCGCCTGGATGCTCTCCCGGCTGACCGGGGTCCCCGCCGTCGTGCGGGGCCCGGGCAGACGTTCGTACGACGGTGAGACGGCGATGGTGAGGCTGCGCGATCCCGGCGCGCCCGGCCGCCCCCGTCCCCGCGCACCATCAGGAAGCCTCGCGCTCGCCTGACCACCGATCCGGTCGCGAGCGCCTTCGTCATGCCCTGAATTCAGACGAAAGGCTTCCCCATGTTCGACTTCGTGCTCGACCCCGCCTACCGGCTCATCGACGCGCTCAGCCACGCCACCGGCGCCGGGCTCGCGATCGTCCTCGTCACCCTCGCCGTACGGCTGGCGCTCCTGCCGCTGAGCATCCGTGTCGCCCGTGCTCAGCGCGTCCGGGTCCGGCTCGCTCCCCAGGTGGAGAAGCTCCGCAAGCGGTGGCAGAAGGACCCGGAGCGGCTCATGCGGGAGGTGAACGCGCTGTACGCGGCGGAGGGCACCAGCCAGTTCGCCGGATTCCTCCCGGGCTTCGCGCAGATGCCGTTCTTCATGGTCACCTACCGGCTGTTCACCACCGTGACGATCGCGGGGCATCCGAACCTGCTGCTCGCGCAGGGCGTGCTGGGAGTGCCGCTGGGGGAGCACCTGGGGGCGGCGGTCGCCGGCGCGGGCCTGTTCAGCCCGCCCGTGGTGGTCTTCGCCGTGCTGCTGGCGCTGCTCACCGTCGTGGCCGTGTTCGCCGCCCGCCGGGTGGAGCCCGCGGCTCCGATGCGGCGCCTGCAGGTCCTGCTCCCGTTCTGGACCGTGCTCGCGGCGGCCTTCCTGCCCCTCGCGGCGGGCGTCTACCTGCTCGTGAGCACCGCCTGGGCGACCGCCGAGCGCGCGGTGCTCTACCCCCGGGCCGCCTAGGCCTGCGGGGGCCGGCGCCCGGGCGATCAGGGGTGAGATGGAATTCTGCTCCCTGTGACCGATGCGTACTCGATCAGCACGTGGGCGGGCGGAGACGGCCGGGAGGGGCTGCGCGCGCTCCTCGCGGCCTATCACCTGCGCACCGAGCAGGAGAAGGGCGTCCCGGTGCCCGGCGTGGCCGAGCTGCCCGAGCGATACCGGGCGGAGGTCGAGGACCCCGGAGCGGCCTTCGCGCGGGACGTCGTGCTGGTCGCGCGCCGCGCCGGGACCACGATCGGCTGCGTGGTGCTGACGGAGCCGGTCGGCGGGCGAGCGGAGATCAAGCGGCTCTGGGTGGACCCCGACGAACGCGGCAGAGGCGTGGCCGGGGCGCTCGTCCGGGCCGCGCTGACCCGGGCGCGGGAGGCCGGCCTGCGCTCCGTACGGCTGTCGGTCTGGAGGTGGCGGGCGACGGCGATCGCGCTCTACGAGCGGCTCGGCTTCGCGGTCGTCCCGTCGTGGGACGCGCGCGAGGACCTGCTCTGCCTGGAGCACCCTCTCGGCCGACCGTGACCGGGCGCTCAGCCGACCTCGCGCAGAATCCTGGTTTCGGACGGACCCTGATGTCCGTTACGGTCCGGGGTCGCGACCAGGACGACGGCCCACACGGTGGTGATCTCCGCCTCGTGCCGGACCCCCCAGCGCTCGGCGAGATACTCCACGATGCCCAGCCCCCGGCCGCCCAGTGACGACAGCGTCGGACGGCCCGCCCGCGGCTCGGTGTAGGCGCCGCCGTCGCTCACGGCCACCTCGACCTGGGCGTCCGAGCAGTACCAGGCCACCCTGAGCTGTCCGGACGGGAGAGGGTGGGCGTGCCGCAGCGCGTTGCTGAGCAGTTCACTCAAGATGAGCACCACGTCGTCGACGGCGGTCGCGAGCAGCCCCGCCCCCTGTAGTTCGGCGCTAAGGCGCTGACGTGCGACGGCGACGCTCGACGGTGCGTACGGCAGCATCACGACGCTCGACGCACTCACCTCCCCGATTCCCCCGACTCCCCTTGCACAACGTTTCCCCTTGCACAGCCCAGTACGACCGAAATGCCCCGTCGTATCAGCCGGGAAACCGTGCCCCGGATCACAGCTTGTGCACATTGGACAATAGATCAGTCGCCAAATCGCGACGCCACGCTCCGGACCGTCCCGCCGGAGTGAAGATCCTCCGCATCGCCCGCCCTGGTCAGCCCGGTGAACCCGGCCGGCCCGGCGGCGTTCTCCAGCGCCTCACGAACGCTCCGATACGCTGCCTCCACGCGATGAACAGAAAGTTGGGCGCCCATGTCCACCGAGGACCTCGAAGCCCTGCTCCGCGTGACCACGCCGGGCTACGTCGGCCTGGCCCCGCCCGAGGTGGCGTTCGGCACCACGGACACGCCGGTCGGCCGCCTGGTCCTCGCGGTGACCGCGCGCGGCGTGCTCGCCTGCACCTACGAGGACGAGCACGCGGTCTTCGCCCGGGTGACCCGCGCCGTCGGCTCGTTCATCGGGCCCGACCCGCGCCGCCTCGATCCCCTGCGCCGTGAGCTCGACGCGTACTTCACCGGCAGGCTGCGCACCTTCTCGCTCTCCGTGGACCCGCGCCTGGTCACCGGCTTCTCCCGCACCGTGATCCAGCTGATGCAGGGCGTGCCGTACGGGAGCGTGACCACCTACCAGGAGATGGCCGAGCGGATCGGGCGGCCCCAGGCGCCGCGCGCGGTGGCCGGCGCCCTGTCCGGCAACCCGCTCTGCCTCCTCATGCCCTGCCATCGCGCGGTGGAGGGCCCGGGCTCGCTCGGCGGGTACGCGGGCGGCAAGGCGGCCAAGGAGCATCTGCTCCGCCTGGAGGGCGCGCTGCCCTGATCGGCCGTACGGGCTCAGGCGCCCGTGCTGTCAGACCCCGTGCGATCAGGCCCGGCGCCGGGCGAGCCGGCCGGGCACGGACAGCGCCGCCGTCGCCAGCGCTGCGACCAGGAACGCGGCGAGCGCCGCGTTCATCCACGGCTGGTGGACGAACCCCACGGCGTCGCGAACGTCGGCCCAGAGACCGTCCCACCAGGCCACGGTCGGGGTGACCGTCACGATCCAGTACGCCGCGAACCCGAGGACCCACGGCACAACCATCGGCCACCGCGAAGGGGCGTCCTCGGCCGTGTTCCACCGGGCGGCCCCGCCGAGCAGGAAGTAGTCGACCACGAGGACCGCGAACATCGGCACGAAGACCGCCCCGATCACGGTGAGGAACGCGCCGTAGGAGTTCACGTCGGCGAGCAGCGCGATCAGCGTGGTGAGCACGCCGATCACGACCGAGATCACCCGGCGGTCCCAGCGCGGCGCGAGGTTCTGGATCGACACGGTCGTCGAGTAGACGTTCGCGAACGACTGGTCGGCCTCGCGCACCACCAGGACGCCGAAGAACAGGAGCCCGAGCGGGGCGGCCACGAACGGGTCCCACACCTTGTCGGGGTCGTTGCCCACCAGCGCCAGCGCGGCGATGCCGAGGGCCAGGCAGGCGACCTGCGCGATCGTGTAACCGGCCACCACCCCGGTGAACGCCGCGCCGCTCGACCGCGAGTGCCGCGCGTAGTCGGCGGCCATCGGCACCCACGACACCGACAGCGCGATCACGTAGTCGACGGCCGGGGCGAAGGCGTCCCAGGAGCCGCCGCCCACGGAGGGTCCGCGGGTGAAGAGGGCGACCGACAGCCAGATCATCGCGACCACGACGCCCGCGGTGACGTAGCGGCGCAGCAGGCGCAGCGCGCCGAGCGGCCGGATCGTCAGCGCGATCGTCAGCGCGCCCGCCGCGACCGCCCACACCGCGTACGGCACCGCCGTCCCCGACAGCGCCTGCGCGCCCTGCGCGATGACCCACAGCTCGAACGCGCCCCAGCCGAGCATCTGCACGATGTTCAGCACGGTCGGGACGTACGACAGGCGGGCCCCGAACAGGCCGCGCAGCAGCACCATGGCGGGCCGGCCGGTCCGGGCGCCGGGGATCGCCGCGAGGCCGACCATCGCCGTGCCCACGAGGCTGCCGACCACGGCGGCCAGCACCGCGGCGGTGAACGTCAGGGGCCTGCCGCCCAGGGGATCGAGCAGGAACAGCGCCCCCGAGAAGCCGAGGAGGCTGACGCCAAGGTTGGCCCAGAACGCCCCCTGGTCGAGCAGCCCGAGGGTCTTCGGGACCTCCTCGTCCAGGGTGAGCGGAACCTCCGCATGCGCGTCGTCGACGACGGCGGTCATCACACGCTCCCTACGCCGGCATTATCCGGACAGGTTCAGGCGGTCGGCAGCGGCTTAGCTGCCCTCTCAGCCCGGTGCCCCGAGCTCCCGCGACTTCCTATGCAGTTGGCGCCCTCATCCTGCCTCATCAGAGGAACTCTGACCACAGTGAGACACATCACGTCCGTCCCACTACTACCGTCCGTCGTCGTACTGCTTTGTGCGAGGGAACCGTGCGCCAGCCCCGTCGGCAGTCGAGGCAAAGCCCGGCTCCTCCAGGTCAAGCCCAGCCGTGCGGCCGGGACAACCAGCGGGCGAGGAAGCTCACCGGGAGCAGGTACACGCGAGGCAGGGCTTGACCCTCCGTCCCCGGCCCGCTGTCGCTTCGCGATGGGTCGACGGCAGACGAGAGATCAGGCCAGCGGATAATGTGCGGGTCCGCACGAACGTGGGAGAACCCGGTGGTTCGAATGCGAATGTCCGCGCAGGAGGCCGTCATAGGTCTGATGAGCTTGGCATTCATAGAGATCCGCACCATGAGTTACCGTCGCGATCCGACGCTCCTGGGGTGGATTGACGGCCCGGAGGATTACCACGAGCAGATACGAGTAATCGCGGATATATGCCACAACTTGCCCGGAAGTCTTCGCTCGCGCAGCAAGCGGCAACGGGAGCGAAGGGCTGGTGAGAGCCTGAGACTCCTTCTGCAGGGAGCAGACGACGCACATACTCAATGGGTCCGCACCCGTCTTGACGAGCTCGGATATGACTACCACTCGTTGCTCGGGAAGCCTGATCGAGAGGTCAGGGAAGAGCCAAAGGTATGAAGCTTATGCCACCCGCCACCTCTGACGATTACGCCTGGCAGAGCGATTGGGAGGAGATATACACGGTCACGTTCGTCTGCGGCCACGATGAGCGGGAGACGCTGCGCAGGTTCGGGGTCGCCCAGGCGGACATGCGGCCGTACAACTGGGAGGACATCTGGGAGCGTGTCGAGGAGACCGACGGAGAATCCGACCTGGTCGTCGTGACCCACCTGAACGGGTGGACGATCGCCTTTGAGGCTTGCGGTTGGGAAGGCAACCGGCCGGAGACGTTGCGTGAGCTGTCCCGGGGAGGCGAGGCGGTTTCTGTCATGCGGCATGACTACGCCGCATCCCACCACTTCGCGCATGCGGTCGACGGTGAACTGCGCACAGCCTTCCGGCTGGAGTCGCCCCAGGAACGCTGGGGAGCCCAGCCCGACGCCCTGAACGCAGAAATGCGCGAGCTCGGACTCACGCCTTCAGGACCGCAGGAGAAGTCCCGGTACCGGCACGAGATCGTGGCGCTCGCGCTCGCGCTGGCCAGCCGCCTCTCCGGGGTCCTGTTCCACCGGGACATGGTCGAGAGTGACGCTCTGCTCGGCGGGATTATCACCGCTCCCGTACCCGATGACCCGCAGTAAGCTCCCCGCCGATCCGCCCTGCGTGTCCAACTGCGTGGCAACGCCCACGGACACCAGCGGACGCTAGCGGACGACGATGGACTCTCCTCACAGGTGGAGAGCCAAAGAGGCCAGTTCTAACGACTGTCGCTGTTGCCTGATAACGAAGCGACCCTACGTTCAGGCGTGTGCCGTCCTCCTATAGGGCCTACTCTCTGCGCGTGAGCAGGAGGCGATACGTCGCCAGAGGCGTGCCCGGCGGCTACCGGATCTGGGACAACAAGGCCCGTCGCTGGTGGGGTGACCTCTACGAGCTATGCCCCGACGACCTTCTGAACGAGTTGAACGGCGAGAAGAACAGCGAGAAGATCACCGCGCTGCTGCAGCAGTACCGGATCCAGAAGCGGTAGCGAACTGCTGTGTGCAGCAGCGAAGTACAGCAACACCACCTCACACAGGCACCCACGGCCGGGCCGCAACCACCTAGCGAGCAGGGCGGGAAGCCCTCTACCTCGTGGCTGGCTCCCGTTTGCAAGCAGGCGGTCATGCCGATGCGCCAGCAGCGCGGGCAGGTACCGGGAGGCTTCAGGGCACAGTCAGGGCGCATGAACGCGAAAAGCAATGCGAAACGATGGGAACCGGCGAGCGCTGAAAGGGCAGCTCGACGCGCGTGGAGCAGCCGTCGCAGGTCAGTCGGCAGGACGGATCAGATCTCGATGATCTAAGGTAGCCGTCCGAGGTCGAGCCCGCCCATGGAATTAGTAGCGTCGATCCAGGGGTTCGACCAAGCTGCGGAGCTCGCGCGCCCGCCGGCAGGACATCGCCAACATTACCGCTTCCAGGTACTCACGGGCCTGCCACGGGTCTCCGCAGCAGGCCCATTCGGTGCAACCGCCGCTCTCGTAGTTCCAGAGGCGTCGATTCGGTTCGTGGACGAAGATCCGCCAACGCGTAAAGGCAGCCCCGACCGAGCCCGGCCATGGGTGCGTCTTCCGGCGCTCGATACGCCGCACTTCGGCGAGGGCTGCCGAGGACAGGCCAGGGATAATCGTGGCGTCGTCCTGCATCCGGGGCTGGCGCGGAAGCCCCGCGCGGACGCGGCCAGGCCGTCTACGCGGCATCGACCTTTCTGCTGATCGTAATGTCAGGCATCTTCCCACCAGCCGGTGGGCTTTGCCATGGGCGGGGGCACTTTGGGGGCACATGGTGCTGAAATCACTGGCAAGCAATGACAACGAACGGAAGCTTGATTGCAGGCCAGCCGCAGGCTAGGGCGATTCCGTGCAGGTAGGGGCCACGCCAAATTAGAACCTGGCCTACAGACCGACTGCTTCAACTGACGACAGGTTAGGAGCCGGGGCCGGCAGACCGCGCCTTATGTTCCTGACTGATGCCCAGACATGCGACCACGCGCAGAGTGTCAGCAGATAGGAAGATCTGGAAGTGGTATGCGGGGGTCACGCTCTTGACGTAGCCGACCAGAACAACTTCAAGACCGCAGGCATCGAGGCGAACGACAGCATCGGCAAAGCCGATAGACGAGACGCCACGCCGACGACTCAGGCGTTCGCGACGCCGGTAGATACCGACGAGGTCACGGGTGGAGACGGGTGTTGGCCAGACCTCATAATCTCCTCCGGAGACCAGTGCGCGACGACATGCGGCGCCAGCTTCCCCAGCATCACTCAGCAGATCGGCAAGAGCACTCCGGTCCACAGGAGCAGCATTGCACGGCTGACGGTCAGGGGCGCTGCGCCAGTAGGCGACGAGCGCCCGTAGCGGCCCGTAAGCAGGGCAGGTCTCGGAAGACTCCAGGGCACGACAGCCAGGGCACATGCACCCGAAAACCAGCGCGGAACGATGAGAAGCGATGAACGCCTACAGCCCAGCTCAGCGCGTGAGGTGGGAAGTCGCCGCAGGTCGGCCGCCAGGACGGATCAGATCTACGACGTGTGATCCCGTGGTGTGCGAGAGGATGAGCCTGTGCCCTCCGACTCCAGCTCTGCTTCGGCGAAGGCGCGAGACCGAGAAGCTGTCGAGCGTATCCTTGGTCGCCCTCTGAGTCAGACATGGCCTGTCGGCGCGTTGCCGCCTGGAAGCCGAATCACGGTCCTAGGCGACCCCGCCAGGGGCTGGCCATGACAGGAGGAGTTCCTGGGAACGATCGACGACATGGGCGCGCCCGAGCCGATTCAGCATCCGCACGCACACCCCGAAGAACTGGAGTACTGGGTTACGTTCGATGAGGCTCAGAAAGACAGCGATGGGTGTGGGCCTTATCGCAAAGCCCGGATTTGGGGCCGCCATCTGAGGCTTGAGCGACCCGCCGATTGTCTCTAGCGGGCCGGGGCGCTTTGGGGAAAAGCGTTGGCAGGCAATGGCAACGAACGGAAGTGTTCTCGCAGGTCGTATGTGGTGCGGGGCGATTCACCGCAGGTCGGGAGCGTGTGAATTTTGAACCCGACCTATAGGCTGACTACGCAGATCGACATGGCGAACCGAGCGCGATGAGGCTGCCGGCCAACACTCGCTCGTTCAACGTCCAACCAAGCGACTTACGAAGCCGGCAGCTACTAGCCGTTGGAAGGCCCCATCGACGCCATCCGGGTACGGCTGCTCGACGGCGAAGCCCTTCTTGGCGTACTCGGTGATCCGCTGGGTGCCGCCGACCAGCATGTTGATTACGCGGGGCCTACATCCCCGTTTTCCTACGCGACGTAGGGGTTCCCTCCGGTTTCGCTCACCATCGGACGTCCGGCGGCGGCCCAGGACATCATCCCGCCGTCCACGTTGACGGCCTCCCGGCCGATGTGGTTGAGCCACATGGCGGCGTGCGCCGACCGTCCGCCGACCCGGCAGACGACGTACACCGGCCGGTCCGGCGGCACCTCGTCCACCCGCGCCTGCAACTCGCCGAGCGGGATGTGCACGGCCTCCGGGGCGTGTCCCGCCCGCCACTCCTCGTCCTCGCGGACGTCCAGCAGGTACGCGCCCTCGGGCAGGGCGTCGGGGGCGATTTCCGGCAATGTCATGCGCCCATTCTGGCGGCACACCACGCATGCCCGGGCCCGCGCCGGGAGCTGTGACCCACGGTGGTCCACCCAAGGCCCGCACGAGGACCACAAGACTCCCCAAACTTCCCTATACATCCCTTTATGGCGTATGTTTGAGGAGTGATGGTCTACAAATCCGAAGCCGGCCGACACGAGATCCTCGACCACTACCGGCGGGTGCTGGACGCCTGGCCGGTTCCGGCCGAGCACGTACGGGTGCCGACTCGCGAGGGCGAGACGTTCGTCCTCGTCTCCGGCCCCCGCGACGCGCCGCCTCTCGTGCTGCTGCACGGCTCGGGCGCCAACGCGTCCATGTGGCGGGGCGACGTCTCCACCTGGTCCCGCCACTTCCGCACGTACGCCGTGGACCTCGTCGGCGAACCGGGCCTGAGCGCGCCCTCGCGCCCTGCCCTGGACTCCGACGCCGTGGCGCTCTGGCTCGACGACGTGCTGGACGGGCTCGGGATCGCCGGCGCCGCGTTCGTCGCCACCTCCCTCGGCGGCTGGATGGCCCTGGACTACGCCGTCCGCCGCCCGGAACGGGTGACCCGCCTGGCCCTGATCTGCCCCGGCGGCGTGGGACGGCAGAAGGTCGGCTGGATCCTCAAGGCCCTGCTGACCCGCCCGTTCGGGGGTGGCGGGGTGCGTGAGTCGGCGATGGCCGTCGCGGGCCTGGACGGGGAGCGGGACCGGCAGGCACTCGACGCCGTCGTCCTGACGTTCACGCACTTCAACCCGCGCAGGGAGAGGCTTCCGGTGTTCTCCGACGACGCGTTGCGCGGCCTCGCCATGCCGGTCCTCGTCATCGCGGGAGACCGCGACGCGATGATCGACTCCCGCCAGACGGCGCGACGGGTCCGTAAGTCCGTCCCGCACGCGACCGTCCGCCTGCTCCCCCAGGTCGGTCACGCCGTCTTCGGCCAGGCCGAGCCGATCGCCGAGTTCCTCCGGGCCTGACACCGGCCCTGGTGGAGCGGCTCCACCGGGGCCGGCCCTCCTCGCGGGCCTACTTCAGCAGGCGCGACAGCCGCCGGTCGGCCAGCGGCTTGCCGCCCGTCTGGCAGGTCGGGCAGTACTGCAGCGACGAGTCGGCGAACGCCACCTCCCTGATCGTGTCGCCGCACACCTCGCAGGGCTCGCCCGTGCGGCCGTGCACGCGCAGGCCCGACTTCTTCTCCGACTTGAGATCCTTGGCCGCCAGGCCGCGGGCCCGCTCGACCGCGTCCCGCAGCGTGCTCACGATCGCGTCGTGCAGGTCGGCGATCTGGCCGTCGGTCAGCGTCCCGGCGACCTTGAACGGGGACATCCGCGCGACGTGCAGCACCTCGTCGGAGTACGCGTTGCCGATGCCCGCGATCACCTTCTGGTCGCGCAGCAACCCCTTGATCTGGGCCCGGCTCCCACCGACGATCGTCTTGAGCAGGTCGGGCGTGAACTCCTCGGCGAGCGGGTCGGGCCCGAGCCCGGCCACCCCGGGGACGTCGCGGGGGTCCCGCACCACGTAGACGGCGAGGCGCTTCTGCGTGCCCGCCTCGGTCAGCTCGAACCCGGGGGCGCGGCCGTCCTCGCCGGGCGACAGCCGTACCCGGACCGCGAGCGGGCCCTTCCCCGGCCGCACCGGTCTCGCGCCCGTGAGGTCGTCGCGCCAGCGCAGCCAGCCGCCGCGGGCGAGGTGGGTGACGAGGTGCAGGCCGTCACAGCCGAGGTCCAGGAACTTGCCGTGCCTGGCCACGGCGGTGATCGGCAGTCCGCCGAGCGAGGTGACGGGCGGGTCGACGGTCTTGAGCGCCTGGAAGGCGGTCACGTCGACCCCGGTGATCGCGTGGCCGACGGCGTGCTCGCGGAGGAACCCGGCGAGCGCCTCGACCTCGGGCAGCTCCGGCATGTCCCCACACTAATCGCAGCCGTCAGGGCACGTCCCAGAACGCGAGCTCGTGCTCCATGCCGCGTACGAACAGTTCCCGGGCGCGCGCCGGGTCCGGGGCCGCCTCGTCGATCATCTCGCCGATCCGGGCGGCGAGCGCGGCGAAGCCGGGGTCGGCGTAGGTGTCCACCCACGCCCGGTAACGCGGCTCGGCGGGCGGGTCCTCGGCGAGGAGCCGCCCGAGCGTCGAGTAGCCCCACATGCAGGGGTAGAGCGCCGCCAGCCCCTCGCCGTAGCCGGCCGCCGCCTCCAGCAGGAACGACGTGTACGCCGCGCAGGCCGGGCCCTTCACCGCGCCGTCCAGGTCGGCGCCGAAGCCCGCGGCCAGCGACCGGTGCAGGTCGAGTTCCTCGTGCCATGTCGCGTGGGCCAGGTCGACCAGGTCGCCGAGGTGGCCGTCCGGCGCCTGCCAGGCCAGCCGGGAGAACACCCTGACGTAGTCGAACAGGAACAGGTAGTCCTGTTCCAGCCACGACCGGAAGACCGGCTCGGGCAGGTCTCCCGCCGCGATGCCGCGTACGGTCGGGTGGGCGAGCTGGGCGTCGAGCATCGGCCGTCCGATGGCGTGCAGGTCCGCTGATATCCCCATAAGTACTCATTTTCGCGGTAAGGGAAGAGTTAGGCTCGATGCCGTGACTCTGACGATCGCCGAGGAAGTGCTGCTGCTGGCTTACCGGGAGGACACCGGGAAGCCGGTCATCGGGTCCGTGGAGCTCGACGCCGCCCTGGCGGGAGCCGTGGTCGCCGAACTCGCCGTGACCGGGCGCGTCGATTTCGACGACAAGAAGCTGGTGGTCACGGACAACGCGTCGCTGGGGGACGAGGAGCTGGACCAGGCGCTGGCCCGGATCTCCGGTGAGTCCCGGCGGCACAAGGCGGACTGGTGGGTGGGCAAGCTCCGCATGGGCGGGCTGCGCAAGCGGCTGCTGACCCGGCTCGCCGTACGCGGCGTGCTGAGCGAGCAGAAAGGCAAGATCCTCGGGATCTTCCCCACCACCCGTTATCCGGAGCTCGATCCGAGCCATGAGCAGGCGGTGCGGGACCGCGTCCGGAACGTGCTGGCCGGGGCCCGGCCCGACGAGCGGACCGCGGCGCTGATCGCGGTCGTCCACGCGGCGAAGCTCGACCGCGAGGCGTTCCCGGACGCGCCGAAGGGCCGCGTCAAGGAGATCGCCCAGGGCGAGTGGGCCGGCGAGGCCGTACGCAGGACGATCGCGTCCGTGCACGCGGCCGTCCTGGCGGCCACGACCGCGGCGACCACCGCCGCGACCACCGCGTCCATCAACTGACGCCGCGCTCGGGCCTCCGCCGGAACCGGCGCCGGGGAACGGCGCCGGGGACGGCGCGGCGGCCGCGGCGTCACTTCGTGATGACGTCCTTCGGGACCTGCTTGTCGGCGGCGAGCGCCTCGAACAGGCGCAGCGCCTTCTGCGTGTCCCACTTCACGACGGCCTGACCGCCGATGGTCGGCAGCGAGCCGATCGGGACGGCCGTCGTGACGGGTCCGCCGCGCATGGCGAGGCCCACCGACAGCAGGTCGAACAGGCCGGTGCCGGGGTCGACGGCGACCGAGTCGGCCGCGTTCAGCGCCAGCGGCACCGAGGTGAAGGGGTTGAGCAGCGTGCCGGGGCTCGCCGCCTTCTGGACCACCGCGGAGAAGAACTCCCGCTGCCGCTGGGTGCGGTCGAAGTCGGGGATGGCGCCGGTCTTCCTGGTGCGCACGTAGCCGAGCGCGGTGCCGCCGTCCATGTCCTGGCAGCCCTTCTTGAGGTTGATCCCGGCCTTGTGGTCGTTGATGTCCTGCTTCACGCAGATGTTGACCCCGCCGATCGCGTCGACGATGCCCACGAACCCGCCGAAGCCGATCTCCATGTAGTGGTCGATCCGAATGCCGGTCACCCGCTCGACCGTCCTGGTCAGCAGCTTCGGCCCGCCGAAGGCGTAGGCCGCGTTCAGCTTGCCGCTGCCGTGCCCCTCGATGGGGACGTACGAGTCGCGGGGAAGGCTCACCAGCGTCGGCCGGCCGTCCTCCGGGATGTGGAGCAGCATCATCGTGTCGGTGCGCTTGCCGACCGCCTTGCCGGTGGCCAGCTTCCTGCGCTGCGCGGCCGTGAGGCCCGCCCGGCTGTCGGAGCCGACCAGCAGCCAGTCCTCGCCCGGCGTCTCGGCGGACCGCCCGTCGTAGTCGGTCATCGCCTCGACCGAGTGGAGCCTGGCACTGATCAGGAAATACCCGGCGACGGCGGCGACCAGCAGGAGCACCAGCAGCACCACGACGATCCGGACGACGGCCCTGCCGGTCACCCGGGGGCCACGCCTGCCGCCGGACCCACCGCCACGCCCGCCACCGGACCCGCCACCGAATCCGCCCCCGGACCCGCCGCCGTCCCTGTGCGGTGCGTCCTCCGGGCCTCTGGGCGTCCGCCCGCTCCCCCCGATCGGGCGGACCGGCGCGCTGCCCGAGCGCGGCTTGCCGTACACCTTGGAACGGGCGCGGGGGACCGTGTCGTCCCTGCCGGACCCCCTCCCGGACGCTCCGCCCGGCCCCTCGGCCCGGTTCCCGGACCCGGGCGCCCCGAGCGGGGCAGCCTGGGGCTCCGCCGGGCGGCGGATCGCCCGGGTCGCCTCGTTCTCGTCGGCCACGTGAAATCCCCAGCCCCTCAGCGTCCTGACCACCGCTTTGACCTCACCGGCGGAACTCTTTGCCGATGGGCCCCCTCCTTCACGGTACTCAGGCGGCTTCTAAGCAGCCAGTAAACGCCGCCGGGAAACACAGGAGAGATTCCAGCCGTTACGGTGGTATACGAACCACGCGAAAGGATCGACGTGTCCGTTCCGGACCCCTGGAGTACCGGCCCGTGCCTCGGCACGGGCTCTCATGATCATACGGCGGCCGCCCGATGAGCGCCGCCCTCGGTCTTCTTGCCGTTCTCGTCCTGACCCTCGCCACCGGATTCTTCGTCGCGCAGGAGTTCGCCTTCGTCGCCGCCGACCGCGGCGCGCTGCGCGAACAGGCGGCGGCCGGCGACGACGCCGCCCGCCGTGCCCTCGACGTCACCGGACGGCTGTCGTTCATGCTCTCCGGCGCGCAGCTGGGGATCACCGTCACCACCCTGCTGGTGGGCTTCATCGCCCAGCCCGCGACGTCGGGCGTGCTGCGCGGCCCCCTGGAGGCCGCCGGGCTGCCCGGCGCGGCCGTGCCCGGCGTCGCCGTGGCGCTCGGCGTCGTGATCGCCACCGTCGTCCAGATGATCATCGGCGAGCTCGCCCCCAAGAACCTCGGCATCGCCCGGCCTGAGGAGGTCGCCAAGGCCCTCGGCCGGCCGACCGAGATCTATCTCGCGGTCGCCGGGCCCGTCATCCGCCTGTTCGACACGGCGGCGACCAGACTGGTCCGCCTGTTCGGCATCGAGCCGGTGGAGGAGCTCGAACACGGCGCGACCCCCGAGGAGCTCTCGCGCATCGTGTCGGAGTCCGCCGCCTCCGGGGAGCTGCCGCCCCGGCTGGCCGAGACGCTGGAGCGGGCGCTGGAGTTCGGTGACCGCACCGCCGAGGACGTGATGGTCCCCCGCCCGCGCGTGGTCTCGCTGCGCGCCGAGTGGCCGGTGTCCGACCTTCTCGACGCCCTGCGCACCCAGGGTCACTCCCGCTACCCCGTCCTCGGCACCGACGCCGACGACGTCGTCGGTGTGACCGGGCTGACCGAGTATCTGAAGGCCGGATCCCCGGCCGACGGGCTCGTCGGCGGCATCACCCGCGCGCCGGTCCTCGTCCCCGCGACGCTGCCGCTGCCCGAGCTGCTGCGCCGGATCACCTCCGCCGGCGAGACGTTCGCCTGCGTGATCGACGAGTACGGCGGGCTCGCCGGCGTGGTCACGATGGAGGACCTCGCCGAGGAGCTGGTCGGCGAACTGGTGGACGAGAACGACCCCGAACCCCTCGGCGTCGTGCGGCGCGGCGACCACGTCTGGGACGTGCCGGGCACGCTCCGCCTCGACGAGGTCGAACGCGCCACCCATGTCCGGCTGCCCGAGAGCGAGGACTACGAGACCGTCGCCGGGCTCGTCCTCGCCGCCCTCGGCCGCATGGCGGAGCCGGGCGACGAGGTCGTCTCCCGCCTCGTGCCCGAACCGCACCTCTTCGAGGACGAGGAGGAGGACACGCGGCACGCCGTGCTCACGGTCCAGAGCGTGCGCCGCCGGGTTCCCGAGTGGATCCGGCTGTCGACGGAGGCGGGGGAGCGGCGGGAGGCCGAGGACGCCCGCGTGGCGGCCCGTGAGCCCTCCGGCGGCGCCTACTACGCCCCCGAGCTGTTCTCGGCGTTGTTCCAGGGCAGGCCGGCATGAGTTCGCTGACCGGAGTCCTGCTCGGCATCGTCCTGCTCGCCGCCAACGGCGTCTTCGTGGCGGCCGAGTTCGCCCTGGTGTCCGCCCGCAGGCACCGGTTGGAGGAGATCGCCGCCGGCGGCGGCCGGCTGGCCAAGATCACGGCTCGGGCGGCGGTGCGCGGCGGGCGCGAGCTGTCGCTCATGCTCGCCGGGGCGCAGCTCGGCATCACCCTGAGCTCGCTGGGCCTCGGCATGGTCGCGGAGCCCTCCATCGAGCACCTGCTGGAGCCGGTGCTCGCGCTGCTGCCGGAGTCGCTGCGCACGCCGGTCGCGTACGTCGTGGCGCTCGCCCTGGTGACGTTCCTGCACATGGTCGTGGGCGAGATGGCGCCCAAATCGCTGGCGCTCACCCACCCCGAGCGCGCCGCGATGGGGCTGGCGCTGCCGTTCCGCGGCTTCGCCTGGATCGTCCGCCCGGTCCTGGCCACGCTGAACGCGGTGACCAACGGCATCCTGCGGCTGCTCGGCGTGCACGCGCGCGACGAGCTCGCCACCACCCGGACGCCCGGGCAGCTCGCCATGCTGGTCGCCGAGTCGGGCCGGATGGGCATGCTCGACCGCGACGAGCACGACCTGCTCACCCGCGCGCTGCGGGTCCACTCCCAGCCGGTGGAGCGCCTCATGGTGCCCGTGAGCGAGGCGCCGTCGGTGCCCGCCGGGGCCGACGCCCAGCTCGTACGGCGGACGGCGGTGCGGGTCGGGAGCCTGCGCATGCTGGTGGTCACCCCCGACGACGTGGTCGGGGTGTGCCACGTCCGCGACGCCGTCGTGCGGCCCGATCACCGGGCCGGTGAGCTGGCGACCCCGGTCCCCCGCATGGCGAAGGGCACCACGATCTCCGACGCCGTGACCCTGCTGCAGGAAGCCCACGCTCAGCTCGGGCTGGTCACCGACGCGGGCGGCGCCCCCGTCGGTGTGATCGATCTCACTACCCTGCTGGGCGAGCTGCTGGTGGCCTGACCCGCCGGACTCGCAAGCGCGCGGAAAGTGGTTTGAAAGCCGGTCTCCGGAGAATGTGCAGTGCGCGATCGAGGGGCCCCGGCCATCGGGGCCCCCGGCGCGTCACGACCTGTGGACCGGGGCCCGACGCCGTACGGGCCGGAAGGAGATGCCCGACGTGTGTTCACTCCCGACCACGTGGGGCCAGGGCTCGTGTGGCGCAAAGAGAAAGCCTCGCCGGGAGGAAGCTCTGCTTCCGACCACGCGACGCGGCTTGTCCGGCCGGGGGTTCCAGGGGGTCGCCCCCCTGGGCGGCGCAAAGAGAAAGCCCCGCCGGGAGGAAGCTTTGCTTCCGACCACGCGACGCGGCTTGTCCGGCCGGGGGTTCCAGGGGGTCGCCCCCCTGGGTGGCACAAAGAGAAAGCCCCGCCGGGAGGAAGCTTTGCTTCCGACCGTGCGAGGCTGCTTTCTCGTGGGCAAGGGGGGAGTTGAACCCCCACGTCCTTTCGGACACACGGACCTGAACCGTGCGCGTCTGCCATTCCGCCACTTGCCCTTGCGGTTGGCCCCCATCTCTGGGTGCCTGGAAAGGTTAGCACGTATCCGCCCGTGCTACCGAACCCGGATACGATCCTCATCAACGACGATGCGATGGAGCTCAGCGAAGCACCGGAGCGGTCGCGACCATAGACGCGAGTGGAAGGGAGGTATCCGGTGGGAGTCCTTCAGCGCTTCGAGCGCAGGCTCGAAGGGATGGTTGAAGGGGCCTTCGCGCGGGCGTTCAAGTCCGACCTCCAGCCGGTCGAGGTTGCCAGCGCCGTGCAGAGGGAGATGGACGAGCGCGCCGCGATCGTCGCTCAGGGTCGCACGCTCGTGCCGAACGACTTCGTGGTGGAGCTGTCGACGACCGACAGCGAGCGCCTGGAGGTGTACGCCGACAGCATCAGCCACGAGCTCGCCACGCTCGCCCGGGAGTACGCCAAGGAGCAGGGGTACTCGTTCGTCGGGCCGGTGCGGGTGCGCTTCGAGACCGCCGACGACCTCGCGGTCGGGCTGTTCCGCATCCGGTCGGGCGTGATCCGTGGCGCCACGGTCGAGCAGGACGAGATCCGGCAGCCTCCGAGCGACCTGCCCGCCAGCCGGCCCAGCGCGTTCCAGGGCCGCCCCCGGCTGCTCGTCTCGACCCAGGACGACCCCCAGGGGCAGCGTTCGTACGAGCTGACCACACCGGTGACGTTGCTGGGACGCGGAACCGATTGTGATCTACGACTGGTGGATCCCGGCGTATCGCGGCATCATGCCGAGCTACGGGTAGAGGGGCCACAGGTCGTGCTCGTGGACCTGGGGTCGACCAACGGCACCTTCGTCAACGGCCAGCCGGTCCGCAGAGTCGAGATGCAGGATGGGACGAGGGTGACCCTCGGCCGCACGACACTGGTGTTCCGGCGCGATTAGAGGTAACAAACGGTCCATGTCCGAGCTAACGCTGCTGCTGATCCGGCTCGCCTTCCTGGCGGTGCTGTGGTTCTTCGTGATCGCCGCGGTCGGCGTCATCCGGACAGACCTGTTCGGTTCGCGCACGGCTCCCGCCCCCCCACGGAAACCGGCCAAGCAACCACGACCGGTGTCCAAGCCCAAAAAGGGCGAACCACGTCAGCTCATCGTCACCGGTGGCCCCCTGCAAGGGACCATCATCAACCTCACGGAGACGCCAATCACCATCGGCCGGGCGAACGACGCCACGCTGGTACTCAGCGACGACTACGCTTCGAGTCGGCACGCCCGGCTCTTTCCGCAGGACGGCCAGTGGATCGTGGAAGATCTCGGATCCACCAACGGCACGTACCTCGAACGTTCGAAAGTGACCCGCCCGACCCCGGTGCCCCTCGGAGTTCCGATCCGCATCGGCAAGACCGTCATCGAATTGCGCAAATGACCATCGCACTCCGCTACGCCGCTCGCTCGGACGTCGGGCTCCTCCGTGAAGGCAACGAGGACTCGGCGTACGCCAGCGGCCGCCTGCTGGCCGTCGCCGACGGCATGGGCGGGCATGCTCACGGCGAGGTGGCCAGCTCGGTCGCCATCGCCGCAATGTCGTCCCTCGACCGGGACGCCTCCGGCGGTGACCTGCTCGGCGCCATCGAGGCCGCGGTCCGGGACGCCAACCACCAGTTGCACGCGATGGTGGCCCGGGACCCGAGCCTCAAGGGCATGGGCACCACCCTCACCGCGATGCTCTGGAGCGGCCCGCGCTTCGCCCTGGTCCATGTGGGCGACTCCCGGGCCTATCTGCTCAGGAACGGCGAGCTGTACCAGATCACGCACGACCACACGCTGGTGCAGTCGCTGGTGGACGATGGGCGGATCACCCAGGAGGAGGCCGCCAACCATCCCCAGCGCTCGATCCTGCTGCGGGCGCTCGACGGCAGCGGCGAGGTCGATCCCGACCTGCAGGACCGGGAGGCCCAGGTGGGCGACCGGTACCTGCTGTGCTCGGACGGCCTGTCCACCGTGGTCAGCGCCGAGACCCTGCACCTCACCCTGACCACGATCGACGATCCCGAGGACGTCGTCCGGCAGCTCATCGACCTCGCCAACCGGGGCGGCGGGCCGGACAACATCACCTGCGTGGTCGCCGACGTGATCGAGGTGGACGACGTGCAGCCGCCGCCGCTGGCCGCGGCGGTCGTGGGCGCGGCCGGCTCCGGCCGGGGGCGTTCCACCGCGCCGCCCGACACGCCGGCGGGCCGGGCCGCCACGGTCACCGCGCCGCAGCCGGTGATCACCGACGACGACCTCGGCGACGAGCCCGTACGGGACCCTCAGTCGTCGGGGCGTCGCGCCCGGAAGCGCCGCTCGGGCCCGAAGGTCGCCGCCGGCGTGCTGGTCGTCGCCGTCGCGCTCGGGCTCGGCGGCTACTTCGGCTACGAGTGGACCCAGAGCCAGTTCTACATAGGCGCCAGCGGGGACAGGCTCGTCGTCTTCCAGGGCGTCGACGCGGAGGTCGGGCCGGTGTCCCTCAAGAAGGTCGCCTACACCGACGACATCCGCGTCTCGGCGCTGCCCGCGGTCCAGCAGGACCAGGTCCGCACCGGCATCCCGGTCGACGACCTCCAGACCGGGATAACCAGGATCAAGAACTTCGGCGCCTCGGCGACGTCCACGACGGACACCGGGGCGACACCGACCCCCACGAGGTCCGCTAAGTGACTGCTGTCGAAGCCACGCCCGTACCGATGACCGCGAAGCGGCGCGGCGCCCAGCTGGGCATGCTCGCCTTCGCCGTACTGATCGTGATGGGCGCGTACGCCAGCGTCGGGCTCGGGATCAACGGCAAGGTCCCGTCCGGCATGCTCGGCTACGGCCTCGGCCTCGGCGGTCTGATGCTCGCGGCCTACCTGGTGCTGGCCAAGTTCGCGCCGTGGGCCGATCCTCTGCTGCTTCCCCTCGTGACGCTGGTCAACGGCATCGGCCTGGTGATGATCTACCGGCTGGAGGAGGGCGGCATCAAGGACGCCTCGGCCTCCAACCAGCTCATGTGGACGGCGCTCGGTGTGGTGATGTTCTCCGCGACGCTGATCGTGTTGAGGGACCACCGCGCCTTGCAGCGCTTCACCTACACCGCCGGCTTCGCCGGGATCGTCCTGCTCATCCTGCCCGTGCTGCCGGTGGTCGGCTCCGAGCACTACGGGGCCCGGATCTGGATGAACCTCGGTCCGTTCTCCCTGCAGCCGGGCGAGTTCGCCAAGCTGGCCCTGGTCGTCTTCTTCGCCGGCTATCTCGTCGCCAAGCGCGACGTGCTGGCCCTGGCCGGTCGCAGGCTCCTGTTCATCGACCTGCCGCGCGCCCGCGACCTCGGCCCGGTGCTGATCACCTGGGGCGTCAGCATCGCGGTCCTCGTCGCCGAGAAGGACCTCGGCACCTCGCTGCTGCTGTTCGGCGCGTTCATCGCGATGCTCTACATCGCCACCCAGCGCACGTCCTGGGTGCTCATCGGCCTGCTGCTGTTCGTGGGCGGCGCCGTCCTCGCCGGGCAGGTCTTCAGCCACGTGCAGGCCCGCTTCGAGGGGTGGCTGCACGCCGACTCCGCGGCGGTCTACGACTCGGGCACGAGCTACCAGCTGATGCAGGGCCTGTTCTCGCTCGGCTCGGGCGGCATCCTCGGCACCGGGCTCGGCCAGGGCTACCCGGGCCTGACCCCGTTCTCGTTCTCCGACTTCATCTTCGACGCCGTGGGCGAGGAGCTGGGCCTCACCGGCCTGATGGCCATCCTCATGGTGTACGCGCTGATCGTCCAGCGGGGGCTGCGGACGGCGCTGGCGTCCCGCGACCCGTTCTCGAAGCTGCTCGGAGGCGGGCTGTCGTTCATCCTCGCCTGGCAGGTGTTCATCATCGTCGGCGGAGTGACCCGGCTGATCCCGCTGACCGGTCTCGTGACGCCGTTCATGTCCGCGGGAGGCTCGGCCCTGCTGGCCAACTGGATGCTCATCGCCCTGCTCGTACGCATGTCCGACGCGGCCCGCCGGCCGCCGCCACAGGCGATCCAGGACGAGGGAATGACCCAGGTGATGCAGCGATGAACAGCACGCTCAAGCGCGTCGCCGTGGCCTGCCTGCTCATGTTCGGCCTGCTCATGGCCAACGTGACCTATCTGGGCACGGTGCAGGCGGAGAGCCTGCGCAACGACTCTCGCAACGTCCGGATGCTCTACTCCAGGTACAAGGTCGACCGGGGCTGGATCACCGCCGACAACACCAAGACCACCCTGGCCAAGACCGTCGACACCGGCGACCCGAAGTTCCGGTTCGAGCGGGAGTATCCGCTGGGCAAGCCGTTCACGCACGTGGTCGGCTGGTTCGCGCCGGAGAGCGCCTCGGGCATCGAGAGCGCGATGAACCGCTACCTCGACGGCTCGCACCCCGACCTGGTGGTCCGCCGGGCCATCGACATGGTCAGCGGCAAGCCCGCCAAGGGCGCGAGCGTCGACCTCACGCTGAACACCAAGGCCCAGGAGATCGCGTACAAGGACCTGGCGAGCACGGGCAAGCGCGGCGCGGTCGTGGCGATCGAGCCCAAGACCGGCAAGATCCTGACGATGGTGTCGGTGCCGTCGTACGACCCGAACCCGCTGGCCACGGCCAGCAAGGACAAGGTCAACAAGGCGTACAACAAGCTCGACAAGGACGGCGACAAGCCGCTGCTGAACCGGGCGATCGACCTGACGTACGCCCCGGGGTCCACGTTCAAGACGGTGACCTCGGCGGCCTACCTCAGCGACGACTCCTCCCGGGACGAGAACACCCAGGTCGACGCGCCCGACTCGCTGCCGCTGCCGGGCACGAGCATCTCGCTGCCGAACTACCACGGGGAGTCCTGCGGCGGCCGGGCGACGCTGGTGGAGGCGCTCACCATCTCCTGCAACACGCCGTTCGCGAAGATGGGCATGGAGCTCGGCTACGACAAGCTCAAGGAGCAGGCCGAGAAGTTCGGCGTCGGCCAGCCGCTGGCGATCCCGCTGTCGGTCGCGGGCAGCAGCATCGGCAAGGAGGAGGGCAAGGCCGAGCTCGCCAAGACCGCGATCGGCCAGCAGAGCAACCAGATGACCCCGCTGCAGATGGCGATGGTCGCGGCCGGCATCGCCAACCAGGGCACGGTGATGAAGCCGTTCCTGGTCAACAAGGTCTTCGGGCCCGACGGCGCGGAGATCGACGGAACCGACCCCGAGCCGCTGAGCGAGGCCGTCACCCCGGAGGTCGCCGGAGAGCTGACCAAGATGATGATCAGCGTGGTCGAGAACGGCACGGGCGGCGCGGCCAAGCTCCCCGGCAAGACCGTGGCGGGCAAGACGGGCACGGCGGAGACCTCGCCGGGCAAGCCGTCGCACGCGTGGTTCATCTCCTTCGCCCCGGTCGACGACCCGCAGGTCGCCGTGGCGGTCTTCGTGGAGTCGGGCAGCGCGGGCAACGACGCCACCGGTGGCGCGGTGGCCGCGCCGATCGCGCACGACGTCATGCAGGCGGTGCTCGGACAGTGACCGAGACGGTGCTCGGCGGCCGGTACCGGCTGACCTCCCCCATCGCCGCGGGCGGGATGGGCGAGGTCTGGCGGGCAGACGACGAGTTGCTGGGCCGGGAGGTGGCGATCAAGCTGCTCGGCCGCCACGTGGCGGGCGACTCGACCTTCCGCGACCGGTTCCGCTCGGAGGCCCGGATCACCGCCGCCCTGACCGATCACGGCATCGCGCAGGTCTTCGACTACGGCGAGACCGACGACGTGGCCTACCTGGTGATGGAGCTGGTGAAGGGCGAGCCGCTGTCGGCGGTCCTCGCCCGCAACGGCGCGCTCGGGCCGGAGGTCACGCTCGACGTCGTCGAGCAGACGGCCCGGGGCCTGCACGCGGCCCACCGGGCCGGGGTGATCCACCGCGACGTCAAGCCCGGCAACCTGCTCGTCACCGAGGCCGGCCAGGTGAAGATCACCGACTTCGGCATCGCCCGCGCGCTGGAGGCCGCGCCGCTGACCGCGACCGGCCTCGTGCTCGGCACCGCCCAGTACGTGAGCCCGGAGCAGGCGTCCGGCGACACGCTCACCCCCGCGAGCGACATCTACTCCCTCGGAGTGGTGGCGTACGAGTGCCTGGCGGGCCGTCCGCCGTTCACGGCGGAGACCCCGGTGGCGCTCGCGCTGCGGCACCTCAACGACACGCCCCCGCCGCTGCCCGGCAACGTGCCCGCTCCGGTGGCGGCCCTGGTGATGTCCATGCTGGCCAAGGATCCCGCCGCGCGGCCGGAGACCGGGCAGCCGCTGATCGACCGGGTGCGCGGGCTGCGCGGGAACCTCGCGGGCACGGCCGCCTCGACGGCGGTGCTCGGCTCGCTCACCGACCCCCGCGGGTTCCCCGTCGCCGGAGGCCACACCATCGGAGGCGGCACCGCCGGAGACGCCGCCGGCGGGACTCGGCCCCTGGGAGCGGTGCCGGTCCCGCCCGCGCCCGGCCGGACGACGCCGCTGAACTCGCCGCTCAACCCGTCGCCGGGTCCCGCGACCCCGGTGTCCGCGCGGCCCACGAGCCCGGGCAGGGCGCCCGCCGCGGGCGTCCCCGGAGCCGGCGTCCGACAGCCGGCCGGAGCGGGCGGGCCCGCGGCGAGCGGGCGCAGGCGGCGCCCGGCGGCCCTGATCCTCGCCGCGGCCGGCTGCGCCGCCGCGGTCGGCATCGGGGTGCTGGCGTTCACCGCCGGACAGATCGGTGACGCGCCGCCGGACACGGGGGAGACCACCGTGCCCACGACCTCGTCGTCCACCTCGCCGACGCCGTCCGAGGCGCCGACGCGGGAGTCCAAACCGGCGGCGCCGCCGTCGCACCGGCCCACGGCCCGGAGGACGTCGGCTGAGCCGACCGCCGTTCCGTCGGCTACCGTAAGCAGGTCGGCACCATCCACCCGGACGCCCGAACCGGACCCGTCCCCGACCTCTTCCTCGACCTCGGAACCGACGTCCACCCCGGCCAAGGAAACCACCGAGACTCCGCGCCCCACGGAACCCCCGCCCGACACGAACCCTCCGGCTGAGGGGGAGTGATGAGGAAAAAGGTCGATGATGGACACCGGCGGCACCCCACGATGAACGGCAAGGGACTGTGCAGGAAATGACTCAGCCACGACTACTCGGCGGACGCTACGAGCTCGACGGCGTCGTGGGGCGTGGCGGCATGGCCGAGGTCTACCGCGCCCGGGACATCCGGCTGGACCGTGTCGTCGCCATCAAGACGCTCCGCTCCGACCTCGCAAGGGACCACACGTTCCAGGCGCGCTTCCGGCGTGAGGCGCAGTCGGCCGCCTCGCTCAACCACCCGTCCATCATCGCCGTGTACGACACCGGCGAGGACATGATGGACAACACGCCCGTGCCGTACATCGTCATGGAGTTCGTCGACGGGCGGACGCTGCGCGACGTGCTGCGCGCCGACCGGCGGCTGATGCCCGAGCGGGCCGCGGAGCTCGTCGACGGCATCCTGCGGGCGCTCGACTACAGCCACCGGGGCGGCATCGTCCACCGGGACATCAAACCGGCCAACATCATGTTGACGGTCAACGGCGAGGTCAAGGTCATGGACTTCGGCATCGCCCGGGCGATGGCCGACTCCGCGGCCACGATGACCCAGACCGCACAGGTGATCGGCACCGCGCAGTACCTCTCCCCCGAGCAGGCCCGCGGCGAGCGCGTCGACGCCCGCAGCGACATCTACTCGACCGGCTGCGTGCTGTACGAGCTGCTCACCGGCCAGCCGCCCTTCACCGGCGACTCCCCCGTCGCCATCGCCTACCAGCACGTGCGGGAGGACCCGATCCCGCCGTCGCGGATCGACCCCGAGATCCCCCAGTGGGCCGACGCGATCGTGCTGAAGGCCATGGCCAAGGACCCGGTCCACCGCTACCAGAGCGCCGCCGAGATGCGCGGCGACCTCCAGCGGGCCATGTCCGGCATGCCCGTCGACCCGCAGACGATGGCGATGGCCACCCAGCAGTACAACTCGTACGGCGCGCCGGACCGCACCCGGACGATGACCACGGCGGGCGGCGCCGCCACCCAGGGCACCCGCGCGATCCCCCAGTACGACTACGGCCCCGAGGAACGCGGCGGCCGCTACGACGGGCGGCGACGCGGGGGCGGCGGCAACACCGCGCTGAAGACGGCCGCGTGGATCCTGATCCCGCTCCTGGTGATCGGCGCGATGATCGGGGTCGGGTACGCCTTCCTCGGCGGCGGCGGCTCGTCCACGGCCGACAAGGTCGCCATCCCGCAGGTGACCAACCAAACGAAGGCCGCGGCCAAGCAGGCGCTGGAGGCGAAGGGCTTCAAGGTCGAGTTCGGGCCCGAGGAGTTCAACGCCGACGTGCCCAAGGGCTCCGTCATCAGCACCGAGCCCGCCGAGGGCGAGGAGGCCGACCCCGGCTCCACCGTCACCGTCATCGTGTCGAAGGGCGAGGAGAAGATCTCCATCCCCGACGTGACCGGTCTGGCGCCGGACGAGGCCCGGGCGAAGCTCGTGGAGATGGGTCTCAAGGCCAGCGTCGTGGCGAAGGCCTCCAGGCAGCCCCAGGGCAAGGTGTTCGACACCGACCCGAAGGCGGGCGAGGAGGTCGACAAGGGCTCCCTCGTCAAGCTCTACGTGCCCAAGGAGATGACGGAGGTGCCGAGCGTCGTCGGCCTCACGCTGGCGGACGCCAAGAAGGCGATCGAGGGCGCCGGCTTCAAGGTCAAGACGACGGAGCGGCCGAGCGACGTGGTGGCGCCGGGCAACGTGATCGACCAGTCGCCGCAGCCGGGGGCCAAGCTCAACCCCGGCACCACGATCACGCTGACGGTCTCCAGTGGGCCGGAGCAGACAGAGGAGCCGACCCAGCCGCCGGTCGACGACCTACCGACGGCCGAGCCGACCGACGACGGCGGCGGCGTCGACCTCGGGGACGGCGGCGACGACCCCTTCGGCAACGGCTGAGCAGCGCCACCGACCGAACCGACAACGCTGCGAGAGGACGGCGGCCACCGCACGGCGGTGGCCGCCGTCCGGCTTTCATGAACGGTTCACGTACGGCGCCGCACGCGGCGGGCATAGTGCGGCAGGCATGGCGCGGCGGGCAGACCGGGTGCGGCTGAGAGAGATAGGGCGGAAACGGCCCGCACACGCGAGAAGGGCTTCCGCCACTCGGGGGCAATGGCGGAAGCCCTCACTTTGGTCTTCGTAACAAGAGCGGAAAGCGTTACACGATCCGCGCGAGCCAGTTTCCGAGAAGCCGGTGGCCGTGTTCGGACACGACCGACTCGGGATGGAACTGGACGCCCTCGACGGGGGCAGCACGGTGACGCAGGCCCATGATGACGCCGTCAGGGGTGGTGGCGGTGACCTCCAGCGCGTCCGGCACGGTCCGCGGGACCACGGCGAGCGAGTGGTAACGCGTCATCGTGACCGGCGAGGGGATCTCCGCGAAGACCCCCCGCCCGTCGTGCCGGATCGGGCTGGTCCTGCCGTGCATCAACTCGGGGGCGCGACTCACCACCGCGCCGTACGCGACGGCGATGGCCTGGTGCCCGAGGCAGACCCCCAGCAGCGGCAGGCCGCGCCCGGCGCAGTGCCGTACGAGGGGGACGGACACGCCGGCCTCCTCGGGCGTGCCGGGGCCGGGCGAGACGAGCACGCCGTCGAATCCGTCGGCGTCGCCCACCGTGACCCGGTCGCGCGGCCGCACGTCGCAGTCCGCGCCGAGACCCCGCAGGTACTGCACGATCGTGTGGACGAAGCTGTCGTGGTTGTCCACGACCAGCACCCTCGGCGGCGCGCCGTGCGGTGCCGTCCGCTGTGTCTCCCGCTCTGTCTCCGGCTGCGTCATCGGCTCGTTCGGCGTTCTCGGGTGTGGAGAAATCGGACTTTCAGCCTAAGGCAATGCCGTACGGGGATCGCCCCGGCGGGCCCGCGCCGACTATCCTTGCTCGGGACTTCGCCGCCATGGCGACTACGCTATTGACACCAGCCCGCACGACCGCGCGGGTACCCACCAGGAGACGCTCCCGTGCCCAAGTCGAAGATTCGCAAGAAGCCCGTCTACACGCCGCCGCAGAAGACGCAGACGGTGAAGGTCAGCCCCCGCTGGCTCGCCCCTCTGATGGTGGCCTGCTGGATCGTCGGCATCGTCTGGATCGCGGTCTACTACATCGCGCCGAACGTTCCCGGTATCTCCGCGCTGGCCAACTGGAACCTGCTGATCGGGTTCGGGCTCATCATCGTGGGTGTCGTGCTGTCCACCAAGTGGCGTTAGCCGTTTGAGATTTTTTCCACAGTCTTTGTCCACAGGCTGTGGGTAAAGTGCGACGCGCGGTCGATCCGCCGGGCCCGCTCCCGTACGGCGAGGCCCGGCCGACCAGGTCAGACGCGCGACGCGCTCAGGTGCGGATGCCCACGGGAGGATATCCGTACGGCGGAAGCGCGGTGACGAGCAGGACCAGCGCCACCAGCACGACCGCCGCGACGCCGACCTGGACGAGCACGCGGTTGCCGCGGGGCGCGTAGGCGAAGCCCGCCGCGACCAGGGTGCCGGTCAGCAGCCCGCCGAGGTGCCCCTGCCAGCTGATGCCGGGCACGACGAACGTGAGCACCACGTTGATCCCGATCAGCCACAGGACGCCCCGGGCGTCGTACCCGAGTTTGCGGGAGACCACGAACAACGCGCCGAACAGGCCGTAGATGGCTCCGGACGCGCCGACCGCCACGGTGCCGAACAGGTAGATGGCGACCGAGCCGCCGAGCGCCGACAGCAGGTAGAGCGCCGCGAACCGGGCCGAGCCGAGCCTGCGCTCCAGTTCGGGCCCGATGACGTACAGCGCCCACATGTTGAACAGGATGTGCCAGAACGACGGCGGCGGCGAGTGCAGGAAGGCGCCGGTGATCAGGCGCCACCACTCGCCCAGGTGGACGCCCAGCGAGTACATGGCGAACCGCTGGATGACCTCGTTCTGGTTCACGACCTCGGCCGCGTACGCGAGCACGTTGAGGGCGAGCAGCGCCCAGGTGACGCGGGGCGCGGCGACGACCGCGCCGCCGAAGGTCGTGCGGGCCTGCCGGACCTCCCGGTTGCCCTCCTGGACGCATTCGGGGCACTGGTGGCCGACCGCCGCCTCACGCATGCAGTCGGGGCAGATCGGGCGCGCACAGCGCTGGCAGCGGACGTAGGTCTCGCGCTCGGGGTGCCGGTAGCAGGTGGGTACGGCGTGCGCCCCCGGCTGCGGGGGCGGCGGAGGCTGGGAGGTCATGGAATCCTTCCTGGGGCGGGTCCCGGTGCGGGCACATCCACGACAGCCAGCCTATAAGCCGGAAACGCCCCGGCCGCGCGCGTTCGCGCGGCCGGGGCGCCGTGATCGCCGGACGCTGTGCGCCGTGATCGCCGGAAGCGTCAGGACCGCTCGATGGTGACCTCTTCGAGGACCACGTCGTTGACGGGCCGGTCGCCCCGGGCGGTGGGGGTCTTGGCGATCGCGTCGACGACCTCGGTGCCCTCGATCACCTCGCCGAAGATCGTGTGGCCCTGGTTGAGGTGCGGCGTCGGCGAGACGGTGATGAAGAACTGGGACCCGTTGGTGCCCTTGCCGAACCGCTTGCCGGCGTTCGCCATGGCGAGCAGGTAGGGCCGGTTGAACTGGTTCTCCGGGTGGATCTCGTCGTCGAAGCTGTATCCCGGGCCGCCGACGCCCTGCCCGAGCGGGTCGCCGCCCTGGATCATGAAGCCATTGATCACCCGGTGGAAGATGGTGCCGTCGTACAGCTTGGCGGTCGTCTTCTCGCCGGTCTCGGGGTGGGTCCACTCACGGGTGCCCTCCGCGAGTTCGACGAAGTTGCGCACCGTCTTCGGCGCCTTGTTGGGGAAGAGCCGGACCCGGATCGTGCCGTGGTTCGTGCGCAGGTTCGCGATGAGGTTGTCAGCCACGAGGGCCGCCCCCTTAGGTTGCTCGTGTTAGTTGTCCGGATCACAGGGTATCGAGCATGCCTTCAAGCACCGCCCGTGATTGAGCCCCGACCATCCGGGAAGGGGACGGTCCGGGGCCCCTGTCGATTGGGGAGGTTGATCGTGTCCCTGACAATGAACAGAAAGCGCCGTGCCGAAGTGATCATCCCGCAGACGTGGCTGAGCAGGGTGAGAGATCAGGCGATGAAGGCCGGCGGGCGGGTGAGTCCGATGGCGGAGAACGCCAGAGACCTCGCCACGCACCGGATCGAGGACGCCAGAGTCTGGGCGGCGCCGAAGCTCGACCAGGCGGCGCAGTCGGTCGAGGAGCAGATCGCTCCGATCGTCAGCGCGTTCCTGAGCGAGTTGGCCCGCCGGATCGAGGTGTCGACCGTCACCCGGCGCACCCGGCGGCGCTGGCCCGTCGTCGCGCTGCTCAGCGGTGTCGCGATCGGCGCGGCCGGAGTGGCGATGTACCGCAACAACGCCCAGAAGTGGGCCGACACGATGCGGGACAGTGTGCGGCACACGGGTGCCGACGCCGGCAGGTGGGTGGGAGACAAGGCCGAGGAGGTCGGAGAGAAGGCCGACAAGGCCGCCGACGAGATCTCGGGGAAGATGTCCTGAAACCGGTGGCCGCGCTGTGCGCGGCACACCTGCGCTGATACGGCCGGCGTCCTCCACGCCGGCCGTTCGCGTGTCCGGAGCCCCGCGGGCTCCGCCCGGCCGCCGCTACGTCACCGGCGGCCCGGGTCCTCCAGCGGCGCGGCGTTCTCAGGCTGCTCGGCGGGTTCCAGGCGGTGCAGCATGGCGGGCAGCGCGTCCTCGTGGACCACGGTCAGCCGCCGCGTCGCCCGCGTGGTCGCGACGTACAGATCCTGGCCTCCCTTGGGGGACTGACGCAGGATGCCCTCGGGGTCGACCACGACCACGGCGTCGAACTCCAGGCCTTTGGAGCCGCGCACGGTCAGGACGGCCACCCTGCTGTCCAGCGGATCGACGGCCTCGGGAAACAGCGCGCCGATCTCGGCGTGCCGGGCGTCCGGCGTGATGACGCCCACCCGTCCCTCCCCGATCTCACCCCCCTTCCCGATCTCACGCAGTTCCGCGTCCACCAGCCGCCGCAGATCTGTCCCGGCGGCCGGTACGGCGCGGGGGCGGGCGCCGCCGTGCCTGACCGACTCGGGCGGCGCCTGCCCGGGCTCCACCGCCCGCAGCACGTCCGCGGCCACCTCCATGATCTCCGCCGGGGTGCGGTAGTTGACCACCAGGCGCTCCTCCCGCCAGCGCCCCTTCACGTACGGGTCGAGCATCTCGCCCCAGGACCGGGCGCCGGCGGCCGCGCCGGTCTGCGCGATGTCGCCCACGACCGTCAGGGAGCGGGCCGGGACCCGCCGCATCACCGTCCGCCACGCCATCGCCGACAGCTCCTGCGCCTCGTCCACGATCACGTGTCCGTACGCCCAGGTGCGGTCGCGTGCGGCCCGGTCCGCGGTCGTGACGTACGGCCCGTCGTCCCGGTTGCGGCCGGCCAGCGAGGCCGCGTCCAGCACCGAGGCGGCGTCGGTGATCGTGAGGACCTCCCTGGCGTACAGCTCCTCCTCGCGCCGCTCCTCCTCCGCGCGGCGCCGTCTCGCCTCCGCCCCGTGGTCGTGCTCGCCGAGCAGTTCGGCGGCCTCGTCGAGCAGCGGCACGTCGCCGATGGTCCAGGGCGCCTCCCGTGGCCGCAGCAGCACCGCGCGCTCGTCCTCCGTCAGGTGCGGCCCGGCGGCGGCGCGCAGCCGCTCCTCGTCGGACAGAAGCTCGCGTACGAGCCGCTCCGGGCTGATCTCCGGCCACAGGGCGTCGAGCGCGTCACGCACCGGCCGGTGCTCCCACAGGGCCGTGGCGGCGTACCGGAGGTCGCCGTCCTCCAAGGGCCGGTCGAGCCGCTCGGCCTCGTCGCGCGCCAGCGCCGGCAGGATCCGGCGGACGAAGGCCCAGCGGGCGATGTTGTGCGGCCGCCGCAGGCCGCGGGCGTGGTCCCGGGCTCGCAGGCAGGTGGCGTGGTCCACCCGCAGCGTCATCTCCTCGACCACCACCTCCACGCCGCCGCGCAGGGAGGTGCGGACGGGGATCCGCACCTCCAGGTCGCCCTCCGGCACCCGCTCCCGGTCCCGTACGGCCTCCTTTATCACCCGGACCATGCGCGGGTCGCCCTTCACGACGGCGGCGGCGGGCGCGTCCTCGGCCTCGGCCCGCACGCCGGGGTGGAGCCCGCCCAGGCTGGTGAGCACCACCTGGGTCTCGCCCAGCGCCGGGAGCACCTGGCTGATGTACCGGGAGAAGGTCGCGTTGGGCGCGACGACGAGGATGCCGCGCCGTTCCAGCGTGTCGCGGTGCGTGTAGAGCAGGTACGCCGCGCGGTGCAGCGCGGCGACGGTCTTGCCGGTGCCCGGCCCGCCCTGCACGACCAGCGCCCCGGCCAGGCCCGAGCGGATCACCCGGTCCTGCTCCCGCTGGATCGTCGCCACGACCTCGCCCATGCGTCCGGTGCGCCCCCGCCGCAACGCCGCGAGCAGGGCCGCCTCGCCGACGAGCGTACGGCGGTCGGCGTCGGCCATCCGGTCGAGGTCGAAGACCTCGTCGTCGATCCCGACGACCCTGCGGTCCCGGATGTGGAGGTGACGGCGGCGTACGAGACCCTCGGGGTCGCCTGGGGTGGCGACGTAGAAGGGGCGTGCGGCCGGTGCCCGCCAGTCCACCAGCACGGACGTGTGGTCGTCGTCGCGGAGCCCGACACGTCCGATGTAGAGGGTGCGGCCATCGCCGTCGTCGACGCGGCCGAAGCAGAGGCCGCGTTCGACGGCCGACAACCGCGCGAGGCGGTCGGCGTGCTCGGCCGCCGTCACCTCCCGCTCCACGAGCGCCTGCCTGGTGCCCGAGGCGCCCCGGGCCAGAACGTCGCGCATCCCGCGGCCGGCCCGGTCGCGGGCGACGTCGAGACGTTCGTACAGCATGGAGACGTACTCCTGTTCACGCCGCAGGGCCTCGGCGCGAGCGGCGTCCGGTTGACGATCACTCATTCCTGTGATAAACTCCTTACGAGCAGATCTGTTTCTCAGATATTTTCGAACCTCTCACTATAGGCCATGTCCGGCCGTTTCCCCGCCTGCCTTCCGGCTCTTTTCCGCTTCTTCTCGGGCACCCCTGATGCCGCAGTCGATCTGTGTGACGGATGTGAGTGAGACCGCGCCTCTTCTGGGTAGCCGTTCTCGCGGCGGAGCAGCCGCCCGCGTCCCGTTCCGGATTCGTGCGGGCGCCCGGTGAACCACCGCGCACCGCGGGACGTCTTGGAAACAAGGAGGCCCGGATGGACGTCCTCGACAGCCTCGTGGACGAGGAGCTCCGGCTGGAGTTCGTCCTCATCGAGGCGCTGCACCAGGAGGCGGAACGGCTGGCCGCCCCAGCCGTACGCTGAGATCGCGCGCCCGCCGTCCCATCAGGGGACGGCGGGCCGTCTTCACGCCCGCCCGCGCCGGGTCCGGAGTCTCAGATCCAGGGGCGGAACACGGCCCGCACGCAGCCGTCCTTCTTGTTCTTGAACAGGTCGTAGCCCCTGGGCCCCTCGTCGAGTGTCATGGTGTGCGTGGCGAGGTGGGACGGCTTCAGGTCCCCCCTGCCGATCAGTTCGAGCAGCTTCGGGATGTACCGCTGGCCGTGCTGCTGCGCGCCCCGCAGTGTGAGGCCCTTGTTCATCAGCGCGCCGAGCGGGAACTTGTCCACGAACCCGGCGAAGACGCCGAGCACGAACACCGAGCCGCCCTTGCGGCAGGCGTGGATCGCCTCCCGTACGGCGGCCGGGCGGTCCTGCTCCAGGCGGAGCCGCTGCTTGACCCCGTCGTAAACGCGCTGCAGGCCGGTGCTGTCCGCCTCCATGCCGACGGCCTCGATGCACACGTCGGGTCCCCGCCCGCCGGTGCGCTCGCGCAGTTCGGAGACGACGTCGGTGGTCGTGTAGTCGACCACCTCGCAGCCGACGTGGCGGGTGGTCATGGCCAGCCGTTCGGGGTAGCGGTCGATCGCGACGACCCGTTCGGCGCCGAGGAGCATCGCGGCTCTGGCGGCCATCTGGCCGACGCCGCCGCAGCCCCACACCGCGACCACGTCGCCCGGCCGTACGCCGCCGAGGTCGGCTCCCATCCATCCCGTCGGGACGGCGTCGGAGGCGAACACGGCGTCCATGTCGGAGACGCCCTCGGGCACGGTGAACGCGTTGTGGTCGGCGAAGGGCACCCGGACGTACTCGGCGTGGCTGCCTCTGAAGCCCCCCATCGCGTGGGAGTAGCCGAAGATCCCGGCCGTCGACCCGCCCCACATCAGGTCCGTGATGCCCGGGTTGGGATTGCTGTTCTCGCACAGGGACCAGTCGCCGTGCCGGCACGACCAGCAGCGCCCGCAGCCGATGATCGAGCAGACCACCACCCGGTCGCCCGGCCGGTGCCGGGTCACCTCCGGGCCGGTCTCCACGATCTCGCCGAGGAACTCGTGCCCGATGACGTCACCCGCCCGCATGGCCGGGATGTGACCGCCGAGCAGGTGCAGGTCGGAGCCGCAGGTGGTGCTGGCCGTCACCTTCACGATCGCGTCCTGGGCGTTGAGGATCGCGGGGTCGGGCACCCGCTCGACCGACAGCTCGTTCACGCCCTGCCAGCAGACCGCCTTCATCACAGCCGTCCCCCTTCCGACGCCCGGCCGAGCGCCAGGTCGAGGACCTTCCCCGGCAGGGTGGGCCGGGTGGTGGCGATCTCCTCGTCCGACCGCAGCACGTCGCCCGTCTCCAGCAGGGACTTCGCCTCGCGCAGCGCGGTACGGACCGCCGTGCGGGAGTCCTCGCCGCGCAGCCGGGTCAGGGCGCCTTCGGCCCGCGCCGTACGCCCCCTCGGGCGGGCGTAGAGTTCCGTGCCCCGGCCGCCCGGCGCCCGGTTCATCCGCACCTCCGCGTCCACGCGGGTCAGCGGCTCGGGCAGCCTCTCGCCGGGGGCGACCTCCTCGGGCGGCCGGTTGATCGTGACGCCGAGCCAGCGGCCGGCCGCGAGGGGGTCCCTCGCCGGAACGGGCCTCCGGCCGCGTGCCGCCGCCCATCGCGCCACTCCGAGGCCCGCGGCCGCGAGTGCCGCGGCGGCGATGAGACGTCTCATGACCTCGCCCCCTCCAGGCCCCCAGGCTCAGCTCCCCGGCCCGGCCGTCCTGTGGGGGTGCTACCCGGACCCTGTGGCCCTATCCCGCCCGTGGCGGCACGTGAGGAGGAGTTGGGGAGGTCTTGGATCGGCTCGCGGAGGCTTCGGTGACCCCAGGCCGCTCGCGAGGGCCTGTCGTGGGGGCCTACTGGGCGGCGCGCGGCGGAGCGGCGGCGAGGGCGGCCTCGACGGTGGGGAAGACCGGGACGTGGGACGCCAGGCCCGTGATCCACAGGGCGCGCGCCGCGCCCTTCTCCAGCGCGACGAGAGCCAGCCAGCCCCCTTCGTCGAGTGCGCGCTTCCAGCAGCTCACCAGCAGGCCGGTCGCCCTGGAGTCGAGGAAGTCGAGCCCCAGGAGGTCCATGACCAGGTGCGGCCCGTACTGCGCGAAGGCCTTGTCGAAGAGCCCGGAGGCCGTCTCGTGGGTGATGAAGTCGAGCGTCCCCCGCACCGTCACCACTCCGAGGATGCCGCTGCTCCCACTGTCTCCGGCGTCGGGCGTGATCGGCTCTGTCGAGATATGGAGTTCGGACATCAGGACACTTCCAAAGCGTTCGGCAAGATGCGCGCGGCGAGGATGCAGGTGTCGTCACCGGTGTTGCTCGGAGCGAGGACCCCCATGACGGCCGCCACCCTCTCGTCCGGAGGCACCTTCGGCACCACCTCCGCAATGGCCTCGCTGAGGATGTCCAGACCCTCGAACAGGTCCCGGCCCGGTCGTTCGATGAGACCGTCGGTGAACATCAGAAGCAGGTCGTCCGGCTCCAGCCGGATCTGTGCGCACGTGTAGCTCACGCTCTCGAAGACCCCGAGGAGGACTCCGGGATGCAGCAGCCGGTGCACCTTGTCACCCCGCACCAGCAGCATCGGAGGGTGGCCCGCGTGGGTCCACGTGAGCGTGCGGTCCTCGACCCGGTAACGCGCCACCACCGCCGTGGCGAGCACGTCGGGCCGCATCCGCCGCAGCAGCCGGTTCAGCGCGACCAGAATCTGCGCCGGGTCGTGGTCGGCGAAGGCCAGCCCGGTGATCGCGTGCCGCAGCTTCGCCATGGCGGAGGCGGCGGCCAGGCCGTGCCCGGCGACGTCGCCGACGGCCAGCAGCGCCTCCTCGTTGTCGAGGTGGATGGCCTGGTACCAGTCGCCGCCCAGCGGGGCCGTCTCTGCGGGGAAGTAGCGTACGCCGAGCTGCAGCCCGGGCACTGCGTCCTGCACCGGGAGGATGATGCTCTGCAGGCGCGCGGTGAGCTGCGACTCCTCCTCCAGCCGCTGGCTGACCTCGGCCAGCTCGTCGGCGGTCCGGCGCCAGTCGGTGACGTCCTGGAGCACGCCGTGGATCTCGACGGGCCGCCCCGCCGCGTCCCTGGTGACCTCGGCCGTGGCCCTGATGTGCCGGTGCTCCCGGCCGACGCGGATGCGCAGCTCGAACTCGTGCGGCCCGCCGTGCTCGATGAGCGTGGAGAGCGCGTGGTCGACGACGGGCACGTCGTCGGGGTGGGCGATCTCGCGGTAGTACTCCAGGGGGAACGGGCCGTCGGCCGGGTCGCGCCCGTGGATGACGTAGAGCTGGTCGGACCACTCGACCTCGCCCGTCACCAGGCTCCAGTGGCCCCAGCCCAGGTGACCGAGGCGCTCGGTGTGCAGCAGCCGGGCGGCCAGCCGCTCCTCCCTGTCGTGACGCACCCAGGACAGGAAGATGCCGCCCTGCAGCGGGGCCACGCGGACGCTGTAGGTGGACAGGAAGGGGACACCGTCGTCGTCCTCCCGGTGGACGTAGGGAGTGACGTCCTCGGCCTCCCCGGTCGACACGACCCGCAGGCAGGCCTCCCAGAGCGGGGAGCCGGCGACGCTCGGGTATCCCTGCAGCATGCGCAGGCCGACGAGTTCCTTGCCGACCCGGTCCTTGATGTCGCGGGCCTCCGGGCTCGCCGCGAGCACCTCGAAGTCGACGACGACGCCGGCCGGGTCGCGGATCGGCAGCTGCCAGACGCCCTGGGTCGGCATCGCGTCGAGCGTGGCCTGCACGAGGGCGGTGACGGCTTCCCGCGGGAGTTCGCCGGACCCGTCGGGCGAACTGTTCACAGGGGTCAGCCGCAGAATGCGATCACCTCCACCCATGAACCCGCCGTCCACCTTCCACCAGGGCACAAGAGCGGACTGTCGGAAGGATCGCTCTTGTCTTCCCGCCGAGACTACCCCTCCCCGCCAAGGATAGGTGCTGGGCCCCACTTGGTCTCCCCCCGGAAAGCCCTGACGGATCTACCGAGGTGAGCGGGGCGGGAGTCTCCGGCAGCGGTGAACGCGGCGGTAAATGAGGTGACGGGCACGTCCGGGAGCGGCACGATGGACTGTCACCTCATCCTGTGCACCCCTCCTCCCCGTGCACCCTTCTCCACCACCGGCCCGTCTCTCGGAGTTCTCACATGAATGGCGTCCGCCGCGATCTCGGCCTGCTCGGAGATCGGCGGTTCGCCCTGCTGCTGGCGGCCCGCACGATCTCCGTGCTCGGCACCGCCTTCGCGCCGGTGGCCCTCGCCTTCGGCGTGCTCGGCCTCCCCGGCGCGACCGCCACGACACTGTCGGCCGTGCTCACCGCCGAGGCGCTGCCGATGGTGCTGTTCATCCTCGTCGGCGGCGTGATCGCCGATCGGCTGCCGCGTCACCGGGTCATGATGGTGGGCGAGTCGCTCAACGCGGCGGCGTACTTCTGCCTGGCCGCGATGATGCTCACCGGCTGGACGCCGCTGCCCGCCCTCGTGATCGCGAGCGCGGTGAGCGGCATCGCCGCCGCGGCCCTGTTCCCCGCCCTGACCGGCATCATCCCGGACGTGGTGCCCGCCGACCGGCTGCAGACCGCGAACGCGCTGCTGGGGCTGGGCCAGAACGTCTCCCGCGTGGCCGGCCTGGTGCTGAGCGGCGCCGCCGTGGTCCTGCTGGGGAGCGGCTGGGCACTGACCGTGAGCGGGGCGATGTTCGCCGTGGCCGCCGTACTGGTCGCGCTGCTGCGGCTCACGCCGGCCGAGCGGACGGCGGGCGGCGGGCATTCGGTGCTGGCCGAACTGCGGGACGGCTGGCGCGAGTTCGTCTCCCGCCAGTGGCTGTGGGTGGTCGTCGCCCAGTTCTCGGTCCTGGTCATGGCGCTGCAGGCCGCCCACGGCGTGCTCGGGCCGCTCGTCGCCAAGGAGTCGCTCGGCGGGGCGCCCGCGTGGTCGGCCGTCCTCGCGGGCGAGGCCGTCGGCATGATCGTGGGGGTGGTCGTCACGCTGCGCCTGCGCCCCCGGCGGCCCATCCTGGTCGCCACGCTGCTCACACTGCCCACCGCCGCGCCGTACGTGCTGCTCGGCCTGGACGCGCCGCTGTGGACGGTCGTGGGCGGGGCGTTCGTGATGGGGGTGTGCTTCGACATCTTCGGCGTGCTGTGGCAGACCACGATGCAGCGCGAGATCCCGGCCGAGTCGCTGTCGCGGGTGAGCTCCTACGACGCGCTCGGGTCTCTCATGTTCGGGCCACTCGGCCTGCTGGTGGCCGGGCCGGTCGCCATCGGGGTGGGGCCGCGGCCGGCGCTGGTCGCCTGCGGCGCGATCATCGTCCTGGTCACGCTGGCGGCGCTCCTGGCCCCCGGCGTGCGTGGACTGCGGGTCGCCGAGGAGGAGACCACGCCCGTACCGGCCTCGTCCTGACCGCGCGTGGTCCGGGGCGGGGCGCTCCAGGCCCCGCCCCGGCCACGCGGCCTACCGGGCCGGTCTGGTCAGCCGGACCTCGACGCTGATGCCCTCCGTACGGATCTCGCAGGTCCCGAACGCGCTCTCGGCGGCGAGGCGGGCGAACAGGTCCCGGGAGTAGGCGCGGCGGCGCAGCGCGAGCAGCGGCACCTTCGTCATGAGGGCGTTCAGCGGCGTGAGCCCCATGCCTCTGATCTCCTCGTCGACGGCGGCCCGGGACGCCTCCCGGCTCATGTCCTGGATCACCGCCCGGCCGCCGGGGCGCAGCACCCGGTGCATCTCGTCGAGGGCGCGCACGGGCCGCCCGAAGTTCTTGAAGGCGGCCTGGCAGACGACCAGGTCGAAGGAGCCGTCGGGGAAGGGGAGGTCGGCGGCGTCGCCCCGCAGCACGTCGACGTGCACCCCCGCCCGGCGGGCGTTGCCGGCCGCGATCTCCACGAACGTGCGGCTGAGGTCGAGCCCGGTCACCGCGAACCCGAGCCGGGCCGTCTCGACGGCCAGGTGACCCGGGCCGGGGGCCACCTCCAGTACGGCCGCCCCCGCGGGCAGCCCCGCCGTGACCTCCGCCGCGAACCGCCGTACGGCGGCCAGCTGGGGTGCGGAGGCGCGCTGGCGGGCGTACCACCGGGCCACCGCGCCCTCCATGCCCGCCGCCTGCTTCTGTGTGATCTTCTCCATGGTCTTCTCCGGTGTCGGTTCGTACGGGTGTCCGAACCGGCCCGTGGAGGGAGCCCGGCTATCCTTGCGGTTGCCAACCTTGCGACCGGATCCGTCCGCGGGTTTCGGTTCGAGGGTCGCGACCCCGGCGAGGTGTTCCCGCACCACGCCGGGGTTCGCTCATGGGGTTCAGTCCGAGGTGAGGCCCCTTTCGGCGAGTTCGGCCATCTCGGGCGGCATCCGCCCCGACTCGTGCCAGGCCCGCCACATGGGCAGGTCGGGGAAGGCCCCACTGGTCAGTTCCTCGACGAAGGACCGGATCCACGCAGCCTCCGCCTCGCGGACGGCCAGGTCGTACTCCGCCTCGACGAGGAACAGCCGCGGCGTCTCCCGGCGCCACTCGGCGAGGGCCTCCCGCTGCGCGGCGACGTCCTCCTCCAGCCGGGCCAGCCGGCGCCGCAGCAGGCCGGTCAGCTCCTCCGGCGGAAGCACTCCGCACACCGAGAGGGCGGCCTCGAACCTCGGCCGCTCGGGCTCGGGGTCCGCGATCAGGTCGCGTACCCAGTCGGCCATCTCGGCCCGCCCGGCGTCGGTGATGCGGTAGATCGTGCGCTCGGGGTGCGCCCCCTCGCGCACGGTTCCCGCCACCTCCAGGAACCCGTGCTTCTCCAGGTTGCGCACCACCGTGTAGAGCGACCCCCACTTGACGCCCATGTCGCGGTCCTTGCCGCGGGCCCGCATCAGGGTGGCCATCTCGTACGGATGCATGGGGCGCTGGACGACCGTCGACAGCACCGCCAGGCCCAGCAGGTTGTTCACCTTCCGCCGCCCGGCCATCGCCCTCACCTCGTCTCTGCTACTCGTGGACGAGTATACGCAGACGAGTATCGCGGACGTCGAGGTCCTATAGGTTGCATTCCTAACTAGCTCGCTTTATCGTCTAGATCGTCACCTGATGTAGAAAGGGCGGCTGGTCATGACCGTTCCGAGCTTCACGGTCCCGAGCCTGTTTCTGGCGGTGCCGCTGACGGCCTACCTGGCCTTCGTCTCCCCCTGGCTCGGCCGGCGCCAGTACGACCGCCTGGCGCGGCGCCGCGCCGACGACCCCCGGGCTCTCGTGCGGGCGTACCGGATCTGGATCGGCGAGGAGTGGGCCTGGATCGCCGTGACGGCGCTGATCCTGGCGCTGTCGCCGGACGCCGGCCTCCGTGACCTGGGCTTCACCCGGCCCGACGACTTCGGGAAGGTCGCGGTGATGACCGCCAGCCTGGGGGGCGCCCTGCTGGCCGGCTCCCTGGCGCTCCGCCACGCGTCCCGGTCCGGCCGCGCCTTACCGGGTCAGGAGGCCGTGGCGGCACTGCTGCCGCGCACCCCCGCCGAGCGGTGGCACGCCGTCGCGATGGCGGTCACCGCGGGCGTCTGCGAGGAGGTCGTCTACCGCGGCCTGCTCATCGCGCTCGGCGTCGGGGTCCTGGGCCTGAACCCGAACGTGGCCGCGGTTCTCGCCCTGGCGGTGTTCGTGGCGGGACACCTCTACCAGGGCTGGAGGGGGATGGCCGGAGTGGCCCTCCTCGGTCTCTGGTTCACCGCGATGTACCTGGCCACCGACAGCCTGCTGCTGCCGATCGTGGCGCACGTCCTGATCGACGTCCGGGGCCTGGTGCTCGTGCCCGCGCCCCCGCCGGGGAAGGTCGGCCACGCCGCCTAGGTAGCACCGCTACCGTGCGAGGATGAGCTCATGGCGACCGACCGCCGGGCGAGCTGGCTCAAGGGAGTCCTCGATCTGCTGGTGCTGGCCAGCCTGACCGAGGGCGAGAACTACGGCTACGAGATCGCCAAGATGCTCGCCGCCTCGGGACTCGGCCAGATCAGGGGCGGCACGCTGTATCCCGTGCTCAACCGGCTGGAGGAGGCGGGCCTGGTGTCGGCCGAGTTCCGGGTGACCGAGCGCGGCCCCGGGCGGCGCTACTACCGGCTGACGGAGCAGGGCCGCCAGACGCTCGCCGAGCAGGGCCGCCTGTGGCTGGCGTTCGACGAGTCGGTACGCACCATGCTGGCCTCGGGAGGGCTGAAGTGACCGGCTACCTCGACGAACTCACCGCGCTGCTGCGCGCCGGCGGCGTGCCGGGCGAGCAGGCCGAGGCCATGGTCGCCGACCTCACGTCGTACGCCGCCGAGACCGGCGCGGACCCGGAGGAGGAGTTCGGGCCGGTCGGCGGGTTCGCGGAGCAGCTCCTGGCGGCGCGCTCGCCCGAGGCCGACGCGGCGGACGCGACCGAGTGGCGGTGGACCGCCGACGTCTTCGCCGACCGGCAGATGCTGGCCCGGCTCGGCGACCAGGGCTGGGAGGTCGACCGGGTCGACTCCCTCGGCAGGTTCGTCAGCCACCGCGACCCGGAGCGTCCGCAGCGGTGGGAGTACCGCAGGGAACGGGTGACACCGGGAGGCGCCCGGGCGCTCGCCGAGCGGTTGGCGCCCGAGGGCTGGGAGCCCTGCGGCACCTGGGTCTGCTTCGGGTACTTCAAACGGCCCAAGGCCGCCAGCGTGGGACCGGCCGCGCAGATCGACTCCCCGCCCGCGGCCCCGGGGCGGAGCATCTTCTTCAGCCGTCGGTTCTATGCCGTGACGGCCGCGCTCCTGATCGTCCTGGTCGCGCTGTGGGCCCTGTGGGGGCGGTCCGAAGGCGGCGAGGGGGCGGGCTTCTTCGCCGGGATGGCCGTCGGAGGCTGCACCGCGATCGCGGTCCTGGCGTTGGTGCTGTGGTGGAACGCGCGCCGCCGCGACTGAGCGGGGGCACTAGCCTGGGGCGCGATGGAGCGCCTGACGACAGCGCGCGGGGACTTCTGCCTCGCCCGCTTCCCCGAGGATCCCCGCGACCCACTGCGCGCGTGGGACGCCGCCGACGAATACCTGCTGCGTCATCTCGACGAGCGCGAGGACGGGCCGGTGGACCTGTCGGGGAACGTGGTCGTGCTGGGCGACCGGTGGGGCGCCCTGGTAACCGCGCTCGCCGGGCACGGCCCGATCCAGATCAGCGACTCCTTCCTCGGCCGCCGGGCGACCGTCGCCAACCTGGAGCGCAACGACCTGCCCGCCGACGCCGTACGGCTGCTCACCACCAGGGAGGCGCCGCCGGAGCGGATCGACGTGCTGCTGGTCCGGGTGCCGAAGAGTCTCGCGCTCCTGGAGGACCAACTGCACCGCCTCGCCCCGGCCGTGCGTCCCGGCACCGTGGTCGTCGGGGCGGGGATGGTCACCGAGATCCACACCTCGACGCTACGGCTGTTCGAACGCATCCTCGGGCCGACCAGGACCTCCCTGGCCGTGAGGAAGGCCCGGCTGATCTTCTGCGCGCCGGAACCCGGGCCGCTCCGGAAGGACGATCCGTGGCCGCGGAGCCTCCGCCTGCCCGCCGACGCCGGGGTGGTCTCCGGCCTGACCGTCGTGAGCCACGCCGGGGTCTTCAGCGCCGACCGCCTCGACGCGGGCACCCGTCTGCTCCTCCGCAACCTGCCCACGCGTACGGGGGCGGAGCACGTCGTCGACCTCGGCTGCGGCAACGGGGTGATCGGGCTCGCCGCGGCGCTGTCCAACCAGGACGCCGAGGTGACGTTCGTCGACGAGTCGTACCAGGCGCTGGCCTCGGCGGAGGCGACGTTCCTGGCGAACGCCCCGGCGGGCGCGGTCGCGCGGTTCACGGCGGCCGATGGCATGGCCGGTTTCCCGCCGGGCACGGCGGACCTGGTGCTCAACAACCCGCCGTTCCACAGCCACCGCGGCCGGACCGACGCGACCGCCTGGCGGATGTTCAACGGCGCCCGCGCCGGGCTGCGGCGGGGCGGCGAACTGTGGGTGGTGGGCAACCGCCACCTCGGCTACCACGTCAAGCTGCGCAGGCTCTTCGGCAACTGCGAGGTCGTGGCGAGCGACCCGAGGTTCGTCCTGCTGCGGGCCGTCAAGAAGTGATCAGAACAGGGTGAGCGGCTCGTCCTGGGCTTGGTCGCCGAGTTGCCCGGACAGCGGTTCCGGCAGTGGCTCGACGCCGGGCACCTCGGCCCGTACCGCGTCGTGGAACAGGCGGGCGAGCACCGGCGCGTCGGCGTTGTCGGGAGTGTGCACGAACACCGTCGGGGAGCGGCCCTCGCGCAGCCACCCGGCCACGGTGTCCACCCAGTGGCGCCAGCCCTCGACCGTACGCGCCTGGTCGTCGCGGCCGAGATAGCGGACGACCGGCCGGTCGGTGAGGGCCGTGGCGCGCAGGGGCACGCGCGGCTTCTTCGTCCAGGCGTCGCGCTCGGCGTCGCTGGTCGGCGGGCTCCGGAACAGCACGGTCGTGTCGAACGGGATCCACTCCGCACCGGCCCCCGCCAGGACGGCCTCCAGCAGCCGTACGGCCCGCGGATCGTCGAAGAACGCGCGGTGCCGCACCTCCACGCCGTACCGGTGGGAACGGGGAAGCCGGGCGAGGAAGGTCCCGAGGACCCCGGCGTCGGCGGGCCCGAACGAGCCGGGAAGCTGGATCCACAGCATGTGGGCGCGCGGCCCCAGCGGTTCGATCGCGTCGAAGAACGCGCGCACCTCGTCCTCGGCGCCGGTGAGACGGCGTTCGTGGGTGATCGACTTGGGCAGCTTGACCACGAAGCGGAAGTCCGGGCCGGTCTGCCCGGCCCAGGTCTCCACCGTGCTCCGCGCGGGCGTCGCGTAGAAGGTGGTGTTGCCCTCCACCGCGTTGCACCAGGTCGCATAGGCCCGCAGGCGCTCCCCGGGCGGGAGCGGGTGCGGCAGGAGGCGCCCCTGCCACGGCTTGTGCGTCCACATCGCGCATCCCACATGAAGCCGCATGCCCCGACGCTATCGAAGCGTCACCGGAAATCGTCAGGTGTAGTAGCCCTCGACGGGGACCCGCGCCTCGTCGAACAACGCCGGCCCCTCCTGACGGAAGGACGACGGGCCGGTCGGCGGCTTCAGCGTGCCGAGTTGCTCGGTGGAGAGCGCGAAGACGACACGGCCGAGCCCGGAGCGCTCGATGGCCCCCGCGCACATGCCACACGGCTGGCAGCTCGTGAACATGGTCGTGCCGGCCGCGGTGGCGGGGTCGAGCTCGCGGGCGGCCCAGCGCGCGAGCTTCAACTCCGGATGGGCGGTGATGTCCGAATCCGTGAGCGAGGTGTTGCACTCCTCGGCGAGGACGCCGCCGTCCGGGCCCACGAGCAGCGAGCCGAACGGCGGGTTCCCATCCTCCCGGGCCGCCGCGGCCAACTCGATCGCCCTGCGGAGGAGGTTTTCTTCGTCCGGTGTCACGGGTGCTCCGTTCTCGTACGGGCGGCGGCCACCGTAGCGAGCATGCGCCAGGCCGCCTCCGGATGGTTTGTCTCATCGGGGTCCCCGCCGAAGGGATCGAGCAGGACAGTCTCGGCGCCGAGGAGGCGCAGCCGTTCCAGGTCGTCGAGGACCTGGCCGACGGTGCCCTCGCCGGCCCGGCGTTCCGCGCCCTTCACGGGGGTGTCGGTGAGCCGCAGCAGGATGCGCGGGGCGAACGCGGGGGCGGGACGCCCCAGGCCCGCCGCGATGGCGGCCAGCCGGTCCATCCGCTCGTCCAGCCACGGGAGGGTGAAGCGCAGCGGGTGCCACGCGTCGCCGAGGAGCACCGCCCTGCGGAGGGCGGCGTCGCTGCCGCCGCCGATCCAGATCGGGATGTGCCCGGCCCGGTAGTCCTCCTCGTCCCGCCACGCCCGGCGGATCGCCCGCAGGTGCTCGTCGGTCAGCGCGCCGCGCCGCTCGTACGGCACGCCGAGCGCCTCGAACTCCTGCCGCGCCCAGCCCACGCCCACCCCGAGGGTCAGGCGGCCTCCGCTGAGCTGCTGGAGGTTGGCCGCAATCCGGGCCGTGAGCAGCGGGTGCCGGTAGGGCACGATGAGCACGGTGGTGCCGAGCCCGATCCTCGTGGTGATCCCGGCCAGCCAGGACAGCGTGGTGAACGGCTCGTAGAACGGCGCCGGATACTGCCCGGCGACATCGGGGGTCACGACGACGTGATCGGAGACCATGAGCAGGTCGAACCCGAGATCCTCCGCCGTCTCCGCCCAGCCGCGCAGCACGTCCGGCCGGGCGCCCGGCCCGAAGTTCGGGACGTTGACACCTAGTTTCACCGGTCCAGGCTATTGTGCGGCCACGCCATCGGGAAGGAAGAATTCCCTGCTTGACGGTGGTTCCGCCGTGGATTCCCCGGTAGATTCGGCGAATGGCCGAGAGTCTTGACGCGACGGACTGGTCCATCCTCGCCGAGCTGCAACGCGACGGCCGCGTACCGCTCACCGAGCTGGCCCGGCGGGTGAGCCTGAGCGCCTCCGCGACGACCGAGCGGGTGCGCCGGCTGGAGGCGGTCGGCGTCATCAGGGGTTACCGCGCCGTCGTCGATCTGGGGCAGGCCGGATACGCCGTGCTCGCCGTGGTGCGGCTCAAGTATCCGGGCAGCAGGCACGAGCCGCTGCACCGGCTGCTGGGCGAGCGCATGGAGATCCTGGAGTGCCTGCGCACCACCGGCGATGACTGCTACACGCTCAAGGTCGCGGCCACCTCCATGGCCCACCTGGAGAAGGTCGTGGACGAGCTGGCGCGGTTCGGCAGCACCACCACCAACATCGTCTACAGCGAGACGCTCCAGTATCGCGGCCCGCACGCCACCTGAAAACGGCACAGCGGCGGGCGAGTCCGGCGCGACGGACACCCCGGGCCGTCTGCGGCGCGCCGCCCTGATCAAAAGATCCGCTCCACGGCGGCGCGTGCGGCGGGCACCGGTCGGCGGACGGCGGTCAGTCGGCGTCGGGGGCGTAGGTCAGGTGCAGCACCCCGGTCTTGAACGTCTCGGAGCCGACCAGCTTCAGCTTGTGCGTCGGGGTGTCCTCGAACAGCCGGTGGCCGCGGCCGACGACGATCGGGTGGACGAGCAGGTGCAGCTCGTCGAGCAGCCCGTTGGCCAGCAGCCATCGCACGGTCGTCGCGCTGCCGGACATCTGGATGTCGCCTTCGGTGGTCTGTTCCTTGAGCTCGCGCAGCCTGCCCGCGACGTCACCGGAGACGAGGGTCGTGTTGGACCAGTCCGCCTTCTCCAGGGTGCTCGACACGACCCACTTGCGGGCGTTGTTGAACGCCGCCGCCACCTCGGGGTCCTGGTCGGTCGTCGTCCAGTAGGCGGACCACTCGTCGTACAGCCTGCGGCCCATCAGGAAGCCCGCGGCGTTCTGCATGCCCGCCTGGACGACGGCGCCCATCTCGTCGCTCCAGTACGGGAAGTGCCACTGGTCCGGCGACTCGACCACGCCGTCCAGCGAGATGAAGAAACTCGAAACGATCTTCGCCATTGCTCTGCTCCCCTTTTCCTCTTCCTCGGCGGCGCCCCGTTCACGCCGGCCACGAGACCCTTCGCCGTCACGACGGCCGCGAGACCCTTCGCGGCCGTTACGACGGCCGCGAAGGGAAGATTAGGAGAGCGGCGGCAATCAGGTCTTGTACAGAAGCGACAGCGGCTCCACCGGATCGCGCTCGCCCAACCGCGTGGCGGTCTGCCCGACGTAACGGACCAGTGACCTCGCCAGATGCGGCTGGTCGAAGTAGCCGAGCCGGTGGACCACCTCGGTCGCGGGCACGCCCTCCCGGATCAGCACGGCCGCCCGCCGGGCACGCTCGATCTGCCGGACCGCGCCGCGGGTGAGGCCGGTCGCCGCGAGGAAGCGCCGCTGGAGGGTGCGCTCCGACAGGTCCGGCGACGCGCCGTCGAGCACCGCGGCGACGACCGGGTCACAGGCCAGGACGTCCTCGCGGACCATGCGGCGCACGAACATCTCGGCGTTGTCGTAGTCCGGAAGGCACCAGGCGGACCCCTTGAGGTGGAACGTCCTGCGGGTCGCGTCGGGTATCTCCGCCGAGGCGTCGACGAGGCGGTTCGCCGGAAGATGCGGCATCGAGGTGCCGAGCGCGAAGACGATCCCGAAGAACGTCGCGTCCTCGGGCACGGAGGCCCGTGCCGCCCTCGTCTCCGGCCCCTGCACGGACACGCTGACCTGCCCGCGGTGTTCCCAGAAGACCAGGTCCCAGTGCGCCGTCGCCACGGACGTCATCTCGCTGACGTCCTGGCTGGTGCTCCGCCACACCCGCTCGATGTACGGCGAGTCGGACGGCCGGCTCTCGATCTCCAGAGCCATCTCGCCTTCCCCTTGTCCTGTCCCCTACGGCGCCGGGAGCTTACCGCACATGAACGTTTCACTCCGGCAGGATGGCGGGCAGGAGGTCGGGCGGGGAGGGCGGCAGGAGACTTGACGGCCCCTGAGATGTCGTATTCGCTCCCTTCGGCACCACCACCACCTGCCTCTCCATCGGGGGAAGGTGCTGGCACGGAAATGTTAACGCTAACACCGGACCGAACTCTGGCTCACCCGGTCAGCCGCGGAGTGAGTGGAACGCCGCGCTTCCCACTCGCCGAGCCGCACCGGCACGAGCACCTCAGAGACGAGGAGGCACGATGCGACTACGCGGACCCGTACGGCGACGCCGTTCCGACGACGCCGGGAATGGTCACCCGGCCCTCACCCGGCCCCTGTCGCGGCTGCTCGTCGCCGTACAGGTCGTGGTCCTCGCCCTGGCGTCGGCGGGATGGGCCGTCCCGGACGGCGTGGCGCGAACGGTCGCCATGCCGGCCGCGGCCGTCGCGGCCGTGGCGACGCCTCCCTTGGGCTGGGCCTCCTGGAACACCTTCGCCGCCCAGATCAACTACAACGTGATCAAGGCCCAGGTGGACGCGATGGTGTCCTCGGGGATGAAGGACGCCGGCTACGAATACGTCAACATCGACGAGGGCTGGTGGCAGGGGACGCGGGACTCCTCCGGCAACATCACGGTCGACACCGCCGAGTGGCCCGGCGGGATGAAGGCGATCGCCGACTACATCCATAGCAAGGGCCTCAAGGCGGGCATCTACACCGACGCCGGCCGCAACGGCTGCGGTTACTACTACCCGACCGGCCGCCCGGCCGCCCCGAACAGCGGCAGCGAGGGCCACTACGACCAGGACTTCCTGCAGTTCTCCCGCTGGGGCTTCGACTTCGTGAAGGTCGACTGGTGCGGCGGCCAGGCCGAGGGGCTCAACGCCCGCACCGCCTACCAGGCGATCAGCGCCGCCATCGACCGCGCCACCGCGCAGACCGGACGGCCGATGGTGCTGTCGGTCTGCAACTGGGGCGCCCAGAACCCGTGGGACTGGGCGCCGGCCATCTCCACCATGTGGCGCACCAGCGGGGACATCATCTACTGGGGCGAGAACGCCTCGATGGACCGGATGCTGGCCAACTTCGACTCCGCCCAGCACCCGAACGCGCAGAGCCCCGGTCACTACAACGACCCCGACATGCTCATCGTCGGCATGAACGGCTTCTCCGCCGCGCAGAACCGTACGCACATGGGCCTGTGGGCGATCTCCGGGGCGCCGTTGCTGGCCGGCAACAACCTCGCCACGATGAGCGCGGAGACCCGGGCGATCCTCACCAACCGGGAGGTGCTCGCGGTCGACCAGGACCCGCTCGGACGGCAGGGCGTGAAGGTCGCCGAGGACCAGAGCGGACGCCAGGTCTACAGCAAGGTGCTCTCGGGCACCGGCCGCCGGGCCGTGCTCCTGCTCAACCGGACCACCTCGTCCGCGTCCATGACCGTCCGCTGGTCGGACCTCGGCCTGAGCGGGGCGGCCACCGTCCGGAACCTGTGGACGGGGACCGACGCCGGGACCTTCACCAACAGCTACGCCACCACGGTGCCCGCCCGCGAGGCGGTCCTGCTCACCGTCACCGGCACCACCGCCTCACCCACGGCGACTCCTACGGCCACCCCCACATCCACACCCACCGCCACGCCTCCGGCCACGGGTTCGATCAGGGGTGTGGCGTCGGGCCGCTGCCTGGATGTCAACGGCGCCTCGCAGTCGAACGGCGCCACGGTGCTGATCTGGGACTGCAACGGCCAGAACAACCAGAAGTGGGCGACGACCAGCGCCGGTGAGCTGCGCGTCTACGGCAGCAAGTGCCTGGACGTCAACAACGCCGGCACCGCCGACGGCACCGCGGTGATCATCTGGGACTGCAACGGGCAGAACAACCAGAAGTGGCGCCTCAACTCCGACGGCAGCATCACCGCGGTCGGCGCGAACAAGTGCCTGGACGTGTCCGGCAGCGGCACCGCCAACGGCACCAAGGTGCAGATCTGGTCGTGCAACGGCCAGAACAACCAGAAGTGGACCCGCGTCTGAACGACGCGGTGACGCGGTGACGCGGTGACGCGCCGACGCGCCTTCGCCGGAGACGACCCCGTCCCGGCGAAGGCGTACGGCAGGGTGTCCCTTGTGCCGGGCTATCCGGCGGCGCGCAGGCGTACGGGGAGTGCCCTGTGCCCGTTGCTGATGAGGGTGGGCAACGGCCGCAACCCGGCGGCCGGCACCGCGAGTGACATGGCGGGGAAACGCTCGAAAAGCTGACGCAGGGCCTCCACGACCTCCAGCCGGGCCAGGGGCGCGCCGAGGCAGAAGTGCACGCCGTATCCGAATGCCAGGTGGTCCTTGACCCGGCGGGTGACGTCGAAGGCGTCGGCGTCCGGCCCGTGCCACTCCGGGTGCCGGTTGGCGGCCCCGTACGCCGCGAGGATCGGCTCTCCCGCGGAGATGACCTGGCCGTCCGGCAGCCGGAGATCGGTGACGGCGAAGCGCAGCGGGAGGTACTTGACGGCGGGCTCGTGGCGAAGGGTCTCCTCCACCACGTCCTCCCAGGCGGCCTCGCCGGTCCGGACGAGACGGAGCTGTTCCGGTGACGTCAGCATCGCGAAGACGGCCTGGTCGATGACGTTGACGGTCGTCTCGTACCCCGCGTTGATCATCAGGCCCAGCGTGTCGCGCAACTCCTGGTCGGTGAATCCCGAGCCGTCCGACTCCTCGTCACGCGCGGCGATGAGGAAGGAGGTCAGGTCGTCGCCGGGGTCGGCGCGCTTGGTCGCGATCAACTGGTCGATGTGCTCGTAGAGACGCACGGTGTTGGCCTGAGCCTGCTCGGGCGTGAGCGTGCTGTCGAAGACCCGGTCGACGATCTGCCGGAACCCGTCGCGCTGGTCCTCCGGCACGCCCATCAGGTGGCCGATCACCGCGATGGGCAGCGGTAACGCCAGTCGCTCCCGCAGGTCCACCACCTGGCCGGCGGGCAGCGCGGCGAGGCCGTCGACCAGCCCGGTGACGATGGACCGGACGATCGGCTTCAGCTCGGCGATGCGGCGTGCGCTGAAGGCGGGTGAGATCATCCGGCGTAACCTGCGGTGATCCGCGCCGTACGCGGTGAACATGTTCTCCACCAGTATCCACAGGGCGAGCGGCCACGTGCCGGCCGTCTCCTGGAAGGCCGGGTAGTGCGCACGGCCGTCCTTCGAGACGTCGGGGCTGGTGAGAAGGGTCCGGAGAACGGCGGGGTCGGTGACCGCCCAGGCGCGCAGGCCGAGGATGTCCACCGGAGTGGCCGGGCCGCGAGCCCGCAGGGCCCGGTACTCGGCGTGCCGGTCGGCGCCGGTGGGATCGATGACGAACGGGAGGAGCTCGGGCATGTGACTTCTCCTTATCGCGCTGTGGATACTCATCATCGACCGGGCGGCCCGGCCATGTGTGACACCTGCGGGAAGCGGTCGCGGTGTCTTCCCGGTGTCTTCTCGGCGCCGGCGGCGCCCCGGAAACTGTCGTAGGGATCGCGTACCGTCCCTGAGAGTCGTCGCCCGGCGGCGGAGCGGACATCGCGGAGGGAGCCGTCAATGCCGGAACTGCGTACGTGGCTCACCGGTCTCGGGCTGGTCGAGTCGCCACGCTGGCACGACGGCCGCCTCTACTTCTCCGACTGGACCGCGCACGAGGTGATCGCGCTCGACCTCGACGGCAAGCACGAAGTGGTGGCCCGGGTGGACTCGCTCCCCCTCTGCATGGAGTGGCGAGCGGACGGGCGGCTGATGATCCTCGACTCCGCGCGAGGGCTGCTGCTGCGACGGGAACCCGACGGCTCCCTGGTGGCCGAGACGGACCTCACCGGTCTCGGGCGCGGCTGGAACGAGATCGTCGTCGACGGCCGCGGCAACACCTACGTCAACCGGATCGGCTTCGACATGGCCGGCGGCGGGGCGTTCGCCCCCGGGTCCGTCGTGCACGTCGGCCCCGGCGGTGCGGCCCGCCAGGTCGCCGGCGACATCGCCTTTCCCAACGGCATGGCCGTGACGCGGGACGGCTCGACGCTGATCGTCGCCGACTCGTACGGCAACCGGCTCACCGCCTTCGACATCGAGGCCGACGGCGGCCTGGCGGGCCGCCGGGTCTGGGCCGATACCGGCGAGGACCACCCCGACGGCATCTGCGTCGACGCCGAGGGCGCCGTCTGGTACGCCGACGTCGGCAACAGGCGCTGCGTCCGGATCCGGGAGGGCGGAGAGGTCCTGCAGACCGTCGACGTCGACCGGGGATGCTTCGCCTGCGCGCTCGGCGGCGATGACGGAAAGACCCTGTTCATCCTGGCGGCCGAGTGGCGCATGCCCGAGATGGTGCCACCCGGAACCGGCCAGGTGCTCTCGACCCAGGTCGAAGTCCCCGGCGCAGCCTGGCGATAACCGACGAATTCAGCTTGAGTTTCGAGTGGCTCGAAGGTGCAGGCTCGTCCTTGTGAGTGACAGAACGGGGTTCTACACCGTAGGCCAGATCGCTCGGCGTACCGGTCTTTCGGTGCACACCATACGCTTCTGGTCCGACGGCGGCCTGATAGTCCCCACGGGCCGCTCGGCCGGCGGGTACCGCCTCTACGACGCCGCCGCCGTGGCCCGGTTCGACCTGGTCCACGCCCTGCGCGACCTCGGTATCGGACTGGAGGCCGTCCGGAAGATCCTCGCGCACCAAGCCACGGTGGCGGACGTGGCCGAGGTACACGCCCGAGCGCTGGACGCGGAGATCAGGGCTCTGAAGCTTCGCCGCGCCGTACTCCGCGCGATCGCAGCGCGTGGCGGCACAACCGAGGAGACGATGATGACGCACAAACTCGCCCGTCTGTCCGCCGCGCAGCGGCAGCAGGTCATCGACGAGTTCATCGAGAACACGTTCTCGGACATCCCGCTGGACGACGACGCCAAGGTGATCGCGGATTGGATGCGGGAGCTGCCCGATGGGTTGCCGGACGATCCGGCGCCGAGCCAGGTCGACGCCTGGATCGAGCTGGCCGACCTGGTCGCCGGCGAGGACTTCCGGCGACGGCTCCGGCGGATCGCGCTGGCCGGTGCCTCATCGGTGACGTCTCGCTACGGCTATGAGCTCCGGTCATTGACCCTGGAGCACGCCAACCGGGCGATAGCCGCATCAATCACACCAGACTCGGTCGAAGGCCGGTCGGTTCTCCATCGCATCATCAAGCCCGACATGCCGGCCGGTGAACGCAGTGAGCTGCTTCGGTGGCTTGAGACCGTCGCCGACGCCCGGGTGGAGCGCTATTGGCACCTGATAGCCGTGCTCAACGGACATGAGCCCTCTCCGTCGGCCGTACCCGCCTTCACCTGGCTGATCGCCGCTCTTCGCGCCCACGGCTGAGCCGCCCGCCCGCATCGCAGCCCACCGGCGCCGCGTCAGATCGGTGGATCTCGCCTTCCGGCGCCGCCGTCTCCGACCGTCCTGGGTTTCCGCCCCACGACGGGACACGCACGTCAGGTAATTGATCAGTGACGGTGAGTAGTGACATGGTGCTTGCGACTCGATCAACTTCCTCGGGAGGCAAACCATGCTCGCTCGCCGTCTGCTGGCCGTCGCCGTCGTCTCCGCCGCCGTGGGTGCGGTCACCACCCTGCCCGCCTCGGCCTCCGCCGACCCGCACGCCGACCGCACGGCCCTGGTCGGCACCCCGGCGTGCGTCGACCTGAGCAACGGCCGCGGCAACGGTACGCAGATGTATCTGTGGCAGTGCCAGGACAACAACCCCAACCAGAAGTTCGTCTTCCAGGACGGCCTCATCAAGGTCGAGGACACCATCGGCACGGGGCGGGAGATGTGTCTGGACGCCTCCAACAACCGCGCCAACGGCACCCGGGTGTACCAGTGGCAGTGCCTCGGAAACGCCAACCAGCTCTGGGTCGTCCAGAGGGGCCTGATCATCCTCAAGTCCACTCTCAACTCGGGCAACCGCATCTGCCTGGACGTCACCAACAGCCGCGCCAACCTCTCGCCGGTCTACCTGTGGCAGTGCCTGCCCAACAACAACCAGAAGTTCGTCATCGACAACGGTCAGATCGCGGTCAGGGACACCCTCCTCTGAGCGCGAAGTCCGGGACCGTCGATCGGTCCGATCCCGCGTGACCTCCTGCCCGCAGGAGGGCAGCGGCAGCACGGCAGCGGTGTGGCGGCGCGCGGCGCCGCCACACTCTCCACGCCCTCCGCTCCCGCGCGAACCGCGCTACGAGGATCAGGCCCGGCCTCCGAGCCGGGCGTAGGCCGCGGGAGGAATGCCGACGGCGGCGGTGAAGTCCCGGGTCAGGTGGGCCTGATCGGTGTAGCCGAGCTCGGCGGCCAGCGTGGCGAGGTCGAGGCCCTGGTAGACCCTCTCCGCGGCCTCGTGGAGCCGGAATCGGCGGATCACCCACTTGGGGCCGATGCCGACATAGTCCCGGAACAGCCTCTGCAGCGAGCGCACCGATCGCCCCGATCTGGCGGCCAACTCGTCGACCCTGGTCACGGACACGTCGTTCTCCACCATCGCCGTCAGTGCGGCGACCTCTTCCGACAGCGGATCCTGATCCGGTTCCAGGCTCAGCAGGAACGCCTCGACGAGCGCGATGGCGGCCTGGGCGTCGGGCTCGGCCAGGACCTGCTCGACCAGGGTCGCGCCGGCCGCGCCGTACATCTCGCTGATCTCCACGAACCGGCCGGTCAGCCGGGACACCGGACCACCGAGGAACGGCCGGAAGCCACCCGGGCGGAAGCGCGTGCCGAGCACCCGGCCACTGCCCTGCATCGTGTAGGAGAACCCGCCTCTGATCACTCCCGCGATCCGGCGGAAGTCCCGGGCGATCGTCATGTTCACGGTCGGGTGCGAGACGATGCGCTGCTCGTACGGCTCGGCGAGGCCGGTCCACGTCACGACCCAGAAATGGTCCACGTACGGCGCGATCCCGGGCGATGGCGCCTGCCGGACGAAATCGAAGGCGTCGAGCCCCGCATACGGATCGACCCAGCCGCGCTGTCGCGTTTCTACAAGCCGCCCTGCGGGCACGCGGGGCAGGGTGGTCGCCATGGAAGACATGATGCCGCTGATGACGCGGGCCACCGAACGGACCGCGGAGTTGGTACGCGCGGTGCGGCCGGAGCAGCTCGGGTTGTCCACGCCATGCGCGAAGTTCGACGTCAAGGACCTGATCAGCCACCTCGAGTGGGTGGCGGCGTTGTTCGAGTCGCTGGGTCGCAACGGGCCGCGCGTCGAGCAGGGGCCTTACGCGGGCGACTTCCCCGAGAGAGCGAAGGCCACGCTGGCCGCCTGGTCGCGGCCCGGAGTGTGGGAGGGGACCAGCCCCGCCATGGGCCTGCCGATGACCACGCTGGGCCACATGTACCTCGTCGACATGGTCGTGCACGGCTGGGACCTGGCCAGAGCGACCGATCAGGAGTACGAGCCGGACCCCGAGACCGTCTCGCGGGCGCTGCACTTCACCGACCGGATGGTGGAGATGGGCAGGCAACGCGGCGCCTTCGGGCCGCCGGTGCCCGTGCCGGACGACGCCCCGCCGTTCGACCGCCTGCTCGGCGTCATCGGGCGGGATCCGGCCTGGACAGCGTGAGCCGCCGGAGCCCGGTGACCGGCGGCGGCCTCAGCCCTTGAAGGCGCCGTCCATGATCCCGGCCACCATGCGCCGCCCGACGAAGACGAACAGGACGAGCAGCGGAAGGGTGGCGAGGAAGGAACCGGACATGGCGAGCCCGAGGTCGATGTTGAAGCTGTTCTGCAGCGCCTTGATCGCGATCTGAACGGTGTACATCTCCGGCGACTTCAGCACCACGAACGGCCACAGGAAGTCGTTCCACGCGGTGACGAAGCCCAGCAGGCCGAGCACGAAGGCGGCGGGACGTACCAGCGGGAACGCGACGCGCCAGAAGATCTGCCAGGTCGACGCTCCGTCGATGCGGGCCGCCTGGAGGATCTCGTCACTGATGGCGGACGATATGTGCTGGCGCATCCAGAAGATGCCGAAGGCGTTGGCCAGGCCGGGGACGATCAGCGCCTGGAGCGTGTCCACCCAGCCCAGCCACGAGGTGATCATGTACTGGGGGACGATGGCGAGCTGGGTCGGCACGGTCATCGTCAGGACGACGAGCAGGAACAGCGCGTCGCGGCCACGGAAGCGCAGTTTGGCGAACGCGAAGCCTGCCAGCGCGCACAGCACCGCCTGGCCCACGCCGATCGTCCCGGCCACGACCAGGCTGTTGACGACCGACCGGACGAACGGCACGGTCGAGAACACCAGACCGGCGAGATGGAAGAAGTTGCCGCCCGGCACGATCTCGGGCGGCAGCGTCGTCGCCGTCGCCGTGTCGGTGGTGGCGACGATGAACATCCAGTACAGAGGGAACAGGCAGGCGAAGGCGGCGAGCGCGAGCAGCGCGTAGGTCCACCATCGGACACGATCGCCGGAGCGTGGTCTCGTCATGCTCATGATCGCCCCCTCAGCCCTTGACCGGGCGGATCCGGGTGGACAGGAAGTAGTTGAGGCCGGCGAGCCCGACGACCATCACGAACAGTGCCACGCCGATCGCCGCGGCGTAACCGAACTTGAACTGGATGAACCCCTGCTCGAACAGGAAGAGAGTGAGCGTCTGGCACTGACGGATCGGCCCGCAGGTGTTGGCCGCGCCGCGGTTCACGAGCAGGGCCTCGGTGAAGATCTGCAGCCCGCCGATCGTCGAGGTCACGATCGTGAACACGATGACCGGCCGCAACGCGGGGAGGGAGATGTGCAGGAACTGCCGCACATCTCCGGCCCCGTCGACGGCGGCCGCCTCGTAGATCGCCCGGGGAACGGCCTGCAGGGAAGCCAGGTAGAGGAGCGTCGTGTAGCCGAACCACCGCCAGGTCACCATGACCGCGATCAGCACATGGCTGCCCGTCACCGACTGGGTGAAGTCGATGTGCTCGACGCCCACCAGGCCGAGCAGCCAGTTCAGCAACCCGTAGTCGCGGTCGAACATCTGGACGAACACGATGGCGGTGGCGGCCACCGAGGTGATGTACGGCACGAGCATCGTCATGCGGAAGAACACCGCGAGGCGCAGCCGCGCGTGGTTGAGCAGGTGCGCGAGCACCAGCGCGACCAGCAACTGCGGCACGGTGGACAGCAGCCAGATGCTCACGGTGTTGCGGGCCGCGTTCCAGAACCGCACGTCCCCGAGCAGCCGGTCGAAGTTGCCCAGGCCGACGAACACATGCTCGCCGATCGGGTTCCAGTCGAACAGCGCCACGTAGAAGGTGAACAGCAGTGGGATGAGACCGAACACCGCGAAGAGCGCGAAGAACGGGGCGATGTAGGCGTATGGGGCGATGATCTCGGTGAAACCGCGCCGCGCCGCCTCCACCGGCGGGGCGGGGGGCAAGCCCGCCGTGGTGGGGGTGATGCTCGTCGTCACGGTCTGCTCGCTTCCCCGCCGCCGGCGCCGCGCCGTGGGAACGGCCCGGCGCCGGTGGCGCTCGTGAAAAGTCCTAGCCGCCGATCGCGTTCTTGATGTTGGTCACCGCCGCGTCCCACGCCTTCGCGGGATCACCCTTGCCCTGCTCGACGTTGGTGATGGCGTTCGTGAACTCCGTGCCGATCGTGGTGCTGTCCGGCCCGATGAGGAACGGCTTCAGGCCGAGCAGGGAGTTGGTGTAGATCGTGCCGATCGGCGCGCCGGTGAAGAACTCGTCCTTCGCCGAGGTGAGCTTCGGGTCCTTGTAGACCGACGGGGTCGCGGGCAGCGACCTGGCCTTCGAGAAGTGGTCGAGCTGGCCCTGCGGCGACTGTGTGGCGGCGATGTAGTCCCAGGCGGCCTTCGGGTTCTTGGCGCCCTTGGGGATGGCGAGGAAGCTGCCGCCCCAGTTGCCCGAGCCGCCGGGGATCGTGGCGATGTCCCACTTGCCCTTGGTGTCGGGGGCGTTGTCGCGGATGGAGCCGAGCATCCAGACCGGTGCGGCGATGACGGCGAAGTCGCCCCTCTTCATCGCGGCGCTCCAGCCCTCGGTGAAGGTGCTCTGCTTGGCGGTGATCCCGGCGGCCACGGCCTTGAGCGCCAGGTCGAAGGCGGCCTTGACCTGAGGGCTCCGTTCGTACACCAGATTGCCCGCGGGGTCGTAGTACTTCTCCTGCCCCTGGTTGACCACCTGCGAGTACACACTTCCGCCGGCGTTGTCGACGAACGCCTTGCCGGTGGCCGCCGTGTACTTCTTGCCGGTCTCGATGAAGGCGTCCCAGGTGGGCCAGAGCTTGCTGACCTCCTCACGGTCCGTCGGCAGCCCCGCCTTCTTGAACAGGTCGGCGCGGTAGGCGATGGCCATGCCGCCGACGTCGGTCGGGATGCCGATGATCGAACCGTCCTTGGCCGTGGGCTGGCTGATCACCCAGTCGAGGTAGTCACCCTTGATCTTGTCTGCGCCCATCGTGCGCAGGTCGACGAAGTTCTGCGGCTGCTGGACGAACTTGGGCAGGTCGTCGCCCTGGATCAGCACCAGGTCGGGCACCTTTCCGCCGGCCAGCGCCGTCGTGAGCGCCTGCGCCGTCTCCTGCGCGTTGCCCACCTCGGTCAGCTTGATCTGGATGTCCGGCCTCTTCGCCTTGTACTCGGCGGCGGACCCCTTCGCGTCGATCCCGGTGAACGACCAGAACTCGAACGACGAAGCGTCCGACCCGCCGGAGGAAGTCCCGGACGACGAGCCTGAGCACGCTGCCATGCTGAGGGCCGCGGTAGCGGCGAACACGACCGCTGAGACGTTGCGGAACTTCACGGCGACCTCTTTTCGCTTGCTGTGGTCAGGGATGTGACGTACGGCCTGGTGCGAGAGGATGCGCCGCGCTCGCCGGGCATCTCTTACGTTCGGTCCCACTGCGTGCCTGAGACGTAGGACGGCGACGATGCCGTGCTACTTCAGGCTCCGGACCGCGGGTGCCGGACAGGTCCAGCACCGCCATGCCGACCTGGTGTCTTACCTGCAGGGCCTTCTGACCTCACTCTTGGCAGCTTGAAAGTTTCGGCGACGTCACGTCGATCGTTTCTCCGGGACAGTAGGCCCCTGCCAACCTGACCGTCAATATTCTGACGGTCATGTGTCTGAAACTATCGGCCTGCCCGTTTTATGTTTCGGGACGCATCCGGCCCCTCACCGAGGGGCTGCCGCTGCCATGGTCTGTCCTCGGGGGAAGTCACGGCGGCGCTGGGCCGGTTCCTCGGCGCGACGACCGGCCCGCCGGCCCCGCTGATCACGGCCCGCCGAGACCTCGCCGCTCAGCAGCCGCCTCCGCTACCGGAGCCGACCACGTCTGAGTGGAATGAAAATCTCACCCGTCATGCCGGTATTACGGCTCTGCAGGACCGGTCCCCGACCTGGTGACATGCCTGGCCCACCGTCGGGAGAGCCGCCTTGGAAATAGGTTAACGCCGGGCCGAATCAGTGTTCTCAATCTGCCGCCTGGACGCCTGGAGGCCCCGACAATAATGTCCTGTGTGCTCCGCCGTCATCATGAAAGAGGTGAGGTTGGAATTGGCACGTTCGAAAGCACGTAGTGCGGTCAGCTCTGTCGCCATGGTCATCGCAACACTCGCGGCGATCCTGATGCCAGTCGCTCCCGCGCACGCCGCCTACGGCCCGGACCAGACCGTCTTCCTTTCGGTCAGCTCGAACTCCGGACCGTCGATCACGCTTGCCCAGCTGACCGGCACGCTGGCCTTCGACGACGGAAACACGAAGTTCAGGTATTCCCTCCGGCTGTGCTGGGGGAGCGGGTCCTACCCCCAGCCGAACTTCTACGTCGCGGTCAACGGCAGTACCTACCTCTATCCGGCCCAGACAGGCACGGCGACCGCTCCCTCCGGGTGCCAGGTGTACCTCTACCTCTACGACGGTGAATACACCCACTCCACCACCCTCAGGAACGTCACCTTGTACGTGACGGGCGGCTGGTTCTACCCCGGCAACACGTACAACAGCCGCACCAAATCCGTGACCTACGACAACCCCTACAACTGAGCGTCCGGAAAGCCGCGGGCGCACCACCACACTGCGGAACGGCCTCCGCCGAGGGCAGCCGGGCTATCCTGCCCCGGCGGCCCAGGCGGAGGCCGATCCGCTGGAAATTTGATCAGTCCACGCATACCGCGTAGTGGGTGGACCGGAAGACCCATGTGCCGCCACCTGGAGAGGAATAGATCATATACGTGTAATAGGTACCGGGGGTGCAGTCGTGGCCGACCGCGAGGACGGCCTGCCGGGCCCGCTGCTCGGCCGACGCCAACCCGGCCGCGTAGGTGCTGCCCGCCCCATCAGCAGTGGCGCTGCGGGGAGTGTCATAGCCGTCGGCGTGCGCGGCCACGGACGTGGTTGCCAGGCCGGCCGCCACCACCGCTGAGACGAGGCCGAGCCGGCGGAGCCAAGTGACTTTTCGCATGCTTCTCCTTACCAGGGACGGGCATTTGATCGATCAACAGAGATTTAGCGCAGATCGATATAGCGGCGATATTGACCAATTGGTCACAATAATCTGGCGGCCGTTGTCCTCACGGTGGAGCACATAATTGAAGGCACTCCGGGGGGACCATCCACCGAATTGTTTCCAGCCGGGCACAGCCGATCCAGATAAACGGCCTTCAGGCAATCGGGGTTGAACTCGCCGAGACCTCCAGAACCACCGAATATGCGGAACGCAGGTACGAGGGGCCGCGTGCGCAGGCCCGGCGTTCGTTCGGCGAGGGCGTCGTGGTGCGGCTCATCCAGGTGGCGACCCCGTACTGGCCGGACGCCGCGTCCTGGATCACCCACTTCCAGGCGTCGGAGAACGGTGTCTCGGTCCCGGCCGCCGGGGACGGCCGCAAGAAACTTTCACCGATCCGGGTGAATGCCCGGCCGCCAAGGGACGCCTCGTAACCGGGCGGTGCGCCGGTTTCCCGCCGGGTCGCCGGGCGCCGCGGATCCCACCCGAGCATTAGGCCGGTCAGGCATCGTGACCTGCACCGCGGCCGCCCCCAGCGGCCCATTCCCCCGGCGGCGGACGGACGCCCGTTCCGAAGGTTCATGTGATCGGGTGGTCGGCGTCCGGCTCCGAGTACGTGGGGGCGTTTGCGGTTCGCGCGCGCACCGCTCAGCGCACCGACTGCGATCGATTGACACTTTTCGTGACCGCGGTGATAGTAACTGCACATTGCTCTGATCGGCCTGTTCCGCCTGACAGGAGCGCATTGTGCAGCCGACGGCCCGCCCTATCGGTCTGCCGTCGTGACACCTTCGGAGGGCGAAGTGAGAAAACGCTCGATCATCAGCGTGGCACTGGCGGCCGCGGTCGCCCCGCTCTGCGCCGCGACGGTGGCACTCACCACGACACCGGCCGCCGCGGCGGTCGGCGGCTCGGGCCCCTACCCGGCCGACTACGAAACCTCCACCAGCCTGCCCAACCACACCATCTACCGCCCCGGAACCCTCCCGTCGGAGAAGATGCCCATCTTCGTGTGGGGCAACGGCGGCTGCTCGGCCAACGGCCTAGACCAGCTGCCCTTCCTCCGCGAGATCGCCTCCCACGGATTCCTGGTCATCGCCAGCGGCAGCCCCAACGGCTCCGGCTCGACGACCTCCCAGATGCTCACCCAGTCCATCGACTGGGCGGTCGCCGAAAACAGCCGCCAGGGCAGCAAGTACAACGGCAAACTCGACACCGCCAAAATCGCGGTAGGAGGCTGGTCCTGCGGAGGCCTGGAAGCCTACGCCGTCTCCAACGACTCCCGTATCACCACGACCACCATCTTCAGCAGCGGCCTGCTCAACGACTCCGACGACTACCAGCTCCGCCGGCTCACCAAGCCCATCGCCTACTTCATCGGCGGGCCCAGCGACATCGCCTACCCCAACGCCATCGACGACTGGGGCAAACTCCCGGCAGGGCTGCCCGCGTTCATGGGCAACCTCAACGTCGGACACGGCGGCACCTACACCCAGACCAACGGCGGCGAATTCGGCCGCGTCGCGGTGCTCTACCTCAAATGGCGGCTGAAGAACGACACCACCGCCGGCACCAACTTCGTCGGCGCCAACTGCGGCCTGTGCAACACCCAATGGCAGGTCCAGCAGAAGAACCTCACCCTCGGCGGCGATCCGTCCCCCTCACCCAGCAACAGCCCGTCCGCCAGCCCGACCGTGACTCCGACCTCCGGTGGCGGTAGCGGGCCGATCAAGGGTGTGGCCTCCGGCCGCTGCGTGGACGTGACCGGCGCCAGCCAGACCGACGGCACCCAGGTGCAGCTGTGGGACTGCAACGGCCAGACCAACCAGACCTGGTCGTCCACCTCGGCCAGTGAGATCCGCGTCTACGGCAACAAGTGCCTCGACGCCGGCGGCACCGGCAACGGCGCCAAGATCCAGATCTACTCCTGCCACGGCGGCACCAACCAGAAGTGGCGCGTCAACTCCGACGGCAGCATCACCGGCGTCCAGTCCGGCCTGTGCATCGACGCCACCGGAGCCGCCACCGCCAACGGCACCAAGCTCCAGCTCTACAGCTGCCACGGCGGCACCAACCAGAAGTGGACCTGGAACAGCTAGCCCGCACCTGTGGCCTGCGGCGCGGAACACTCCGCCGCACCGCAGGCCACGCCCGGCAGCCCTCGCCCCGCCTGGGCATCCTGGTGGCGAGGCACAGGGTGCGACGCTCTTATCGTCGCAGCCGCTGGTCGGCGTCGCGCTTCGTCGGCTGTGGCGCAGAGTCCTCCACGAAACGAGGACGGCAAGCGAACCAGCCGGCGATCACCCCTGGGACGGCGGTCGCAGCGAGCACCAGGAGCGGGATCGACCATGATCCGGTCGCCTCGCGCAGAAGGCCCAGACCGATCGGGCCGAAGCAGGCCAGCCCATAGCCGATGCCTTGCACGAAGCCCGACACGGCAGAGGCTGTCTGCGGGCTCTTGGTTCGACGGTTGATGAGGGTCATGCAGAGCGGGAAGGTGCTCACCCCGATTCCCAGCGCGCACATCCACACCAGCGTGCCGTCGAGGGGGGACAGGAGCAGGCCCAGGTACCCCGCTACCAGGAAGATCGCGCACCCGACGACCACGATGAACGGGTTCTTCATGCGCGTGGCCAGGTGTGGAACCACCAAGGCCGCGAGCATGCCCCATGCCGAGTAGAGCGCGACCATGGTGCCGCCCAGGACCGCGCTGCCTCCTGCGTCGGTGAGCACTGCCGGGACCCAGGTGATGATCCCGTAGTTGGACAGCGAAATCATCGCGAAGAGGGTCACCAGACCCCAGACGGTTGACGATCGGCTGATCCTCGGTCTCGCATCGGTCGCCGTCACTGCCGCGGGCGCGTGGTGATCGGCGGGCAGCCTGACTGCCAGGACGAGCCAGACCACAGCAGCCACAGCAACTGGTCCCGCCCAGATACCTACCGAGAGCCGCCACGTCCCCGCTTCTGCTACCGGGACCGCGAGGAGCGGGGCGATGAACTGGCCCGCCTGCATGAGGATCAGGTAAAGCGAGGTCCACAGGGCCAGACGATCGGCGGACCAGGCCTTCACCAACGGAACGACCACGACGTTCGCGGCTCCGATTCCGGCCAGTGCCAGCACGGTCGAAAGCACCAGCAGCGAGGGCGTTGGAGAGAAGGCGCGCACCAGGAGCGACAGAGCGGTCAGGCCCAGCGCCACAGTGGCCGTGCGCTCGAGTCCGAACTTCCTCGTCACCGCTGGGGCGAGGAAGCCGAAGATACCGAAGGACACCGCCGGCACAGTGCCGAGCAGGCCGGACAACGTCACCCCGAAGCCGAGATCGGATCCGATGATCTCCAGGAGCGGAGTGAACCCGGTCACGGCCGTTCGCAGGTTGAGCGCTGTCAGAGCGATGGCGAGCCCGGCCCACAAGGTTAAACGCCCACGGTGCAATGGAACGAGCGATGAGAGCGACGTCACGTTATACTCCAGTGTAAGGTCAGCAGATGATGGGATTATGGGATGAGTTCCGAAGAGTCTGGCACGCGACAGCCGATGCGTCGAGTGGGACTCATCGACCAGGCTGCCGAGCGCTTCCGCGAGGAGGTGGTCTCCGGACGCTGGCCGGTCGGTGAGCAGATACCGACCGAGGCCGCACTGGTGTCGGAGTTCGGGGTCGGTCGGAACACGGTGCGCGAGGCGCTGCAGTCGCTGGTGCACGCAGGTCTGCTGCGCCGTGAGCAGGGCCGCGGCACCTTCGTCATCTCCAGCTCCGAGCTGACAGGCACTCTTGAACGTCAGCTCGGCGGTGGCACTCGTCGCCACTACCTGGAACTACGCCTTGCCCTCGACAGCGCTGCAGCGTCACTGGCCGCGATGAACCGCTCAGACGCCGACGTCGAGCTCCTGCGCGAGCTGCGCGACCGTCGAGAAGCGAGCTGGTCGACCGACGATCTCGACCTGCGAGCGAGCGCGGACCTCGCCCTGCACCGCGCGATCGTGGCAGCGACGCACAACCCTCTCTACGTCAAGCTGTACTCCAGCATGCTCGACATCTTCGCTGCCCACATGCGCGACGAAAAGAGCGAGGACGAGGACGCGGCACACCGCCACCACCACGAGCTGGTCGAGGCCATCGCGGACGGGGACGCCGACCGTGCTGCCACGAAGGTGGGTTCCATCTTCAAACCCTTCATGCGCTGAACCGCGAGCGACCGGGAGCACCCGTGTTCGCCGCCCGCAATGGCCGCTAGTGGCCCGACCGCACCGGCTCCTGAACGCTCGTCTCGACAGTGGGAACCTGCGGTGCTACCTGGTAGCACCAGATGTCACGCTCTCGTTACACTCATACGGTGAGCATCTCTGAGCCTGAACGCTCCCACCAGATCTCGCAGCGTGATCTCCGCAATCGATCTGCGGAGATCATGGATGGGCTGGAACGCGGGGAACGGTACGCCGTCACCCGCAACGGCCATCACATCGGCGACCTCGTGCCTATCCGGCGCCGGCGCCGGGCCGTCTCGCGAGCTGAATTCGCCGCGATGTCCCGGGGCATGCCACGTCTGGATGACCGGAAGTACCGCGAGGACATGGACCGACACGTCAGCGACGATCTCTACGACCCCTACGATCGCGCGTACGGCAGAGGCGAGTTCGACGAGGACGGGCAATGACCCTCACGCAAGGGCTGCTCGACACCAACATCCTCATCCTGCGCGCTGGGATCGACCCGGACGAATTGCCCGACGAGATGACGATCAGCGCCATTACAACGGCAGAGTTGTCAGTCGGCGTACTCGTGGCATCCGGGCCGCAGGAACTCGCTCAGCGGATGAAGATCCTGCAGGCCGCCGAGGCTGAGTTCGACCCGCTTCCCTTCGACGAAACCGCCGCCCGCGAGTACGGCCAACTCTGGACCGCTGTCATCGCCTCAGGCCGCAAACCGCTTCCCCGCACAGCCGATCTAATGATCGCTTGCGTGGCGATCGCAAACCAACTGCCGCTCTACACCTGCGACCCAAAGGACTTCAAAGGCCTGGATCATCTGCTCAACGTGGTTCCAGTCACTCGACCACGGTGAGACGGCACGTGGCCCTATCTACCATAATCTGCTGCTGTTTCCCCTCGCTTCCCGTCCCATCGGGCACGTGACGGGGACGGCGATACTCGTTCGGGTGGTCGTGGGCACTGCACCGCGCCTCCCCATACGCTGGGGCGAGTTGACGCAGCAACTGACGCCCTACGCCTGACGAGACAGTCAGTTGCCACGGATACCGTCACCCACCATGAATACCTCGTACAGATGGTCCGATCTCTTCCCGGAGGAAGAGCCGGTGGCTGAAGGCCCAGACCAGCCGCCGTTACCGCCGGGCCACGGTCTCCACCCCCCGGCCGACGAATCAGAAGTCATTCGGCTCGAAGAGCAGTTGGGCGTGAACCTGCCGCCGAGCTATCGGCAGTTCCTCCTGTACTCCGACGGCTGGGGCGTCGAGGAGTACTCCCTGTGGCCGGCCGCGGAAGTCGGCTGGCTCCGTGACATCGCGCCCACAACCATCGAACCTGGGCGGTGCCCACAGACGAAGTGCCCGATGACCTCTACTTCGTTTACGGAAAGGAGCAGAACCACCACGCCATCAGAACGGAATATCTGCCCGACACCCTTCTGGTCGGGCTGTGGGATGGAGACCTCCTACTCAACCCCCACGTCATGACGCCTGAGGGCGAGTGGGAGGCATGGTTTCTCGCGGCCTGGATGCCCGGCGCCGTGCGTCACAGGTCCTTCTGGGACCTCATGAAAGACCTGTGTAAGCATCGGCCTCATCACCAGGGACAACAGCCCCGACCTGGGCGAGAAGCCATCCGCGAGCGACCGTGAGTACCCCTTGTTGACCGCCCTTAATGGCCCGCTAATGGCCCGGCGATCATGCGGCGACCTGCCGGGGGCACAGGCGCCCTCCGATCCACCCCGACCTCTTCATAGCCGCCGACACCCAGGACGCAACCGCCGTTTCGATGGTCGGCTCGCTGTAGACCAGAACCCCCTACCTACAGGGGTTGTGTCCGACATAATATGGACATGAAGAAGTTGCGCTTCTACCGGTCGGCGAGGAGGCACCGCATCGGACAGGCACATGCCATGCATGTTGTCCGATCTGGGCCCCCAGTGATCGTGCCGGCTAGAGACCCGACGTTGGAGGATCGATGGGTCTGGATCGGCCCCGACGATCGGAGCATAGAGCTGGAGGTGATCGGCATCCTCACCGACAAAGCTCTAGTGATCATCCACGTGATGCCGACCGCGCTACGAAGGAGGACGCCATGACTGAGCACGAGGCAGCCTGGCCACCCGAAGACATCGAACTGGCCCTGGACCACGACTCCGATATCGACAGCGACTCCGAAGAGATCTACGACGCCAAAGGTAACCTGATCACGGACGAGTATGTACGGGACGCAATCGGCGACGTCCACCGCGCGATCGACGAAGGCCGCGTACCCGTTCCTACCAGTCGCCCCGGACGTCCATCGCTCACAGGCGAGAGCGCACATTCCCCAAGGGTCTCCTTCAGACTCCCCGAGGAGTTGCGTGAACGCGCGAGGGTCCGCGCCGAGCAAGAGGGCAAGAGTGTGTCCGCGCTGGCACGGGAAGCCTTTGAGCAATTTCTCAGAGCGGGATGAGCAGGCGCGACGGGCGACAGCACCAAATGGCCAAGCAGCTCGACAGCCTCGCGCGAGGACAACTCAAGAGTGGATCGGGCACGCAACGTGCACGCAAGAGCGAAGGCCGACTAACGATCAAAGCCCAGGCGGGGGTGGAGCCTAGGGGATCCGAACCCCCGACTTCCTGCTTGCAATTCGGCCTGATCACCAGGGACAACGGCTCCAACCTGGGGGCAGGAGGTGCCCGCGAGTGACCGTGAGTGTCCCCTGTTCACCGGCCTTAATGGCCGCTAATGGCCCATCAATCAACGCCCGCCACCTGCCCCAACCGGGTGCTGACGCGGCCCGTCTCCTGGTCCGCTCCCGTCTTCCTCGTAGCTGCCGGCCCCCAGGACGGGACCGTCGAGTCAAGGGTCAGCGAAGCTGATCGTGAAGCGACGCCGTAGGCGCCCTTGACCCGGCGGGCAAGTCGGCACACTCAAGCAGCGAGGAGGACGAAGGGCCATCGGATTAGAAGTGGATCGCCCTTTCGTGGACCAAGGACGCGCTGACCTACGCGTGATCGCTTGGCCCCTCTCTATCGCGGCAAGGTCATTTCGCGCATCTTTCGGATCTTGTTCTGTATGACGACCAGGAGGGGTGACCGATTCGTGGTGGGCGTTGCCTCAGTAGCGGTGGCCGGGCCAGTGGGGGTCATTCCAGCGGGCGGGGCCGGCGAGGCCGAGCAGTCGTATCCGGTGGAGCAGCTCTACGGGAGCGTTCCCGGTATGAAGCCGGGCGGGGGCGTGACGAATCAGCCAGGCCGTCAACTCGGTACGTAGCTCTTCCTCGCTGTCCCAGCTTCTCCAGGGGAGCTGGTCTCCCAGCAAGTCGTACTCCCAGTGCGCGACCGCTTCGGCCAGGTGCTGGTCGGCCACGGCGCACGTCTGTGCCTCCCAGACGTACAGCCATGGGCTGAGCGTCGCGGAGGCTTCGGCACACAGAGCTAGCACTTCGTGCGCGGGCACAGCAGGATCCGCGTCGATGAGGGTGGAGGCCCACCAGGCGTTCAGGAACTCCCGCACTGATGCTGCCTGCTCGGCAGGCCAGTGCTGCCATTGGCCGCGAGCGAATGCACGTCCGACCTCCTCCATGCCGAAGAGAGGCTCGACGAGGCCGCTGACCAGGGTCCTCGACAACTGGGGCAGAATGCGGCGTAACACCGATGAATGGTCATTCCAGTCGGTAGCCTGCCAAGTGCGGCGTAGAAGATCGAGGTCCAGCTCCGCGTCCGGCAGCTTCAACTGCGCGAGCTCTTCTGCGCTGCCCCAGTGGCACTCACAGTTGTGCTCGTCAGGATGGGCGGTCATGCCGTGGAAGGTGACGGCCATACAGTTCAACGCGGCGTCGAGACGGAACAGTGCGGGTGTCTGGTTGAGGTTCATCGGGGGCGTTCACCTTCAAAGACTCCGGAAGGTTGTGCCATCCGAAGGTTGCCACTCTAGCGAAGTCCGTGCTCCCGGGCCGGTGGTGAAGAAGACGGAAACGGCGCTGTCAGCTTGGGAATTGCATGGATCACGGCCTGCACGGGCGCTGACCTGGGCACGCCGGGAGCACGCTCGCCGCGCAGTCGGGCGCGAGCCTCGCCGACCTCAAGGCCCGAATGGGTCACGACAGCGACCGGGCCGCGCTGATCTACCAGCACGCCACGCGTGACGCTGACCAGAAGATCGCCGATGCGCTGGGCGCGCGAGTCGAGGCGGAGCGCGATGCCGGCAAGAGCTAATGGCCCGTTAATGGCACGAACGCCGCTTCCCATGATCGGAGAAGCGGCGTTTTGGCTGGTGGAGCCTAGGGGATTCGAACCCCTGACTTCCTGCTTGCAAAGCAGGCGCTCTGCCAGCTGAGCTAAGGCCCCTGGGCGGGCGCGAACTGCGAAGACAGGCAGATCTTCGAGCCCTCCGGTGCGTACACCGTAGCAACAGCCCGTGTGCGAGCGCCACTCGACAGCGCATGGGGCATGGCTGCGGGGGGTCAGGAGGCGGAGGTGACCACCGAGGGGGCGCCGACCTCGTTGCCCAGGACGAGGCCGGGGAACTCGGCGATGGAGTCGAGGATGTGGGTGGCGCCGCCGCCGAGCAGGCGCTCCCTGGTGTGGACCCCGGTGAGCACCCCGGCGACGATGGAGGCGCCCGCGCGCCGGCCGCAGAGCATGTCGCTCTCGGAGTCACCCGCCACGGCCACCTGCCGTACGTCGTCGACGCCGGAGCGCAGGACGGCGGTGAGCACCATGTCCGGGTACGGACGGCCACGTCCGGCGTCCTCCGGGCACAGCGCGAGGTCCAGCAGGTCGACCCAGCTGAGGGAGCTCAGCACCCGTCCCAGGGTGGCCCGGCTGAAGCCGGTGATCAGGGCGATCTTCAGGCCGGCCTGACGCAGCTTCTCGATCGCCTCGATGGTGCCGGGGATCGGGACCAGGCCGGCCCGCTCGATGGCTCCCTCGTACGAACGCTCGAAGGTGAGGTTGGCGGCCTGCGCCTGTGCCTCGTTGCCGGGGAAGATGCCGCGGAAGACTTCGATCTTCGGGCATCCCCGGGACCTGTGCACATGCACCATCGCGCGGGCATAGGCGCTGGTCCCGGGGACGATGCCCTGCGTGGCGATCGCCTCGGCGAACGCCCGTTCCACCATGTCGGTGTCACCGATCGTGGTCCCGGCCAGGTCCAGACAGGCCAGCTTCACGGGAGTCATTCCCCGCACCTCTGCCACGATCAAGCACCATCCCTGGTGGTCAGTTCTCGCTGCCGGTCGCCTCGGTCCACAGATCGAGCTCGGCCCGGTCGGCCTGCACCTTGCGCCAGACAAGGAGCCCGCCGACGGCGACCAGAGCGAGAACAAGCAGCTTCTTCACGGTGTGACCCCACTTCTTCGACGGTCTCACCTGCCGGGTGAGACAACGCCCGGTTCTACGGTTCCCTGCAGCCTAGCAAGGCTTCGGCGTCCGGCTCGGCCTGCCGGTAATTTCGGTGAACCTGAATACTGGTTTCGGATTTCCTGCCGAGTCCGTCGTACGACCGCGACGACAGGATGACGAGATCAGAACTGCCCAGCTCCCACCGGCGCTAACCCTGACGGCCGGGGCTATGGGCATTTGGAGGACACGTGGTTTCGGACAGGTGGGGGGCGCTCCGCTCTCAGCGGAAGCCACTCAAACCACTCAGGGAAGGGTCACGCAGAGACGGATCGTCGTTCCGTCGGCCCCGGTGCGCACGGCGAGGTCGGCCAGGCGGTTCATCAGCCACAGCCCGCGCCCGCCGAAGTCGAACCTCCTCGCGGGCTCCTCACGCTCCAGGACCTCGGCCGGGATGCCGGGACCCCCGTCCGTGATCTCGCACACGAGGGAGCCTGCCTCGCTCCACATGGCGATGCCGCGCGGCGGTGAGCCGTAACGGACGGCGTTGGCGACGGCCTCGTGCACCGCGAGGACGAAGTCCTCCAGCACGATGCCCTCCAGACCGGCCTCCTGCGCGGACACCATGACCAGATGTCGTACCCGGGTGACCGAACTACGGTCGAACTCCAGGCTGAGCAGGCTGCCCGCCACGGTTCTCCACCACCCTTCTGCTTCCCCCGCGCTCCTACACCACTTACCGCCCATACGGACCTGACACGTATTTTCCGGTACGGCTTGCGCCACCGTTCCAGCGGACCGCGGGCAGCAGAGGTCGCGCACGTGACGCTAGCGCATCGTCACAGCTCCGTCAGGAGCAGGCTCAGCGTCCGCTTGGTGTCGGCAAACGGTCTGGCCTGGATGCACAGGCGTTCCATGACCGCGAGATAGCGGTCGATGTCTTCGCGTTTCTCCAGGTAGATGGCACTGGTCAGTTGCTCGAGATAGACGACGTCGGGCAGGCCGACGCCCGCGAAGCGCAGGATGCTGAACGGCCCGCCCGCGGCCGCGTGCCCTCCGGCGCTGAACGGGATGACCTGGAGCGTCACACGGGGCAGGTTGACCATTTCGAGCAGGTGCTCGATCTGGGCCCGCATCACCTCCGGGCCGCCGACCGGACGTCGCAGCACGGCCTCGTCGATCACCGCCCACAGGTTCGGGGCGTCCGGCCGGGCCAGCAGTTCCTGGCGGTCCATCCGCAGCCGTACGCGGCGCTCGATCTCCTCCGCCGGAGCGTCCGGATGTCCGAGCCGCACCACCGCCGCGGCGTACTCGGGGGTCTGCAGCAGCCCGGGGACGAACTGCACCTCGTAGCAGCGGATGGTGCTCGCGGCCTGCTCCAGGCCGACGTACGCCTCGAACCAGGAGGGCAGGACGTCGTCGTACTTGTGCCACCAGCCCGGCGCGTTGGCCTGGGCGACGAGGGACAGCAACGCCTCGCGCTCCGCCTCGTCGCTGACGCCGTACAGGGTGAGGAGATCGGCGACGTCGCGGCGGCGGAAACCGACGCGCCCGAGTTCCATCCGGCTGATCTTCGAATGCGAGGCGCGGATGGCGTGCCCGGCCTCCTCCAGCCGGATGTGCTTGCTTTCCCGCAGGCGGCGCAGCTGGGTGCCGAGGAGGAGACGCAGAACGGTGGGACTACGGCGTGACTGTGACGCCAGGTCAGGGAGTTGAGGCACACCCTCCGCAGGGGCCGCAGTCATATGAGGTCCTTTGAGGTGCACCGGTGTTTACGCCCTGTTAACGATACTCTCCCCGTCGTCTCGCGCAAGCGGTGCGATCAGTTCTGCAGCAGATCGTCGAATTCGCCCTCTTTGGCGGAGCGGACGAAAGCGGCGATGTCCTGGACGGGCATGATCAGGGCGGGGCCGGACGGGTGCCGGGAGTTGCGCAGCGCCACCAGACCCTGAGGAAGCGCGGCGATCTCGACGCAGTTGCCGTTCGGATTGCTGTGCCGGCTCTTGCGCCAGCCCACCCGGCCCAGATGAGATGAGGGCATCCCGTTGTAGATCACGGACATGTGGGGCCTCGTTTCGGATTCCCCGCTCATGCAAGGACTTTCAAGCGCTTGCACGTGCATCTGTACTTGCACAGCAGCACCAATGGGAGCAGTATGACTTACTGAGTCATCCCGCCACACGGTCGACATCAACCTCATAAGGCTCTCAATGACTGGTTATCGGACAGACCGCGCTTCACTCGCAGAAGCCGATAGCGGTGCCCGTGATCCCTGGCTGGGTACGCTTGAGCAGGTCTTTCCGGACGGCGTGCGGTGGCCGTGGACCAATGGAACGGAGCCCGACGGCGCACCCCAGGTGGCGGTGCACGAATTCCACCGCGAAAGTCTCGCCGCGCGCACCGCGCGCCACTTCACGACGGGTGTGCTGCGCACCTGGTCGATGGACGACGTCTCCGACGACGCCGCGCTCGCGGTCTGCGAACTGGTCACGAACGCCCTGCGGCATGGTCTGCGCCACCAGGCGATCCACCCCGTCCCGGTACGCCTGCTGATGTTCCGGTCGACCCGGGCGCTGCTGTGCATGGTCACGGACCCCAGCAGCGCCGCCCCGGTGCTGCGTGAGCCCGACTACGTGTCGGAGACGGGACGCGGCCTCCAGGTCGTCGCGGGGGTCAGCCGCATGTGGGGCTGGACGCCCCTGCGTCCCGTGGGCAAGGCGGTCTGGGCCGGCTTCACGGCCGAGCGCTCCGGCTCGCACTGCTGACCCACCGGGCCCTCCTCACCCCCGTCAGGCACCCACCCGGCCCTTCCCCTCTCTTCAGCCCGATTTTCCTCGGTAGTATCGCCGTCTGGGCTGAACGGAGGATCATGCCGGGTTTCCCCCCGGTCGAGCCAGTGGGTTTCGACCCGTCCATCCCGAACGAGGCCCGGGTCTACGACTACTGGCTCGGCGGGAAGAACAACTTCGCCGCGGACCGCAAAGCCGCGGAGATGGCGCTGCAGATCGCGCCCGAGCTGCCGATAATGTGCCGCGAGGGACGCAAGTTCATGCGCAGGACCGTACGGTTCCTGGCCGAGGCCGGAATACGGCAGTTCGTCGACATCGGGTGCGGCCTGCCGACCCAGGGCAACGTCCACGAGATCGCGCAGCGGTACGCCCCCGACGCCCGGGTGGTGTACGTGGACTACGACCCCGTCGTGGTGAACCACGGGCAGGCGCTGGTCGAGGACGACGAGCGCGTGGTGGTGATCCACGGCGACGTGCGCGACCCCGACGGGCTGTTCGCGCACCCGCGGCTGCGCGGGCTCGTGGATCTCGGCGAGCCCGTGGCCGTCCTGCTCGTCGGCGTCCTCTCCACCATCAACGACGACGATCTGACGCTCGCCATCACCCGGCGGTTACGCCAAGTGATCACCCCCGGCAGCTACATCGTCATCAGCCACGCGGTCTCCGACATCCGGCCGGAGGTGACGGACAAGCTGTCCCTCCTGTTCGCCAACGAGTGGGCCGCCAAGGACGACGGCCGCACGCGCCTGCCCACCCGGGCGGAAATTCCTCGGCTGTTCGGAGACCTTGAGCTGGTGGAACCCGGCCTCGTCCTGCTGCCGGACTGGCGCCCTGAGCCGGGTAGGCTGCGGCCGCCGAAGAACACGGTGTGGTCGGTCGGCGGCGTCGGCCGCAAAGCCTGACGCGGCACCCTTGTTAGATCTTCGTTGAATATTAACGTGCCTAAGCATTGACAGAAGTAGCGTCAGACGACGACGCTCAGTGAATACTCCAGCTTCCCTAGGGAGGTGGGACAGCGATGATCATCGCCATGTCCTGCTCCATGACCGCCCGCCCGTGCGCGGCGAGCGGTGGATCGACCACCGGCGTGCTCAGCCGGTGCACTTCGTGACCTCCGCCGCGGATCAGTGCGGAGTTCTCTACACAGACACTTATCTCAGCGTCAGGTGGTCCCCGGCGGACGCGTCGGTGATCATCGATGGCGAGGTCGACGTCTCCAACAGTGAGGCCCTGGCGAGCGCGCTCGCCGTGGCGAGGAAGGCGAGCGCCGAGATCGTCATCGACACGGGCGACCTGCGGTTCATCGATCTCGCGGGGCTGCGGGCCCTGCTGGCTCCCGCCTCCTTCGTCACGCACGACGCCGTACGGCTGCGGAACGTGCCGCCGTACCTGGGCCGTCTGCTGAGGATGCTCGACTACTGACGACCACCAAGGACTACGAAGGACTGCCGAGGAGCTCAGCCGACGAGGTCGCGCGCCAGCGTCTCTATCCGGTCCCGCCACTCCTCCAGCACGGAGGTGTGGCCGGTCGCGCCGGTGTCCGTGACGACCAGCCGCGCGCCGTGTCCGGTGCCCCTGGACAGCTCCCAGCGCACCCGTCGCCCATCTTCGGCATGAATGGCCCCGGGCCGCTCCGGCCCCGCCGGTGCGACCGTGAACTCCACGTACGCCGGCGTCTCCGCGCCGGGCCCCGCGCCCGGAGCCCCCGGCGTACGGACGGCCGTGACGGTCCCCTCGCCGAGGCGGTCCGGCACCGGGGCACCGATCGTCGCCCCGGCGGCCCCCACGGCGTTCCAGACCTCCTCCACCGGCCGCGTGAGCTGCCGTTCGAACCGCACCTGCCGGCCGCCCGGCCCGCCCTCTCGTCCGGCCACCGCCTCGGTGAGCCCGAACGCCTCCACGTACGCCTGATGGAGCTCCGGGAAGTTCCCCTCCGGCCACTCGGGTGACCGTCCGGCGACGACCGCTTCCAACGCGCCGAGGCAGACCTGCCACCCGGAGGCGTAGCTCGCCGCGGCCGGGCGGTCGTCGAAGACCTGCGTGAAGACGAGCAGGCAGCCGCCGTCCTCCTCCGGCGACAGCTCGAAGCGCAGCAGGTTGTCGCCCTCGCGGGGCATCTCGGGGGTGGAGCGCTGGACGAAGGCGAACACGCGGGGCGGGTCCAGCTCGGTGATCTCCGCGTCCAGCGTCATGCCGCCACCGAACACGATCTTCCCGCCCACCCGCAGGTCCATCGCGGCGACCGTGAACGGGAACCACCGGCCGAGCCGCTCGGGCTCGGTGATCGCCCGCCAGACCTTCTCCCTCGGGTGGGACAGCCTGCGCTCCATCCGCAGCACCGGCCGTCCGTCGAGCTCGTCGAGCGTCGCCTTCACGTCATCTCCTCCGGGTCGTCGTCGGGCGTCTCGTCCAGATGCCTCTCCAGCGCGTCGAAGCTCGCCGACCACAGCCTCCGGTACGGCGCGAGCCACGCGTCGATCTCGGCGAGCGGCTCGGGGCGGAGCTCGTACCACCGGCGCTGGGCGTCCCTGCGCACGCGGACCAGCCCGGCCTCGCGCAGCACCTTGAGGTGCTTGGAGGTGCCGGGCTGGGTCAGGCCGAGCCGCTCGGTGAGCTCCCCGACGAGGCGGGGGCGTTCGAGCAGCAGGTCGAGGATCCGCCGCCGCACGGGCTCGGCGAGTACGTCGAAGGTCGCTGGCACGACCCCGAACATACCCGCTCGGCTATATTCCCGCAAGGTTATGTAATCAGCTGAGGATCTCGTCGAGCTCCTTCAGGGCAGCGTCGTCCGGCCGCCATCCGGCCGCCGCCGCGTTGGCCGCGACCTGCTCCGGCCGGGTCGCGCCCGCGATCACCGACGACACGGCGGGCCGCGCGAGCAGTCCCCCGATGGCCACGTCCAGCAGGGTCACGCCCTGCCGCTCGGCGAACTCCCGCAGCCTCTCCACCACGTCGAACCGCTCGCCGGTCAGATACTGCGGGCGGCCCGCGAGGCGGCTACCCTCCGGCGGCTGCTCCCCGCGCCGATACTTGCCGGTCAGCAGGCCGTTGGCGAGCGGGAAGTACGGCAGCAGGCCGATGCCGTGGTGCGTCAGCGCCGGGACGAGCTCCTGCTCCACCCGGCGGTCCAGCAGGCTGTACTCGTTCTGGGCGCTGACGAAGCGCTCCAGACCCCCGGTGCGGGCGATCCAGTCCGCGTCGGTGACCTGCCAGGCGGCGAAGTTGGACGAGCCCAGGTAGCGGACCTTCCCCTCCCGCACCAGGTCCGTCAGGACCGACAGGGTCTCCTCGACCGGTGTGGACGGATCGGGGAAGTGCAACTGGTAGAGGTCGATCCAGTCGGTCCCGAGCCGGCGCAGCGACCGTTCGACCGCCAGGCGGACATAGCGCCGCGAGGCCCGCGCGCCCCAGTCGGGCCCGTTGGCGCCGTGCACGTCCCCGCCGAACTTGGTCGCGAGGACGACCTGGTCACGCCGCCCCTTCAGCACCTCGCCGAGCAGGGCCTCCGACTCCCCGTAGATGTCCGCGGTGTCGATCAGCGTGACGCCGGCGTCGAGCGCGGCGTCGACCACGGCGCGCGTGGCGTCGAGGTCGATCCTGCGGCCGAAGTTGTTGCCGCCGAGGCCGACGGCCGAGACGACGAGCCCCGAGTCCCCCAGCCGCCGATAGGTCATCTCCGTCATGGTTCCCCTCACAGTCCCCTCACCGTCCGCCTCGCCGGCGGCGGAAGCATCACCTCACCGTATTTCGCGCCATCGGAGAGGCCGTCCGGGGGGCGCACGGCGGACGCCCGCGAGAGGATGCCGGGCATGACCACCGTGCGGCACGCTGTCCGGGCCATCCTGTTCGACGGCGACGACGTCGTCCTGTTCCGCCGGGTGCGGCCCGAGCGTGAGCCTTACTGGGTCACGCCGGGCGGCGGGGTGGAGCCGGGCGACGTCTCCCTGGACGCGGCGCTGCGCCGCGAGCTCGACGAGGAGCTGGGCGCCACGGCGGGACCGGCGCTGCACGTGTTCACCCTCGCCGAGCCGGGCCGCCTGAGCACCGTCTTCGCCTGCCGGCTCGTCTCGCTCGACCTGTCGCGCCGCAGCGGCCCGGAGTTCCTCGAACCGGACGTCGGCCTGCACCAGGTCCGGCGGGTCCGCCCCGCGGACGTGCGCACGCTGAACATGGTGCCGCCGGAGCTGGGGGAGTTCATCTCGGCGAGCGCCGCCACGCTGCCCGCGCTGCTCGACGCCTCGACGTACGCCCCGGGCCGGTACCGGCCGGTCGTGGACGTGCATCTGCTGCTGACGGACGGGGACAGGGTGCTGCTCGGCCGCCGCCACGGCACCGGGTACGCCGACGGGGAGTGGCAGATCATGCCGTCCGGGCACCTGGAGGACGGGGAGACGGCCGTCGACGCCACGGTCCGCGAGGCGCGCGAGGAGCTGGGCATCGAGCCGTACGGCTGCGAGGTGGTCCACGTGATGCACCATCGCAACCCGGGCGGCACGGCCCGCGTCGGGTTGTTCCTCGTGCCCAGGGGATACACCGGCGCGCCGGTCAACGCCGAACCGCACAAGTGCGCGGAGCTGGGCTGGTTCCCGATGGACCGGCTGCCCGAGCGGACGGTGCCGTACGCGCGGGCGGGCGTCGAGGCCGTGCGCCGTGCGCTCGCCCACGGCCGGACGGCCGCCGAGTCGAACGGGTCCCGCCCGCCGGTCTTCTCCCTGCACGGGTGGGAGACGCCGGGCGCGGCGGAGGCGGCGGCCGAGGCGGCGCGGTCCGGGTTCGAGGAGGTCACGGTCTGTCTCGTCGGCTGGCTCGACGGCACGCCGCTCGTGCGGTCCGACGAGGAGACCGACCGTCTGCCCTCGACGGTCGTACGGCCGGGGGAGGACGTCGAGGCGGCGCTGGCGCGGATCGCGGCGGCCGGGGCGATCGGGGCGATCGGGGAGACGTGGTTCGCGGGCGCGGACGACTACGTCTCGCCGGCCGGACGCCCCGGGCGGCGGCTGGCCTTCGCCGCCCGCCTGACCACCCCGCCCGAGGGCGTGGTGCCGCTGCCGGCGGGGTCGCTCGGCCGTCTCCCGAACGCCGAGCGGGCGTTCGTCCGCTCTTCGGGACTTCTGTACGGCGTGTCCGGCCGATAGCCTGATCCGGGGCGTGCCGGGAAGTCTGGTCGGCGAAGGGGTCTCCCATACCCGGGAGGCCGGACCGCCGACCGGAAGGCAGCCGTGAGCACAGCCGTACGTCCTGGGCAGGTGAGATCATGCGTGCCCGTGATCTCCTAGTGCCGTTCCCCACGGTGGGGCTCGACTCCCCCGTGGCCGAGGCCGCGCGTCTCATGGCCGAACGCGAACTGCCGGGGCTGATCGTGCTGGACGAGCACGGCACGCCGGTGTCGATCCTGCCCGGCACGCAGGTGCTGCGCCTGGCCGTGCCCCGCTACTGCCAGGACGATCCGGCGCTGGCCCGGGTGATCGACGAGGCGCACGCCGACGCGTTCGTACGCGCGCTGGGCGGGCGCACGGTCCGGCAGGCGTTGCCGGAGCGTCCGCGCGAACTGCCGGTCACCGACCCGGACGCCACCCTCCTGGAGATCGGCGCGCTGATGGCGCGCACCCGCAGTCCCCTGGTCGCGGTGCTGGACGGCGGCCGGCTGCTGGGCGCGGTCACGCTCTCCGCGCTGCTCAAGCGGCTCGCATGACGGTGACCGCCTGGGTGGCGGCGATCGTCTTCGCCGCCACGTACGTCCTCATCGCGACCGAGAAGATCCACCGGGTCAAGGCCGCCCTGGGCGGCGCCGCGATCATGCTGCTGGTCCACGCGACGGCGGCCGGCTCCGCGTTCTTCTCGCAGGAGTCCGGCGTGGACTGGAACGTCGTCTTCCTGCTGCTCGGCATGATGATCATCGTCGGCGTGCTGCGGCAGACCGGCGTGTTCGAATACCTGGCGATCTGGGCGGCCAAACGCGCCAGGGGACGGCCGTTCCGGCTCATGGTGCTGCTCCTGGTGATCACGGCTCTGGCGTCGGCGCTGCTGGACAACGTCACGACCGTGCTGCTGATCGCGCCGGTGACGTTCCTCGTCTGCGAGCGCCTCGCCCTGCCGGTCGCGCCGTTCCTGATCGCCGAGGCGATGGCGTCCAACATCGGCGGCACCGCGACGCTCGTCGGCGACCCGCCGAACATCATCATCGCCTCCCGCGCCGGGCTGACCTTCAACGACTTCCTCGTCCACCTGGCGCCGCTGGTGATCGTGCTGACGGCGGTGTTCATCGGGCTGTGCCGGGTGCTGTTCCGCGGCGCCTTCCGGTACGACCCGGAACGGGCCGCCGAGATCATGCAACTCGACGAGAAGGCGGCCATCGAGGACCGGGTCATGCTCGTGCAGAGCCTGTCGGTGCTCGGGGTGGTCGTCGCCGCGTTCGTGCTGCACCCGGTGCTGCACTACGAACCGTCCGTCGTGGCGCTGCTCGGGGCGGGGCTGCTCGTGCTGGTCACCAAGATCACCACGGACGAGGCCCTGCGCGAGGTGGAGTGGCCGACGCTGGTGTTCTTCGCCGGGCTGTTCGTGATGGTCGGCGCGCTCGTCGAGACCGGCGTGATCGCCCAGGTGTCGCAGGCCGCGGCGGAGGCGACCGCAGGGCGGCCGGGCGTGACGGCCATGGTCCTGCTCTGGGCCTCGGCCGGGCTGTCGGCGATCGTGGACAACATCCCCTACGTCGCCACGATGAGCCCGATCGTGGCCGACCTCGCCCAGCACGTGCCGGGCGACCACGACGTCCTGTGGTGGGCCCTCGCGCTGGGCGCGGACCTCGGCGGGAACGCCACCGCCGTCGGCGCCTCCGCCAACGTCGTCATCCTCGGCATCGCCGAGCGCAACGGCGCGCGCATCAGCTTCTGGGAGTTCACCAAGTACGGCCTGATCGTCACCGTCGTCACCGTGACCCTGGCCACGCCGTACCTCTGGCTGCGCTACCTGCTCTGAGCCCGGCTCTGTGGAGCCGGAGTGCCGGGCGATCGCCCGACAGCTACAGCGATTTTGCCCATATGCGCATTTCAGCCTGATTTCGGGAATCCGCGTCCCCGGTCCGCTCATCGGACCGGGGAATTGCGCTCGCGAATATGAGTAGGGGGATACTTACCCGAGCCGACCGCGATTCTCCGTAACGTTTCTTCGAGGAGCCCGTCATTCGGGAAGCCCGCCCCCGTTCCCTTCGGACGACCCGGCCCGTCCCGTCCGGGCGACCCCGACCCGTTCCCCTCGAATCACCCCGACTCGTTCCGGAGACGATCATGCCGGTACGCCTGATCGTGGCCCTCGCCGTGGCCGCCGCCGCGTTCTGGGCCACGCCGGCGCAGGCCACGAGCTGCCCACCCCCGCCCAACGTGATCGGTCAGACGTACGAGCAGGCGTACGCGACGCTCAACGGCCATTTCGGCTATGGGGTCGTGACCGTGCCCGATCCCGTGCCTCCCGGGACGAGTTTCGTGAGCAGCGCGGAGACGTTGTCGTGCATCGAATTCAAAATCACGGGTGTCCGGGTCTACCTGGAAGGGCAGGTGCCCGACCTGACCGGGATGACGCTGACCGCGGCCACCGCCGAAGCGGAGAAGGCCGGGTTCGGCGTGACCACCGGGCAGCCGGAGGCCACCGGCGAGTGGAAGGTCGCCCAGCAGACTCCCGCGCCCGGCGGGCGGCTCGCCTACGGGCAGGCCGTCAGCCTGCTCCTCGACGGCTCGATCGAGGTGCCGTACCTCATCGGCCGTTCGGTCGGGGAGGCGCGGCAGATGACGGCGGACCTGGGGCTGACGCTCGGAGGGGTGGACGACGCGCGCGACGACCAGATCGTCGAGGACCAGAGTCCGCCCGGCGGAGGCGAGCTGACCATCGGCGACGCCGTCTACGTCGTCCTGAGCGAAGTGTCCGCGGTGAGCCCGCCTGTGAGTCCACCGCTGAGCCCACCTGTGAGTCCACCGGCGAGCCCGGACGACAGCCCCGCACCGAGTCCCCCGGAGTCGCCGCAGCCGGAGGAGTCGCCCGAGGCGAGCCCTGAGCCGGTGCCGACGGTCCCGTTCTCCGGCGAGGAGACGGGCTCCGACTTCGGTGTGCAACCGTGGCTCGCCGTCGTCGTGGTCGCCGCCGCGCTCCTCGGCCTCGCCGGATGGAAGGCCCGGGACGGCCGGCGCGCGCCCGACCGGGACCACGACCGCCGCCGGGAGGTACGACTCGTCTCCCGCGCCGATCCGTCCCCGAACGTGCGCATCCACGAGAGCCGCGACTCCCGCCCGGCCGTACGCCTCCACGCGGTCGCGGACCCGGGTCGGCAGGAGATCCGGGAAGGCCTGTCATGAACCTGACCATCAACCCGAATCCGGGCACGGCCGCCCTCGCGCTCTGTGACGGCGTGCGCGGCGCGGTGGTGGCGGCGGCACGCGTCGTCCGCGACCCCCAGGTGATCAACACGATCTGCCGCGACGCCCCGGACCTCGCCGGACAACTCGTCGCTCAGCTGCCCGAGGCCGGCGCCGGCCTGCTCCACGGGATCACTCTCGGGACGGTCCTGGCGGCCGGGTGGCAGAAGTCCGGCGAACTGCGGACCGCCGCGGTGCGCAGTCACGAGGAGGGCTTCCGTGGGAAGACCAACCAGACCCGTCTGGCCGCGCACTCGATCACCTCGGAGCACCGCCCGTACGTCGAGGTCTACGCCGACGAGCGCAAGGTGCTCACGATCACGTTCTCCGTCGATCTGACGTTCACGATCGGGCTGCTGCACGCGGGAATCCGCGACGGGCGGCTGGTGACCCTCCATCCCGGCGGGGACTGCGAGGTCGCCGTGAGCTGGGGGATGGAGGGATTCAAGATCGGTGAGAAGAAGGTGCCGATCCGCGTCCCAGCCGTCGCCGTTCCCCTCGGCGCCGGAATCCTGCTGGCCCGGCCACCCTTCTGACCGCGTCCCGCGTTCGACTTCCGGACGCGATCGTCAGGCACTGCTCACCCCTGCGTACCGATGACGAAAGGAGATGTTCAGCCTGGCGGAATTTGATCGTATCGCCTGCTGTATGCACGAAAGGTACGTCTGTGAGCTCCTCCCTCTCCCGCCGTGATCTCATGCGCTCGGCCGCCGCCGGCGGCCTCGGCATCGCCGTCGCGGGCAGCATCGAGGCCATCGCCGGCCCCGCGGCCGCCCAGGCCGTCCAGGCCGGGGTCGGCAAGACGACCGGGTACGGGCCCGTCGTCCCCGACCCCGCCGGTCTGCTCGCCCTGCCGAAGGGCTTCTCCTACAAGATCGTCGCTCAGGCCGGGACGACGAAGCTGGAGTCCGGCGAGCCGACCCCGAGCGACGCCGACGGCACCGGGTGCTTCGCCGGCCGCGACGGCTGGGTCCTGGTGAACAACCACGAGATCGGCGGCAGCGAGCCGTACGGCGTGCCCGCCCTGCCCGGCCTGACCTACGACCCCGGCGCCAAGGGCGGCACCACGAACATCGAGGTGGACCGGAACGGCAACCGGGTGCGCGAGTACGTCAGCGTCGCGGGCACGCACAACAACTGCGCGGGCGGCATCACGCCGTGGAACACCTGGCTGACCTGCGAGGAGACCGAGCAGCGGGCCGGGGGCGCGTTCCAGAAGGACCACGGCTACGTCTTCGAGGTGGACCCGTTCGACCGGGCGGCCAACCGCGACCCGGTCCCGCTGAAGTTCCTCGGCCGCTACTCCCACGAGGCCGTCGCCGTGAACCCCCGCAACTCGGAGATCTACCTGACCGAGGACGCGAGCGGCCCGAACGGGCTCTACTTCCGGTGGGTCCCGCCGAAGCACTTCCACGCCCGCAAGGGCGCGCTGCGCGCGCTGGCGCTCGGCCCCGGCGGCGACACCGCCGGGAAGCTGCAGGCCATGCGGTGCCGCAAGGGCGGCAAGCACATCGCCGACCTGTCCGAGGCGACCCAGCCGGGCACCCGCTACAAGGTCGAGTGGGTCGACGTGCCGGACCGGGACGCCAAGACGACCTCGGTGCGCAAGCAGTTCACCGACGACCAGGTCACCCGCAGCCGCAAGCTGGAGGGCGCCTGGTGGGGTGACGGCGGCGCGTACTTCGTCGCCAGCTACGCCCGGCACGACGACGGCAGCAGGAACGAGCACGACGGCCAGGTCTGGTTCTACGACCCCGAGTCGGAGACCGTCACGCTCAAGACGATCTTCGGTGTCAACCCCGACCCGGAGCAGGACACCCACTACGACGGGCCGGACAACATCACCGTCTCGCCGTACGGCGGGGTCATCCTGGCCGAGGACGGCGAGGGCCTGTCGCACCTGGTCGGCGTGACCGACAAGGGCACGCCCTACCCGATGGCCCGCAACGAACTCAACGACAGCGAGTTCACCGGCCCGACGTTCAGCGCGGACGGGCGCATCCTGTTCGCCAACATCCAGACCCCGGGCTACGTCTTCGCGATCACCGGCCCCTGGACCCAGAAGCACGACGGGCACGGGCACGGGCACCACTGACCCGCCTGAGGCGTCCACCCCACCCCCCGGGTGGGGTGGACGTGTTTCGGGGAGCGCTGTGTTTCCGGGGAGGCCGTGCGGGGCGACTGACGCGGCTCAGGCGAGGAGGTGGGCGAGGCCGAGCCCGGCGGCGGCGGCGAGGACGCCGAGAACCAGGCTGCCGAGCGCGTTGAGCCCGGCCTCCAGGACCGCACCCTCCTCCAGCAGCCGTACGGTCTCGAAACCGAACGTGCTGAACGTCGTGAACGCGCCGCAGAAGCCGGTGCCGAGCAGGGTGACCATCGCGGTGGGCAGCCCGAGATCGTCCCGGGCGCCGAGCAGCAGCCCGAGCACGAGCGACCCGGACGCGTTGACCGCCAGCGTGCCCCAGGGGAACACGCTGTCGTGCAGGCGCTGCACCAGGCGGTCGGCCAGATAACGGGCGGGAGCGCCGACGATGCCTCCGAGGAAGACGAGCAGCAGGGTCACGGCTCCGCCCGCCCCGGCTCACGCCCCACGTAGCGGTAGACCTCCACAGAATCGACGATCACCAGGCCCTCGGTCACCAGTTCGTCCAGTTCCGCCACGAACGCGCTGATCCTCTCCGGGACGTCCACGATGACGACGGCGATGGGCAGGTCCTCGCTGAGCGACAGCAGGCGGCTGGTGTGGATGCGCGAGGATGCGCCGAAGCCCTCGACGCCCCGGAACACGCTCGCTCCCGCCAGGCCCATCTCGTGCGCCCGATGGACGATCTCGGTGTACAGCGGCCGGTGCCGGTACCGGTCGCTCTCGCCTATCAGGATCGTCAACCGCTGCGCGGGGCCGTGCAGTCTCATCCGCCCCTCCTCCCGCGCCGCCGTACGGGGAGGCCCGCCAGGGCGCGGGCGACGACGATGCCGCACCAGACCGCGATCAGCCCGGCGACCATGCTCGCAGCGGCGTACGCGCCGGCCATCGGCCACGCGCCGTGCGACGACCTTTCCACGATCTCCGTGGTGAAGGTGGAGAACGTCGTGAATCCGCCGAGGACGCCGACCCCGAGGAACGGACGGACATAGCGGCGCGGCGGCCAGACGTCGAGGACGAAGACCATCAGGGCTCCGAGCGCGAAGCAGCCGGTGACGTTGGCGAGGAACGTCCCCCAGGGGAATCCGGTGGGCGGCGCGGGCAAGGCCCGGCCGAGCAGAAACCTGGCCACGGCGCCGGCTCCGCCGCCGAGCGCGATCACCGCGAGGACGTCCCAGCCGCGGCGGCGTGCGGGGGCCGCCGGGCGGAACACGTCCCGCTCGTGCCGGAGGTCCACGTCGGGGTCGATCGGCAGGCCGGCCTCTTCCCGATCGCCGCGTACGCGCCGGCTCACGCCGTCCTCCTCGTCCTGGTCACCCGGCCTTCCGGGTTCGTCACCCATCCGTGGATCCCGTACGCCGGTCGCGAAGGGGCGCGAAGGGAGCCGGTCCACACGAGTGGGTCCCAGTCTACGTACCGGCCCGTGGCGGCCACCGGCCGCCGTGGCCGCAGGCGAGCGGCGGATGAGCTGACCCTGTCCCTAATCAGGAATTTTTTCGGACCACAAATATCCTGTTACGGAGAGCCGACGAGCGGGACATCCGAAAGCCGCCACTTTCCGGAAGTCAATCCCCTCCGACCTGGCCAAACCCAGAAAACCGACATATGGCAATTACTTAAACAATCGGCCATATATGGTTCTATTGACATTAAACCGCGGTCGCCGTTGACTTGTTAAGTATGGGCGTGATCATGAAGACGAGACCGGCGGGGGTGTCGCCGGGACGATCCGCCGGATCCGGCCCGCGTACGACTACGGTCACGCCTTGCTGAGCGCCGCCGGCGGCTCCGGCGTCTCCGGCACGGCCGGCCCCGGCCGGTCGTACGGCCCTCCCCTCACCGTCGACCTGCGCGGAACACCGGGATCGGTGTCGTGGCGGCCGGTGGACATTCAGCCGGACACCGAGCCGGACGCGGAGGCCCTGCCCTGCGTCGTGCTGGCCGACCGCGCGGGCTGCGCCGAGTTCGCCGTCCTCCAGGACGCCCTGCACCACCTCGGCGTGCCGAGCGTGCGCGTCGACGCCGAGACCATCGCCTCGCTGCGGCTGTCCGCCACGGTCGGCGCCACGGTCGGCGCCGGCGACGCGAACGGTGTCGCGGGCGGTGTCGCGGGCGGCACGACCGGCGGGACGACCGGCGGCGGGATGTGCGGTGTGCTCGACCTGGACGGCCGCCGCATCGCGCCGACCGTCGTGTGGGCGCGCCACTTCTCGCCCCGGGCCATGCCCGCGACGGCGGACGCCGTGGAGACCCTCCTCCGCGCCGAGTCCTGGCACGCGCTGGTCCGCCAGCTCTGCTCGCTGGCCCCGGCGAGCCTGCCCGGCAACCGGCCCGGCAGGCTGGAACAGCTCGCCGGTGCGGCGAGGGCCGGTGTCCGCGTCCCCCGCACGGTCGTCACCACCAGCCCGGCGGAGGCCGCGGCCGCCATGGACGGGCCCAGGGTCGTCGTCAAGGTCGTCGAGGAGCACTTCGTCGAGACCGAGCCCGGGCTCCTGACCGGGGTCCTCCCCGAAGTCGCGGCCCGCGAGGAGGTGCTGCGCCGGCCCGCCCTCGACTACCCCGTCATCGTGCAGGAGTACGTCGAGCACGACGCGGAGCTGCGGGTCTACCACGTCGCCGGCGCCCTGCACGCGTACGCCGTGGGCAAGCGGTCCCCCGACTCGCCGTGGCGCGAGGAGGGCGAGGTGACGGTCACCCCGGTCGCCGTCCCGCCCGCGGCCGCCGACGCCGTACGGCGGCTCGCGGGCCTGTGGGGGATGACGTACGGCGCCTTCGACCTGCTGCTCAGGAAGGACGAGGTGGTGTTCCTGGAAGTGAACGCGGACGGCGACTGGCGCTGGTTCGAGGCGAAGGCCGGGGGACACGCGGTCTCCACGGCGGCCGCGCTCGCGACACGAACGCTCCATCTGGCGGCCCTGGGCAACGCCGTGCCCCCGCCGCCGCTCGACCTCGTCGACTTCCTCCTGCTGGGCGCCAGGACAGCCGGTTCCGTCCGGTGACCGGGGTCGCCGCGGAGACCGGGACCAAGGAACGCACCATGGGTGACGCGATCTCACCGCGACTGCACTGCTCGATTCTCGGTCCGCTGGAGGTCCACGTGGCGGACCACCGCGCGGTCATCGGCGCTCCGAAACAACGGCTGCTCCTGGCGATCCTGCTGTGCCACGCGAACGCGGTCATCCCGTCGGAGCAGTTGATCGACTGTCTGTGGGGCGAGACCCCGCCACGCACGGCGCGCAAGAACCTGCAGGTCTACGTGTCCGCGCTGCGCAAGATCGTAGGCGACCGGATCAGCTTCCAGGGGTGGGGCTACCGGATGCGCGCCGACCGCGAGGAACTCGACCTGCTGCGCTTCCTGGAACTGAGCAGGTCGGGCCGCGCCGCCGTCCGGAGCGGAGACCTCCCGTCCGCCGCCACGCTGCTGGGCGACGCCGTCGGCATGTGGCACGAACGGCCGCTGGTCGAGTTCCGCCACGTCCCGCTCGTGGCCGCCGAGGTGGGCCGCTTCACCGAGCTCTTCCTGTCGGTCTACGAGGACTGGGTGGAACTGGAGATCGAGCTCGGCCGCCACGTCGAGGCCCTGGGCTCCCTCGACGTCGTCGCCGCGCGGTTCCCCGCCCGCGAGCGCGTCGCCGCGGCGAGGATGACCGCGCTGTCGCGGTGCGGGCGGGCCGCCGAGGCATTGTCCCATTTCGAGGGCCTGCGGCGGCACCTCGCCGCCGAGATGGGCATCGACCCCAGCCCGCTGATCAGACAGCTCTACCAGACCATCCTCCGCGGTGACGGGCCTCCGCCCCCGCGACTTCCCGGCCTGGCCGGCGCCGCCGCCCGCCCCCGGCCCGTACGGGCCCTGGCGAACCGGCTGCCCCGCGACGTCGACGACTTCGTCGGCCGGGAGACGGAGGTGCGGCGCGTCCTCGAGGAGCCCGCCCACGTGACGGTGATCACCGGCGGGCTGGGCGCCGGCAAGACCGCCCTCGCCGTACACGTCGCGCACCTGCTGGCCCTCCGCTATCCGGACGGCGCCGTGGTGATCCCGCTGCGGCGCGACGGCGTCCCCCGGCCGGCCGCCGGCGTCCAGCGGGAGATCCTGGAGAGCGTGGGCCTGGATGTCACCGGCGTGCGCGAGGACGACGCGCTGGCGTCCGTCTGGCGGTCCTGGCTCGCCGACCGGAAGATCCTGCTGGTCCTCGACGACGCGCCGGACGAGGCGAGCGTACGCGTGCTGCTTCCCGGCACCACGTCGAGCAGGGTCCTGGTGACGAGCCGGAGCAGGCTCAGCGGGCTGGAGTCGGTGGCCCGGATCGGTCTCGGAGAACTGTCCGCGAGCGAGGGCGTCGAGTTCCTGAGCCGGGTGATCGGCCGCGACCGGGTGGCCGGGGACCTGCCCGCCGTCCTGCGGATCTTCCGGAGGTACGGGCTGTCGCCCCTGGTCCTGCGCCTGCTGGGGGCTCGGCTCGCCGGGCTGTGGCACCTGCCGCTCAGTCTGCTGGCCGAGCGGCTGGACCGGACCGCGAACGTGCTGGACGAGTTCGTCGCCGGGGACGTGTCGCTGCGCCGGCGGTTCGAGGAGTCCTACGCCCACCCGTCGTGGCCGCACCGCACCGCGTTCCTCGCCCTGGGCGCGCTCGGCGGCCCGGTCTTCGGGCACGAGGAACTCGTCGAGGCCCTGGACCGCGCCGGCGAACCGGGCGAGCGGGTCGTCGAGTCCCTCCTGGAGGCCGGCGTCCTGTCGATCTCGCAGACCCCGGCCGACGCCGAGGTGGTCGCCCACTCCCTGGCGTACGCGATGTCACCGCTCGCCCATCGGTTCGCGGCCGAACTGCACGGAAACCGGGAGCTCTGACGAACCGGGATCATCCGGACCGGGACCGGTCGGCACGCCATGGCTCCTCAGGGCGGGGCCGAGCGAGGCGGACGCGCGGCCAGTATGGCGGCGGCATGGCGTCGCCATACTGGCCCTGAACCCCTCGTCCCTACCGTTGGCGGCGTACCACAGTGGCCGGCAGGCCAGGCACGACCAGGAGGTGGGCCGTTGAACAGCCACGACGTTCAGACCGGGCCGGCGCCGTTCGACCCGCTGACGGCCCTGCGCGAGGCGGGGCATCCGGTGGACCTGCTCAACGAGCGGCAGCGGCAGGTGTTCGCCGAGCTGAGCAGGCCGGAGGTCGAGCTGCTGAACTCGATCAAGACCCGCCTGGACGAGGCCGCGGGCGAGGTCGAGGGCCAGGAGCTAAAACTCGTTTGACATCCTCCCCTCCCTTGAGGAAGGGGATTCCGACCGTCGCCGGCCGGGTTTCCTGCTTCACCGCCGGTTGCCCCGTCCGAGAGGGCTCTCGTTGAGGTCTTACCCCAGCTCCACAGGCGTTTCACCTCTCCGCCAGTCCGGCGGCGAGGATGTTCCTGGCGGCGTTGACGTCCCGGTCATGGGTCGCGCCGCAGGCGCACTCCCAGACCCGGACGTTCAGCGGCATCGACTTCTGCAGTGCCCCGCAGGCCGAGCACAGCTTGGAGGCGGGAAACCACCGGTCGATCACGACCAGTTCCCGCCCGTACCACCGGGCTTTGTACTCCAGCATCGACCGCAGTTGTCGCCAGCCGGCATCGGAGATGGCGCGGGCCAGCGAGTGGTTCTTGACCATGGCGCGGACGGCCAGGTCCTCGATCACGACCACTTGGTTATCGCGGACGAGCCGAGTCGACAACTTGTGCAGGAAGTCCCGGCGCCGGTCGGCGATCCGGGCGTGGGCGCGGGCGACCTTGAGCCGGGCCTTGGCCCGGTTCGCGCTGCCCGCCGCCTTGCGCGCCAGCGAGCGCTGGGCCTTGGCCAGGCGCCTGCGGCCGGCCCGCTCATGCCGGGGGTTGGCGACCTTTCCGTTCTCGTCGGTCAGATCGGGGATCGGGCGGGACAGGGTCACCAGGCTGGTGATCCCCGCGTCCACCCCGACCACGTCCCCTGCCTGCTCGGGAGTCGGATAGAAGCGGTACCGGTAAGCCCGCTTCACCATCTGAGCCACGCCGCACATCATGCCACCCGGCCAGCCGAGAATCGCATGTTTGTTCGCATGGAACTCCAACCAACAGCGAAACGCCGACCCCTGCCCCGCTCCGCAGGGAGCCCGATCCCTCCCCCGCCCGAAGGCGGGGGTCTCCGCGGAGGATCTTGATGACCGCCGGGGCGGCCCGCCCTGCGCGCCGGAACGTCGTGGTCGTCTTCATCGACCTGGTGGGCTCGACGGAGCTGGCCGAACGGCTCGATCCCGAGCTCCTCCGGGACGTCCTCGACCGCTACTACCAGGCGTGCACCTCCGGGATCAGCGAGCACGGCGGCGTGGTGGAGAAGTACATCGGGGATGCGATCATGGCCGTCTTCGGCATCCCCGCCGGCCGTGAGGACGACGCGCTCCGGGCGGTCCGCGCCGCCCACGCCGCGCTGCAGGGAGTGCGGGAGCTGAGCGACGGCCTCGCTCCCACGCACGGCATCCGGCTCGACGTGCACTGCGGCGTCAGCGCCGGGGAGGCGGTGGTCATCCCCACCCCGGGAGCGGACCTGCGCGTCATCGGCGACACCGTCAACACGGCCGCCCGCCTGCAGTCCGCCGCGGGCGTCGGCGAGATCCTCGTCGGGGACGAGGTCGCGCGCCTGGTCCGCGCCCAGGCGCGGCTGGAGCCCGTGCCGCCGCTCACCCTGAAGGGCAAGAGCAACCCCGTGCGGGCCTGGCGGGTGACCTCGCTGGAGCCGGACGCCGGGGACGACGACGACCAGGTCCCGCTCATCGGCCGCGCCGCGGAGACCGCGCGGCTCCGCACGGCGTACCGGGAGGCGGTGCGGGACCACCGGTGCCGGGTGGTGACCGTGTTCGGCGTGCCGGGCATCGGCAAGTCCCGGCTCGTACGCGACTTCGTCCACGAACTGCCCGCCGAGGTCACCGTGCTCACCGGGAGGTGCCGCTCGTACGGCGCCGGGATCACCTATCGCCCCATCACGGAGATGATCGAGTCCCTCGGCGACGACTGGCCGGACACGCTGGAGGCGGCGAGCGGCGCCGCCCTTCGCGGCCTGGTGACCGCGCACGCCGCACGCCCGCCGCGTACAGGAGAGGACGCGGGTGTCGAGGAGATCGCCCGGGCGGTGTGCGCGTTGTTCGAGGCGCTGGCCCGGCGCGAGCCGCTGGTGGTGGTCTGGGAGGACCTCCACTGGGCCGAGCCGACCCTCCTCGACCTGATCGACGACCTCACGACGTGGCTGGTCGACGTGCCGGTCCTGGTCGTACGGGTGGCCCGGCCCGAGTTGCTGGAGGCGCGGCCCTCCTGGGGGATCGACGTCGGCCGCGCCGTCGCGTTCGAGCTCGGCGTGCTGGACATGGCGCAGATGGAGCGGCTGGTCGCCGGGCTCGCCGAGCTCCGGTCGCCGGAGGGCGAGGTGGTCGCCCACGCCGTGGCCACCGGCCCGGCCCTGTTCCGGCGGGTCGCGGAGAGCTCCGACGGCAACCCGCTGTTCGCCGAACTTCTGCTGGAGACGCTGGCCGAGGAGGGGGAGGACGCCCCGCTGCCGCGCACCATCCAGGCGCTGCTCGGCGCGCGGCTCGACCTGCTCGACGACGGGGAGCGGGACGTGCTCGAACGGGCCGCGACGATCGGCCACGTCTTCACCCTCGACCAGCTCGGCGTCCTCTGCGCGGCGCAGCCGGAGACCCGGTTCGACGTCGACGAGACGGTCGGGCTCCTGATCCGCAGGCGCCTGGTCCGGCGCGGGGAGGCGGCGGGGTCGTTCCACTTCACCCAGACGCTGACCCGCGACACGGTCTACGCCATGACCCGCAAGGACCTGCGGGCCACGTGGCATCTGGCCCTCGCCGACCGGATCTCCGGGCGCTCGGGACGGGCTGAGGCCGCCGTCTCGTCCTCGTCCGGGGAGGAGTCGTCGCACGGCGACCTGACCCACCATCTGGAGACCGCCTGCCTGCTCAAGCGCGAGGTGCGGCCGGACGACCCACTGCTGCCGGCGCTGACCGAGCGGGCCGCCCGCGCCCTCGTCGGCGAGGGCACCCGGGCCCTGCACCGCAAGGACCTGCCCGCGGCCATCGCCCTGCTGGAGCGGGGACGCGACCTGCTGCCGGCCGGGCACCCCGAGCACCGGCCGCTCGCCGTACGCATCTGCGACGCCGGCCTGGCCCGGGGCGAGGCCGACCGGCCGTACGCCGCGCTGGACATGGCCGAGCGGATGCTGCCGGGCGACCCGCGCACCCGGCTCACGTGCGCGGTCCAGCGCGAGACGCTGGCGGTGCGCTTCGGCACCCGGCCCGCCTCGGCCAAGCCGTTCCGGGACCTGCTGGCCGCCGACCCCGGCGACGATCTCGGCTGGTGCCGGTTCCACCACCTGGAGGCGCTGCTGCGCATCGGCGAGGGCCGCTTCGGGGCGGCCGAGGCCGCGCTGCGCGAGGCTCTGGACCGGGCCCGCTCCCTCGGCGACAGGTACGAGGAGAACCGCCTGCTCAGCGGTTTGTGCGAGCTGGCGCAGTGGTCCCCCACCCCGCTGGCGGAGGGGCTCTCCCTGTGCGCCGGTCTGTCGGCCAGGTTCTGCGCCGACCGGGCGATGCTCCTGCCCGTCCTGGTCACCGAGGCGCGCCTGCTCGCGCTGGCCGGTGACGTCGCCGAGGCGTGGGCCGTCCTCCACGCCGCCGACCGGCACGCCCGGGACCTCCACCTCGACCTGGCCGCGGCCGCGGTCCTCCAGGTGCGCGGGCTGGTGGAGTCGCTCGTCGGGCGGCACGCCGAGGCCGAGGCGCTGTTCCGCCGGGCGGCGGCCGACCTCCACCGGGTGGGCCAGTCCGAGCCGGCCAGGACGCTGGAGCTGTACGCGGCGCGCGAGCTGCTGCGGCTGGGCCGTCACGCCGAGGCCGCGGGAGAGCTGGCGCGGCTGCGCTCGACGGGCGCGCGGCTGCAGGCCCGCGGTGAGCTGACCCTTCTCGCGCTGAGCGCCTGGGTCGCGTCCCTCGACGGCGACCACGGCGCGGCGGGCGCCCTCGCCGCCCGCGCGGAGGAGCTGCTCGCCCGGACCGACGACCCCTGCCTGCGCGGGGACGTGCTGGCCGACCTGGCGAAGGTCCACCACGCGGCCGGGCGCACCGGCCCGGCGGCCGAGGCCGCGGCCCGCGCGCTGCGGGGGTACGCGGCCAAGGGCGCGGAGCTGCCCGCCCGGCGGGTACGCCGGTGGATCGAGGAGGAGAGGCTACCGTGACACAGCCCCCCTGGCGCCGCGAGCGGCGTGAGCAGTTCCCCGGCGTGCCGGCCTGGAGCCTGGCGACCTCACGGCTGGCGCCGGAGGAGTTCGGCGTGAGTCGCCTGGAGGAGGTCACCAGGGAATGGGCGTGGGGCGACGACGGCACGGGGCCCGCCGACGGGGCGGGGGTGCGCGTCTGCGTGCTCGACACCGGGGTGGACGCCTCCCACCCGCGGGTCGGCCACCTGGACCGTTCGCTGGTGGTCGCCGACGACGGAGGGGACCTCACGGTCGTCGACTGTGACCCGGCCGACCCGGTGGGGCACGGGACCGCGTGCGCCGGCGTGATCCGCTCGATCGCCCCGGCCGTCTCGCTGACCTCGGTGCGGGTGCTGACCGACGGCCGGTCCGGCAGCGGCGCCGCCCTCCTGGCCGGTCTGCGCTGGGCCGTCGAGGAGGGGTTCGACCTCGTCAACCTCAGCCTGTCCACCACCAGGAGCCAGTTCCTGCCCGAGCTGCACGAGCTGGCCGACCGCGCGTACTTCCGGCGCTGCCTGCTCGTGGCCGCGGCGCACAACATGCCGGTGGTCAGCTTCCCCTGGACGTTCTCCTCGGTCATCTCCGTGGCCAGCCACGACGAACCCGACCCGATGACCTACTACTACAACCCCGCGCCGCCGGCCGAGTTCTACGCGAGGGGCGTCCGGGTCCGGGTGGCCTGGCGCGGCGGCAGGGAGATCCGCAGCACCGGGAACAGCTTCGCCGCGCCGCACATCACCGGGATGTGCGCGCTCGCCCTGAGCAGGCACCGGTGGATGACCCCGTTCCAGCTCAAGTCCGTGCTCTACCTGGCCGCCAGCAACGTCGTCGTATCCAAGGGAGACGCGCATGTCCGTGCCTGAACGGCGCTCCGACAGCGAAATCACCGAGCGCAGGCTGCTGCAGTCGACCGTCGAGGTCGCCCGGCACGTGTTCGCCTCCGCCGCGGCGTCGGTCTTCCTGGTGGACCAGGAGACCGGCGAGCTGGTCTTCGAGGCCGTGTCGGGTGAGGGGGAGAAGCACCTCATCGGCACGCGTTTCCCGTCCGGCACGGGCATCGCGGGCTGGGTGGCGGCGAGCGGCCAGCCCATGATCGCCGACGAGGTGGCCGCCGTGCCGCAGTTCGCCCACGACGCCGCCGAGTCCACGGGATACGTCCCGCACAGCATCATGGCGGCGCCGGTCATCCGGGAGGAGAGCTGCATCGGCGTTCTGGAGGTGCTCGACAGGTCCTCCGACTGGCGGGGCGAGCTCGCCGACGTGGACCTCCTCGCGATGCTCGCCGCCCAGGCCGCGTACGGCCTGGAGTTGCTGCTGCGGCTGCGGCGGTCGGAGGCGGCGCTCCCGGCCGCGGCCGGCGGGGACGACGTCCACCTCCTGCTGCAGCGGATCTCCGACCGGGTGCCCAGGGGCGCCGGGGCCGCCGACCCCACCGCCCTGAAGCTCCTCGCCGTCGCCGAGGAACTGCTGCACTAGTGCTGCTCCCCTGGCATGGCTTGGCCGACTCTGGTGGCGTCGGGGAGATTGCCGACCTGGTCAACAGCGGTATGAGCCGGGCGAAAGCCGTGACTGCCAGGGGGGACGCCGCTCATGGAGATGCCCGTTGTCAACCGTTGCGAGGCCACCTCGTGCGTGTACAACCGTGACCGCAGGTGCCACGCGACCGCCATCACGGTCGGCGACCTGTCCCACGCGCACTGCGACACCTTCTTCACCACCGCGGGGCCGGGCGGCGACCAGCAGACCGTGGGCCGCGTGGGCGCGTGCAAGATGTACGACTGCCGGCACAACGTGGCGTTGGAGTGCCAGGCGCCCGGCATCGACATCGGTTACGTGCAGGACGAGGCCGACTGCATGACGTACGCGCCCGCCTGAGCCGGACGGGGCTCAGGCGGGCGGTGCTCAGGCGGGCGGGGCGTACCGGGCGATCGGGTTGACCAGGTCGCCGGCCGTCTGGAGCGCGGCCGACGGGTCGGCGAGGTCCACCATCTGCCGGTTGTCGCGCAGTTGCAGGCGGTTGAGGCACGAGAGCGCGAACGTCTCCGCGAACAGGTCGTGGCGCCGGAACCGCTCGGCGAGATGCGGCGCCGACCGCCGGTAGTCCGCCGCGCACTCGGCGACCGTGCGCCAGAACGCCTCCTCGCCGAGCACGCCGCCCGTGGCCAGGATCGCGTTGAGGAAGCGCAGGAAGCAGTCGAACACGTCGGTGAAGATCGACAGTAGCCGCATGTCCTCGGGCACCTCGGCGCGGATCCGCCCCACGCCGGGCGGCAGGTCCGTGTCCGGGTCCATCACCACGATCTCCTCGGCGATGTCCTTGAAGATCACCCGCTCCACCGCGCCGCCGTCGAGCACCAGGATCACGTTCTCGCCGTGCGGCATTAACGCGAGGCCGTACGCGTAGAAGGCGTGCAGCAGCGGGGTGAGATAGGCGTCGAGGTAGCGCCGCAGCCACACCTCGGGCGGCAGGCCCGACTGCTCGATCAGCGCCGCCGCGAACGACCGGCCTTCCTCGTCGACGTGCAGGAGGGAGGCCATGGTGGCCAGGCGCCTGCCCGGCTCCAGGCCCGCCACCGGGCTCTCCCGCCACAGCGCCGCGAGCATCTTCCGGTACGGCGAGTGGGGACGGGTGGCCGACTCGTACAGGCGGTCGCGGTAGCCGGCGGCGGCCCGCTCGCGGATGATCGTCAGGCGGGTGGCGCGGAAGACCTCGTCGTCCCGCAGCAGGCCGGCGAGCCAGTCGTTGATCGCCGGGGTGGCCTCCATGTACGCCGCGGACAGGCCGCGCATGAAGCCCATGTTGAGCACCGACAACGCGGTCTTCACGTAGTGCTTCGACGGCGCGCCGGCGTTGAAGAACGTGCGCACCGACTGCTGGGGGAGGTAGTCGTCGTCGCCGGGGCCCAGGCAGACCAGGCGCCGTGTGGCGACCGCCGCGGCGAAGGTGACCGACAGCTTGTTCCACCACTGCCACGGGTGGACCGGAAGGAGCAGGTAGTCGGTCATGTCGAGGCCGAGGCCGGTGAGCGTGCCCGCGAAGCGGGCGAGGGTCTCCTCGCCGAGTTCGCCGCGTGTCAGCCGCTCGTAGTCGATGTCGCCGGAGCAGGAGAACACGCAGTGGTCGCGGTGGGCGGCCAGCCAGATCAGGCGTACGGGGGCGGCGGCCTCGGGGGCGTACCGGTGGTGGTCGTCGATCCCGTAGCCGATCCGGCCGCTGTTGGCCACGAAGCACGGATGGCCCTCGGTCATCGCGGCCTCGATCTCCTGGAATCCGGCCTTCGCCAGTTCGTCCGCGCCGGCCGTGCGCCTGGTCAGCTTGTACGCGAGGCTCGCCAGCGTGGAGGAGATCTCCTCCAGGTAGACGGGGAGGATCTCGTCGGTCAGCCCGAGGGAGCCGCGCATCTCCACGACGAGGTCCAGTGCGTCGAGAGGCAGGGCCTCGCCCGTCGTGCGCTGCCGGGTGATCTCGCCGATGTGCCAGTGGTCGAGCGACAGCACCGTCGCGGTGAAGCGGTATTCCACGGCTCCGTCGTCGGACCGCACGGCGTACCGGCCGTCGCCGAGCGGGCGCGGGACGAGCAGCCGTTCGTGGGCGAACTCGGCGAGTGCCTTGCGGACCAGCCGCCGGTTGGCCTTCTCCCAGGTCGCCGGGGTGAGGTGGGCGACCGCCGCGACAGGATCGCCGGCAGGATCTCCGGCGAGGCTCCCGGCGGAGTGCTCGGCGGGGTTCTCGGCGGCGTCTCCGGTGGGGGTTCCGGCCGCATCGGCCGGATCGGCGGCGCGGTTTCCGGGGCCGGTCACCGGTGGATCCCCTCCCCCCGCACACCGGCCGCGACGCTCGCGGCGTGGAATCGCTCGCGCGTGCACACGCTCAGCAGGGCCTCCTTCTCGGGTTTGGCGATCACGCCGACGACCTCGAAGCCGACGGCCGCGTTCAGCGCGTGGACGGCGGTGTTGCGCACGTCGGGCTCGACGACCACCCGCCGCACCGCCGGGTCGGCGAACAGCATCTCCAGCACGGTGGTGATCACGGCGCGGGAGAAGCCGTGCACCGGGGTGCCGGTGGGCGCACAGAGGAAGTGCATGCCCACGTCGCCGTCCCGCGCGTCGTACCGGCCCGCCAGCTCGACCCGGGCGGGGTCGTACCGCTCGGCCAGGAAGGCCGGGCGCCCGTTCACCAGCCCGAGGTAGGCGTCGCGGTGCGGGTGCGCCACGATCCGGCGGTACTCCTCGGCGACCTCGGCGACGTCCGCGTCCCCCATCATCCAGAACACGGCCTTGGGGTGGGTCACCCAGGCGTGCACGATCTCCGCGTCGGCGTCGGGGTCGAGCCGGCGCAGGGCCAGTTCGCCGACCCCGTCGTGGACGCCGCGGAAGACGATCCCGCTCACGCGACCACCCCCTCGGGTGCGCCGAACTCCTGGAAGGCGATCGCCTTCTCGATGGGGTAGTGCTCGCGGCCGAGGATCTGGGCGATGATCCACGAGTTGCGGTACGGGCCCATGCCCAGGTCGGGAGAGGTGACGCTGTGCGCGTGGGTCGCGCCGTTCTGCACGAAGATCCCCCGCCCGGTGACGTCGACGCTGTAGTTCCTGGCCACGTCGAACCGGCCGCGCCGGTCCCACCGGATGCGGTCCCGTACGGGATCGAGGAAGGCGGGCGGCTCGTAGCGGTAGCCGGTGGCCAGCACGAGGCCCTGCGTGACGAGCGTGAAGTCGCGCTCCTGCTCCAGGTGGCGCAGGCCGAGCGTGTACTCGCCCCGGGCCGCGTCGTAGCCCGCGTCGCGCAGCTCGGTGCAGGTCAGCAGCCGCGCCGGGACCGGCCCGCCGACGGTCTTGGCGTACAGCAGGTCGTAGATCTCGTTGATCAACGCCGCGTCGATGCCCTTGTGCAGGCACTTCTGCTCGGCTTCGAGGCGGTAGCGGGTGTCCTCGGGCAGCGCGTGGAAGTAGTCCACGTAGTCCGGGGAGGTCATCTCCAGGGTCAGCTTGGTGTACTCCAGCGGGAAGAACCGCGGCGACCTCGTCACCCAGTTCAGCCGGTAGCCGTGGGTGTCGATGCCGGCCAGCAGGTCGCGGTAGATCTCGGCGGCGCTCTGCCCGCTGCCGACGACCGTGATGCTCTCCTTGGCGAGCAGGTCCTCCTTGCGCGCGAGGTACTCGCTGTTGTGGACGACGCCGCCGCCGAGGCCGCGGCAGGGCTCGGGCACGTACGGCGGGGTGCCGGTGCCGAGCACGAGGTGCGGGGCGCGGTGCTCGCTCCGCTCGCCGGTGTCCGTCAGCGCGTGGACGACGTAGCACCCGTCCGCCTCGTCGTACGTCACGGAGGTCACCCGGTGGCCGAAGCGGACGCTCCGCAGCCGCCCGGCGGCCCACCTGCAGTACGCGTCGTACTCGGCGCGGAGCTGGTAGAAGTTCTCCCGGATGTAGAAGGGGTAGAGCCTGCCGGTCTCCTTGAGGTAGTTCAGGAAGGAGTACGGCGAGGTCGGGTCGGCCAGCGTGACGAGGTCGGCGATGAACGGCGTCTGCAGCGTGACCGAGTCGAGCATCATCCCCGGATGCCAGGCGAAGCCGGGCCTCGCCTCCAGGAACAGCCCGTCGAGCCCGGCGACCGGCTCGGCCAGGCAGGCGAGGCCCAGGTTGAACGGCCCCAGCCCGATGGCGACGAAATCATGGGCGGACATGCGTTTCTCCCTGGTGGTCAGCTACTGGACGGGGCGGCGAGCGGCACGAGGTCGTCCACGTGGCGCTGGGCGTGACCGGCGAGGAGATCGAGGACGTACGCGACGTCGTCCCGCGTGGTCTCCGGGTTGAGCAGGGTGAACTTCAGGTAGTGGCGGCCGTCGACGGTCGTCCCCGCGACGACGGCCTCGCCGGAGGCGGCCAGCGCCTCCCGGGCGTACAGGTTGGCGTCGTCGGCCAGTTCGCGGCCCGGGCCCTCCGGCGGCAGGTAGCGGAAGACCAGCGTGCTGAGCGGCGACCGCGTGACGACCTCGAAGCGCGGGTCCGCGGCGACCATGTCGTACGCCTCGCCCGCGAGGTCCACCACCTGGTCGAACAGCTCGCCGACCGCGTCCGCGCCCATCACGCGCAGGGTCAGCCAGAGCTTCAGCGCGTCGAAGCGGCGGGTGGTCTGCAGGCTCTTGTCCACCTGGTTGGGGATCCCCCGCTCGGCCATCCGCAGCGGGTTGAGGTAGTCGGCGTGGTGGGCCGCGTGCCGCAGCACCGCGCCGTCCCGCACCAGCAGCGCGCTCGAGCTGACCGGCTGGAAGAAGGACTTGTGGAAGTCGACCGTGACCGAGTCGGCCCGCTCGATCCCGTCGAGCAGGTGCCGCCGTCTGCGGGAGACCAGCAGCCCGCAGCCGTACGCCGCGTCCACGTGCAGCCACACCCCGGCCGCCGCGCACAGCCGGGAGATCTCCGGCAGCGGGTCGATCGAGCCGAAGTCGGTGGTGCCCGCGGTGGCTGCGACGGCCATGACCGTCAGCCCGGCACGGCGGCAACGGTCGAGTTCGCGGGCGAGCCCGCCGGGCCGCATGCGCCGCTCCGCGTCGGTCTCCACGGCGACGACCGCCTCCGGCCCGAGGCCCAGCAGGGTCGCCGCCTTGCGCACGCTGAAGTGGCCCGCCTCCGACGTGATCACCCGTAGCCGGGACAGCGGCACCCCGGCGGCGCGGGCCTCCTCGCGGGCGAGGAACAGCGCCTGGAGGTTCGACTGGGTGCCGCCGCTGGTGAAGACGCCGTCGGCGGCGGGGCCGAAGCCGATGCGGCCAGCCGTCCACTCCACCAGGCGGCGCTCGATGAGCGTGCCCCCCGCGCTCTGGTCCCAGGTGTCGAGCGAGGAGTTGACCGCCGACAGGACCACCTCGCCCAGCAGCGCGGGGAGCACCACCGGGCAGTTGAGGTGGGCGAGATAGCGGGGGTGGTGGAAGTAGACGGCGTCGCGCAGATAGACCCGTTCGAGCTCGTCGAGCGCGGCGGCGTGGTCGTGCAACGGCCGTTCGAGGTCGATCGCGGCGATCTCCGGCGCGAGCCGCGCCGGAGCGACGCCGCTGAACGGCCGTTCGGTCCGGCCGACCCGGCCGGCCACGCGGGTGGTCCCGGCGGCCATCGCGCTCCGGTATCCCTCCACGGTGTGGTCGTTGAGCAGATACGACCGCGCGTCTCCGGCGCGGGGATGGGTCATGGTCATCCTTAGTTAGTTAGGCTAGGCAAACCTAAGTCGGTGGAGCGCGGACGGGGGCCCGGGTGATTTCCGGTGAGATACGGGTCAGCCGAGCTTCTTGGCGTTCCGGATCGCCGTCGCCAGGTTCTCCAGGATCGGCGCGGCGCCCGCGTACGAGAAGCGCGGCACCGGGTCCCAGGCGGCGACCTGGCCGGCCTTGACCGCCGGCAGCTTGGGCCAGGCGGGCTTGGCCTCAAGGTCCTTGGGCTGCAGCGCGGTGGGCCGGTTGTCGAGCAGGATCAGGTCGGCGTCGTACTTGCCGGCGTTCTCCCAGCTGAGGTTCTCGTAGTAGCCGCCGTCGCCGGGCTTCTCGGGCTCGACGACCTCGACCCCCAGCTCCGCGAAGTACATCAGGTCGGTGTTGACCTTCGGATTGGAGACGTACAGCACGTCGGGGCTGCCGGAGGCGGCCATCACCTTGATCCCGGGGTTCTCGGCGACCGCCTTGCGCACGCTGTCGGCCGCGGCCTCGAACCTCGCCTTGGCCTGGGCGACGCCGGGGGACTTCAGGTCGGCGCCGAGGGTCTCGGCGAGGGCCGCGTAACGCTCGATCGTCTCGGTCATCGGCACCCGGGCGGCGCTGACGGCGACCGTGGGGGCGAGCTTGACGATCTTGTCCTTGCTCTCGTCCGGCACGTACCACAGCGCGCCGGGGTCGTACATGTGGGTGACGAGCAGGTCGGGGCGCAGCGCCGCGTACTTCTCGATGTTGAACTCGCCCCAGACGTTGCCGAGGATCGTCACCTTGTCCACGTCCAGGTCGCCCGCCTGCGGCTCCGGCGAGCCGTCGGCGCGCTTGGTCTCGCCGAACACGCCGACGAGCTTGTCCTGCAACCCGTAGTCGGCGAGGGCCGCCGCCGTGCCGGTGAACGCCACCACCCGCGCCGGGACCCCCGCCGCCGTGGCCGTCTCCTTCCTGTCGTCGGTGAAGGACCACGCCCCGGCGCTCGCACCGGCGGCGGCGCCCTGGCTCGCGCCGGCGCTCTGACCTGCGGAGGAAGGGGCGGAACCGCCCGATCCGCAGGCCGCCAGCGCCAGCGTGAGGGCGGCGGCTCCGCCCGCGGCGAAGAGCCCGCGACGGGACATGGTGGTGTTCAGGTTTCGCACGGTTCGTCTTTCTCTCGCACAGTCATCCCCCCTTGGACAGATAGACGGGGGACAGATCGATTGTTAGGTTACCCTTACCTAAGTTCTTGTCCAGAGGGGCGATCGGAATTCGTCCCCCGCCCCGATGGAGCCGGCCGTGGTCGTCACCGAGTCCTCGCAGATCAGCGGGCCCGCGCGGGTGCCGCGAAAACATCCGGCGAGGGCCCGTCCGGTGGCCACGGTGCTCGGCCCGGCGCTCGCGCTGCTCGCCGTCCTCGTGCTGAGCCTCGGGCTCGGCGCCCGGCCGATGTCCCCGGCCGAGGTCTGGCAGGGGCTCGTGGACACCGGATCCGGCGCGTACACGGTGGTGCACGAGATGCGGCTGCCCCGCACCCTGCTCGGGCTGCTCGCGGGCGCGGCGCTGGGCGTGGCGGGCGGGGTCATGCAGGCGCTGACCCGCAACCCGCTCGCCGACCCCGGCCTGCTGGGCATCAACGCGGGGGCCTCCGCGGCGGTGGCGACGGCCGCCGGACTGCTGGGCGTGGCGACGTTCCAGGGCTACGTCTGGTTCGCGCTGGCCGGCGCGGCGGCCGTGTCCGTGCTCGTGTACGGCGTGGGCGGCGGGCGGGCGGCCACCCCGGCGCGGCTGGCGCTCGCGGGAGCCGCGATCAACGCCGCGCTCTACTCGTACGTGAACGGGACGATGCTGCTCGACGCGGCCTCGCTGGAGACGATGCGCTTCTGGACGGTCGGCTCGCTCGCGGGCGCGCAGAGCGGGACGGTGGCCATGGTCGCGCCGTTCGTCGCGGCGGGGCTGCTGCTGGCCCTGGCCCTGGCCCGGCCGCTCAACGCGCTCGCCCTCGGCGACGACTCCGCCCGGTCGCTCGGCGCGCGTCCCGCCGTGATCCGTACGGCCGCCATCGTGGCCGTGACGCTGCTGTGCGGGGCGGCGACGGCGGCCTGCGGGCCGATCGTCTTCGTCGGGCTCATGGTGCCACACCTCGTGAAGACGCTGACCGGCCCCGACCTGCGCCGGCTGCTGCCCTGCTGCGCGGTGCTCGCGCCCGCGCTGCTGCTCGGCGCGGACGTGCTCGGGCGCATCGTGGCACGGCCCGGCGAGTTGCAGGCGGGCATCGTCACGGCGGTGCTCGGCGGCCCGCTGTTCCTGTACTTCGTGCGAAGGAAGGTGCGGGCATGAGGCCGGAATCCGCGTGCGGGCGGGCGGCGTGGGAGAGGTGCGGCCGGTGAGCGTGGTCCGCGCCGCCGCCGGGCGGCCCGTCGTGGCCGGGATCGTCGCCGTACGCCCCCGGGCCGTGGCGGTGGGGATCGGCTGCCTGCTGCTGGCCCTCGCCTTCGGCGTGCTCACGGTCGGCGGCGGCGACTACCCGATGAGCCCGGCGGACGTGCTGCGCACCCTCGCGGGCGGCGGCGGCCCGGCCGAGGACTTCGTCGTACGCGAACTCCGGCTGCCCCGGGTGGTGACCGCGCTGGTCGTGGGCGCGGCCCTCGCGCTGGCCGGCGCGATCTTCCAGGCGCTCGTGCGCAATCCGCTCGGCAGCCCCGACCTGCTCGGCTTCACCCAGGGCGCGGCGACGGGCGCGCTCCTGGTGGTGGTCGCGGGCGGCGGCAGCGCGGCCCTCGCGGGCGGCGCGGTGCTCGGCGGCGTCGTCACCGGAGTGGTGATCTACCTCCTGGCCTGGCGCGGGGGCCTGCACGGGCACCGCCTCGTGCTGGTGGGCATCGGCGCCACCGCGGTCCTCACGGGAGTCAACGGCTATCTGCTGACCCGCGGACGGCTCATGGAGGCGGCCCGCGCCATGCTGTGGCTCACCGGCAGCCTGGACGGCCGCGGCTGGGAGGACGCTCTCCCCCTGCTCGCCGCGACGGCGGTGCTGGTTCCGGTGGTGCTGCTCGGCTGCGCGCGACCCCTGGCGATCACCGAGATGGGCGACGACCTGGCCCGCGGCCTCGGTGTGCGGGTGCAGGGACTGCGACTCGTCCTGACGGCGGCGGCCGTGCTGCTCGCCTCCCTCGCGGCGGCGGCCGCCGGACCGGTGTCGTTCGTGGCGCTCACCGCGCCGCATCTGGCCCGGCGGATGACCCGGACCCCCGGGCCCAACCTGCTCACCGCGGCCTGCGTGGGCGCCGCGCTGCTGACCGGCGCCGACCTCGCGGCGCAACGACTGTTCGGAGACCACCAGTTGCCGGTGGGAGTGGTGACGGGCGTGCTCGGCGGCGGCTACCTCGTCTGGCTGCTCGCCGCCCAGCGGAAGGCGGGCCGGATTTGACCAGGACGAACGGAAACGGAGTGATGACGTGGTGAGCGGCGCGGTGGAGGCCGTGCGGGGCGACGGGCCCCGGTTGCGCGGCGACGCGCTGACCCTCGCGTACGACGGGCGGGTCGTGGTGGAAGGGCTGGACGTCGCCATCCCGGACCGGTCCTTCACGGTCGTCGTGGGGCCCAACGCCTGCGGCAAGTCCACCCTGCTGCGGGCGCTGGCACGCACGCTCAGGCCGTCCGCCGGGGCGGTGCTGCTCGACGGACGGGACGTCACCTCGCTGCCCGCGAGGAAGGTCGCGCGCACCCTCGGCCTGCTGCCGCAGACGTCGGTCGCGCCTGACGGGATCACGGTCGCCGAGCTGGTCGGCCGCGGCCGGTATCCCCACCAACGGCTGCTGCGCCAGTGGTCGGCGGACGACGAACGGGTCGTGGGGGAGTCGATGGCCGCCACCGGGGTCGCCGACCTCGCCGGACGCCTGGTCGACGAGTTGTCCGGCGGCCAGCGGCAACGGGTGTGGATCGCGATGGCGCTGGCGCAGGAGACGCCGCTGCTGCTGCTGGACGAGCCGACGACCTACCTCGACATCGCCCACCAGATCGAGATCCTCGACCTGTGCGCCCGGCTGCACGAGGAGCGGGGGCGCACGCTCGTGGCCGTGCTCCACGACCTCAACCACGCCGCGCGCTACGCCACCCATCTGATCGCGATGCGCGGCGGGCGCGTCGTGGCCTCCGGCGCTCCCGCCGAGGTGATGACCGCCGGCCTGGTGGAGGAGGTCTTCGGCCTCCCCTGCCGGGTGATCGACGATCCGGAGACCGGCACTCCGCTGGTCGTCCCAGCCGCCCGCCGCCGTACGGGGGAGAAGGAGTCGTGAGCGTGCGGATCTACCGCGATCGGTGGGGCATCCCCCACCTGCGCGCGGGCGACGCCCGCGAACTGGCCTACGCCCAGGGGTTCGTCACCGCGGTGGACCGGGCCTGGCAGCTCGAGGTCGAGCGGCTCCGCGGGGCCGGCACCTCGGCGGCCGTCCTCGGCGCGGACGCCGTCCCGTGGGACCGGTTCGTACGGCAGGTCCGGCTGGACGACACCGCCCGGCGCTGCCTCCGGGCGCTCGACGCGGACACCGCGGCATGGGTGGGCGCGTACGTGGACGGCGTCAACGCGGGCCTGCCCGAGGGAGCCCGCCGCGCCCCGGAGTTCCGGGCGGCAGGGCAGGCGGGGAACGCGGCCGGTCACGACGAGACAGAGCCCGCCGGGGACGACGGCGCTGCAGGAGACGGCGCGGCCGCGCTCGTGCCGGGCCGGTGGGAGCCGTGGACGCCGCTGGCGGTCTGGCTGTCGCACCACGTCCTGTTCGCGCACGTCCCGGCGAAACTGTGGCGTGAGGCCGTCACCGCCCGGCTCGGCGCGGAGACCGTGGCGCTGTTCGCCACCGACGGGCCGGGCACCTCCGGAAGCAACGGCTGGCTGGTCCCCGGCGACCGCACCCGCACGGGGGCGCCGATCATCGCCGGAGACCCGCACCGGATCATCGAGGACCCCGGCTTCTATCAGCAGATTCGCCTGGCCTGCCCGGAGTTCGACGTGGCCGGGCTGGCCGTGCCGGGAGTTCCGGGCATCGCCCATTTCGGGCACGCGGGGACGGTCGCCTGGGCGATCACCAACGCCATGGCCGACTACCAGGACCTCTTCCGCGAACGCCTCCGGCGCCGGGACGGCCGCGTCGAGGCGCTCGGCCCGGCCGGCTGGCGGCCCGCCACCGCCCACACCGAGGTCGTCGAGGTCGCCGGAGGCGAGCCCGTCGAGGTGGAGGTGATCGAGACCGAACGCGGCCCGGTCGTCATGGGCGAGCCACCCCGGCCGTACGGGCCCGCGCGGCAGGAGACGAAGGGACGCGCTCCTCGCGACCGGGACACCGGGCGGGAAGGCGGGTCGCCTACCGGCCACGCGGGCGAGTGGGAGGACGGCCCGGACAGCGGACAGGACGCCGCGCAGGATCCCGGGCGTGAGGGTGAGCCGGATGCCGGGCGCGAGGACGAGCGCGCGGGCGAGTGGGAGGGGGTGAGCCTGCGGTACCCGCCGCGGGTGTTCCACGACCTGGGATTCGCGACGCTTCCCGCCCTGCTGCGGGCCAGGACCGTGGCCGACGTCGACCGGGCGTTCGACCGGTGGGTGGAGCCCGTCAACGTCGTGCTCGCCGCGGACACCGGCGGCGGCCTGCTGCACCGCGTCGCCGGTCTGGTGCCCGTCCGCCACCCCGGCAACTCGCAGCGGGTCGTGCCCGCCTGGGAGCCCGGCCACGAGTGGCGCGGCAGGCACGCGCCGATGCCCCGCCGGGAGGTCACCGGGATCACGGTGATGGCCAACGAACGAGGAATCTCGGCTCCCTTCGGCGTCGAGTTCGCCCCGCCGTACCGGGCCGACCGGATCAGGGCCCTCCTGGAGGCCGCCCCCGTCTGGTCCGCCGGGGACATGGCGGCGATCCACACCGACACGCTCCTGCCAGGCGCGCGGCCGCTGCTGGGGCTGCTGGCCGGGCTGACCGGGCTCGGTCCCGGCGCCGTACGCCTCCGGGACCGGCTCACCGGCTGGGACCGGCGGATGGACGCGGACAGCGTCGCCGCCGCTGCGTACGCGGATGTGCGTGCCGAGGTGGTGCGGCGCCTGGCGGCCCATCCCGCGCTCGCGCCGCTGGCCGACCTGTCGCACCCGCTCCAGCCCGAACAGGCGCACAGCCCGGATACGAGCACTCCCGTGGAGGCTCGTCCCGCACAGGCCGGCGCCGCGAAGGCCCGTCCCATGCCCACCGCTCGTCCCACGCAGGCCGGCGGCGGGCCGCCCGTTGACGGTGATCGGGAGGCGCCGGGTGAAGGTGTCGCCTGTCCGGAGGTGTTCCGGCCGTGGCTGGTGGCGGCTCCCCGGATCGCGCACGCCCTGGAGACCCTGCTGACTACCGACCGGCTCCCCGGGCTCGGCACTGACGATCTGGCCGAGATCGCGCGGGCCGCGCTGGAGGACGTGGCGGCTCGCGGCGAGACCGGCGTCCGGTGGGGTGACCTGCACCGGCTCGTCCCCTGGCGGGCGCTGCCCGCCCCGGCGGCCACTCCGTCGGACCCCTCCGGCGCCGCGCAGGCGGAGCCGGGGGTCTCGGGTGACCACGGTTGTGTGCTGTGCACGTCCAGCGTGCCGGGTGTCACCCATCACTGCGCCCGCGGCCCGGCCGCCCGCTACGTCTGGGACCTCGCGCGGCGCGACGCGAGTCTCTGGGTCGTCCCGTTCGGCGCGAGCGGCGTGCCGGGCGACCCCCACCACCGTGACCAGCAGCCGCTGTGGGTGCGCGGCGAACTCGTGCCCCTGGTCACCGACTGGACCCTGCTGACGGAGGAACGACATGATCTCTGAGGCTTCCGCCCTGCGGGCCGCCGTGTACGAGCAGGTGGTGACCGGGTTTGGCACCGTCCGCATCGTCCCGGTGGACCCGGCGGCCGACGCCGCTCTGATCCACTCGTGGGTCACCCAGGAGCGGGCGAGGTTCTGGGGCATGCTCGACGCGAGCCCCGAGCGGGTCCTAGAGATCTACGACTACCTGGACGGGCTGACCACCCACCACGCCTACCTCGTCCACCGGGACGACCGGCCGGTGGCGCTCCTCCAGACCTACGAGCCGGAGGCGGACCCCGTCGGCGAGTGCTACGACGTCCGGCCGGGCGACTTCGGTGTCCACCTGCTGGTCGGCCCGGCCGCCGGGGAGGGTGAGCGCGGCTTCACCGGCGCGCTGCTGTCCGCCCTCCTGGCGTACGCGTTCTCCGATCCCGCCCACACCCGGATCGTCGCCGAGCCGGACGCCCGCAACGAGAAGGTGATCGGCCGCATGCTGCGGACCGGTTTCACGCTCGGGCCCGAGATCGACCTGCCGGACAAGCGCGCCCGGCTGCTCTTCCTGACCCGAGACGACCGCTGAGAACCAAGGAGTACGCAGTGCTGCTCGACGCCCTTTCCCGGCACCTGGAAGGCCTCGCGGCCGAGCGCGGCGGCGTGCTGGGGGTGCTGCCCGGGCTGGTCGCCGACGACTCCCCCGGCTGGATCCCCGCGGCCGACCTCGTGCGGGAGCCGTACGAGATCCTGCTCGCGTTCGTGGACGAGACCGCGGCACGCTGGAACGCGCCGCGTCACGTGGCGGCGGCGCTGCTGTGGAAGACCTACGGCTACTGGCACACGATGCCGATGGTCCTCGGCTGGGCCCTCCACCGGCGGGTGCCCGTGATGCGGCTGGAGGACACGCTGGTCAGGCCGTCGGCGGCGGGGATCACGGTGGCGGCGTCCCGGCTGACCGTGGCCGTGCTCCCCGACGACCCCGCGGCCGGAACCGTCACCGGAATCCCCACCGGAACCACGGCCACCGCCACGGCCGTCGGCGCAGCCACCGTCGGAACCATGGCCGCGACCCTGGCGGCACCGGTCTCGGGGCCGTCCGGCACGGTCGTCGTCGAGGACCTGGCAGCGGTCATCAGGGCGGCGATCCTCGACGGCCAGCGTCCGTTCGTGCAGGCGCTGAGCGCGGTGGCGCGGGTGGGTGAGCGCACCCTGTGGGGATCGACCGCGGAGGCGGTCGCCCACCCGCTGCTCGCGCTCGGACCGTACGCCGAGGCGGCCCGGCTGCTGGAGGAGATCGGACCGCCGGTCGCCGGGCTGCTCGCGCCCGACGGCGACGGGTACCGCCGCCGCACCTGCTGCCTGTGGATCACGCTGCCGGACGCCGACCCCTGCTCCACCTGCTGCGTGCGCTGACCCGGCGCCGGGCCCGCGCCCCGGCCGTGGCCGTCCGGCGCGTGCTCGAACCGCGAGCCGGACCGGGAGCTACTGCGACAGGGACGCGGCGGCCGCGTCCCGGCGGCGTCCGGCGGCGGCCCGGGCGGCGAGGAGCACGGACAGGGCCTCGCAGTCGTCCGGGGTGAGCGGCGCGTAGGGGAGCAGGTAGAGCCTGCCCCCGGGCCCGTCGACGAGCTCGACCGGCAGGGGACGGGTGAGCACCTCGGCCGGTGCGGTGATGGCGGTCATGATGAAGCGATTCTTCCGCACGCCACCGACATTTCCCGCGTGCCACAGGCTCGGCCGACCGCTGCGCCGGGGGCCTCGACCGGTCTCACGCCCGCCGCGGGCCTTTCTCACCTCTGCCGGCGACGGGCTGGTGCTCCTCGCCGACTAGGACCGCGGCCGCTGGGACCGTAAGATGATCGAAGAAGAGCTGGCCCTGGTGCCCGTGGCGCTGACCGGCGGCCCGCTGGGGCCGTACGGCGTGCAGGCCGCGATCGCCGCCCTGCACGACGAGGCGGCCGACGTCACCACGACCGACTGGCCGGATCGTAGCTCTGTACGACGTCCTGTTCGCGCTTACTCCGTCGCCGATCGTGGCGCTGAACCGCGCGGTCGCGGTCGCCATGCGCGACGGGCCGCAGGCCGGGCTGGCGCTCCTGGAGCAGCTCGCGGAAGAGCCCCTGCTGCGGGATCATCACCCCTATCACGTGGCATGCGCCGACCTGCTGTCCCGGCTGGGCCGGAAGGGTGAGGCCGCCGTAGCGTACCGGCGGGCCCTCGACCTCGCCGGCACCGAACCCGAACGCGCTCACCTGCGCCGGAAACTGTCCCGGAATGAGCCCGAGCCCTGATCAGCCGCGGCTGGGTGTGGGGGTGGGGTTGTAGGTCGGGGTGCTGGTGGGTGTGGGGGTCGGGTTTCTGCTGGGCGTGGGGCTGGGGTTGTAGGTCGGGGTGCTGGAAGGTGTGGGGGTCGGGTTTCTGCTGGGCGTGGGGCTCGGGTTGTACGTCGGGGTGCTGGAAGGTGTGGGGGTCGGGTTCCTGCTGGGCGTGGGGCTCGGGTTGTACGTCGGGGTGCTGCTGGGAGTGGGGGTCGGGTTCCTGCTGGGCGTGGGGCTCGGGTTGTACGTCGGGGTGCTGCTGGGAGTGGGGGTCGGATTGCCGCTGGGCGTGGGGCTCGGGTTGTACGTCGGGGTGCTGGAAGGTGTGGGGGTCGGGTTGTAGGTCGGGGTACTGCTGGCTGTAGGGGTCGGGTCGTCGATGGGGCTCAAGGTGGGGAGCGGCTCCGGCCGGGGATTGATGGTGAGGACGGGGCTTGGGCTGGGACTTGCCGGTATGGCGTGGGCGGCGTCCGCATTCACCAGGTCGCCGGCGAAGACGGCGAGAAGCGCGGTCAGGGAGAGCAGAAGCCCGGACCGTGTGATCGTTGTGTAGTGCATGGGCGCAGGCTGGCTCCCCGCACTTGGAAGTCACTTGTGAGCAGCCGCATGCGCTGGTCGCAGCCGTGGGCGCGCGCGTTCGCGCGGCGCCACACGCACGTTCCATCCGCTGTTCCCCGGGGCGGGCGGGTTAGGACCGCGTGCCGTCGTCCAGGGTGATGACGACCTTGACGTCCTCGGGTTCCGCGGTGAACGCGTCGGCGAACGACTCCAGCGGCACCCGGCGGGTGATCAGCCGGTTCAGCCAGGCGTGGTCGGCCTGCGCGAGGGCGTCGGCCGCGGCGGCGTAGTGCCGGAGATTGGCGTTCACCGACCCGATGAGGACGTCGTTCTCCAGCACGATGTCGCGGTTGAGGCTCCCGGCGTCGATCGTTAGCCGGCGCCCGGCGGAGGAGACCCCAGTGAGGCAGACGATGCCGTACGGCGCGGTGTTGAAGGCCACCCCGAAGATCACCGGTCCGGCGCCGGTGGCCTCGATGACGACGTCGGGCCGGATCTTCGCGGAGACCTCGCCCGCGTCGCCCGTGTGGTAGTCGGCGCCGAGGTCGCGCACGAGTTCCGGTTTGGGGCCGTCGGTGACCCGGTCGAGGACGTGCACCTCCAGGCCGCGCCGCACGCCGAGCAGCGCGGCCAGCAGGCCGATCGGCCCGGCGCCGGTGACCAGCGCCGTCTTCGGGTGGAACCAGGCCCGGGCGCCGACCTTCTCGACCTCGTCCCAGGCCTTGGCGACGACGCTGGTGGGTTCGAGCAGCACCCCGACGTCCGCCAGCGCGGGATCCAGCTTCACCGCGTAGCCGGGCTCGACCACCCAGGCCCGGCTCGCGTACCCGTCGAGGTCCTTGATGCCGCGCTCGGTGTATCGGCCGTTGCCGCACATGTCGAACTGCCCGTGCGCGCACGCGCCGCACGGCACCGGGTCGGGCCGCCGGACCACTCCGACCACCAGGTCGCCCGGGGCGAAGCCGCTGCCCTCGGGCGCCCGTCGCACCCTGCCCAGCGACTCGTGGCCGATGACCAGCCGCTCGCGGCCGGGCGGGGCCGAGCCGTAGTCGCCCGCGGCGATCTCCTTGTCCGTGCCGCACACTCCGACGGCGAGGCCGTCGACGAGCAGGTCGCCGTCTCCCGGCTCCGGGTCGGGGACGTCGACGACCGCGAGGGAGTCCTTTCTCAGCGGGACGACGGTGAGAGCGCGCATCAACGCCCACCTCCAAGGTGCTCGGCCGGGTCCGCTCCGGACAGGTGACGGGCCGCGTTGACCAGCCCGACGTGGCTGAACGCCTGCGGCGTGTTGCCGAGCTGCCGCCGGGCGACGGGGTCGTACTCCTCGCTGAGCAGCCCGAGGTCGTTGCGCAGATCCAGCAGCCGTTCGAAGAGCTCGTACGCCTCGCGGTGCCGCCCGATGCCGTACAGGGCGTCGGCGAGCCAGAACGTGCAGGTGACGAACGCGCCCTCCGCGCCGGGCAGGCCGTCGACGTCGCCGTCGGCGCCGGGCCGGTAACGCAGCAGGAAGCCGTCGGAGCACAGCTCACGCTGAACCGCCTCCACGGTACCCCGCACGCGCGGGTCGTCCCAGGGCAGGAACCCCGCCCGGGGGATCAGCAGCAGGGCGGCGTCGAGGCCCTGCGACCCGTAGAACTGGGTGAACGTGTTCCGCCCCGGGTCGTAGCCGCGGTCGCACACCTCGGCGTGGATCTTGTCCCGGGTGGCCCGCCACCGGTCCACCGGCCCCTCCAGGCCGAAGCGTTCGACGGCCCGCACGGCCCGGTCCATGCCCGCCCAGGCCATGACCTTGGAGTGCACGAAGTGGCGGCGGTCGCCGCGCACCTCCCACAGCCCGTTGTCCGGGTCGTCCCAGTGGCCCTCCAGGAAGTCCAGCAGCGCGCGTTGCAGGTCCCAGGCCTGTTCCTCGGACTCGATGCCCGCCATGCGGGTCAGGTGCAGCCCGTCGAGGACCTCGCCCCACACGTCGAGCTGGAACTGGCCCGACGCCGCGTTGCCCACCCGCACCGGAGCCGACCCCTCATAGCCGGGTAGCCAGTCGATCGTGTATTCGGGCAGCCGGCGGGTGCCGTCGATGCCGTACATGATCTGCAGGTCGGCCGGATCGCCGGCCGCGGCCCGCAGCAGCCACTCCCGCCACGCCTTGGCCTCCGCGACGAAACCGGTGCCGAGCAGCGCCTGCAGCGTGAACGTCGCGTCGCGCAGCCAGCAGAACCGGTAGTCCCAGTTGCGCGGGCCGCCGAGCTGTTCCGGCAGCGAGGTGGTGACCGCGGCGACGATGCCGCCGGTCGGCTTGTAGGTCAGCGCCTTGAGGACGACCAGCGAGCGGCGCACCGCGTCCTCCCACCGGCCCTTGTAGCGGAAGCCGCGCAGCCACGACGTCCAGAACGCCTCGGTGTCGGCGATGGCCCGCTCGGCGTCCACCGGCTTCGGCGTGCGTTCGTGCGAGCGCCGGTAGGTCAGCACGAACGGCACCCGCTGCCCGGCGGCGACGGTGAAGTCGGCGTAGGTGGTCATGTCCTCGCCGCGCAGCGGCACCGGGGTGCTCAGCCAGGCGGCGTCCGGCCCGGCGACCGCGACCAGTTCGCCGTCCCGGCTCCGCACCCAGGGCACGATGTGGCCGTAGTCGAACCGCAGCCGGAGCGTCATCCGCATCGGCACCCGTCCGCTCAGGCCCTCGACCACGCGTACGACGTCGGCCGCCTCGCCGCGCGGCGGCATCGCGTCGATCACCCGTACGGAGCCCTCGGGGGTGTCCCACTCCGTTTCGAGCACGAGGGAGCCGCCCCGGTAGCGGCGGCGCGTGCACAGCCCGCCCGCGGCGGGGGCCACCCGCCAGAAGCCGGCCCGTTCGTCGCCGAGCAGGGCGGCGAAGCACGCCGGGGCGTCGAACCGGGGCAGGCACAGCCAGTCGACCGACCCGTCCCGGCCGACCAGCGCCGCCGTCTGCAGATCACCGAGCAGTCCGTAGTCCTCGATCCGCAACGCCACCGCGCGCCCCCACAGCCGTCCGCCACTCCTGAACCGGCGCGCTACCCCGGCAAAGGGAACGTATGTACTGTGCAACGAAACTGTGCTGAGGAAGGGCGGGGCGGAGGCGGTGCCGGACGGGCAGGAGCTCCCGGAACGCGCTCCTGCCCGTCCTGCCTGTCCTGCCCGATGGCCCGCCGAGCCGTCAGCCGCGCCTGGGCTCCAGGCGCACGGCGGTGACTCCGCAGTCGAACGGCGTCACGGAGACCACGTGGAAGCGCTTCTTGTCGCCGCCGCCGGGGAACACCGGCAGGCCCGCCCCGATCGCGGTCGGGTTGACGAACAGGTTGAGCTCGTCGATCAGGTCGGCGGCGATCAGGCTCGTCACCAGCGTGCTGCCGCCGTACGTGATCAGGTCGCCGCCCGGCTGGGCCTTGAGCTTGCCGATGGTCTCCGCGAGGTCGCCGCCGGCCACGACGGCGTTGTCCCAGGGCGACTCCGCGAGGTCGTTGGAGATGACGGTCTTGGGCGTGTTGTTCATGAAGTCGATGGCCTCCTGGGTCTCCCCCTCGGGACCGGACGCCCAGGCCGGGATGAACCCCTCGGCGAGCCGGCGGCCGAGGACGATGTGGTCGACGTTCTCCATGAGCCCGGTGATGTAGGCGCCGAGGTCGTCGGTCCACGGGAAGGTCATCCAGTCCATCTCGCCGTGCGGACCGCCCATGTAGCCGTCGATGGTGGTCTGGACCTGAAGCTTGAGCTTGCGCATGATTCGTTCCTTCTTCTTCGCTGAGTGAGAGGTCAGGCGACGTACGGAGTCCTGGCGCGGGCCTCGCTGAGCGCGGCGGCCCACCAGGCGAGCTGGTCGAGCATCGTCGTGACGCTGGTGTTGCAGGCGGCGCCGTCCTTGGGCCAGCTTCCGTCCGCGGCGAACAGGTCCCAGTAGCACGGAAGGCTGATGGTGCCCTGGAGCGTCACCGCGTGCAGTTCGGCGAAGATCTGCCGCAACTGCGCGACGGCGTGCAGGCCGCCGGACTCCCGGCCGTAGGAGATGAAGGCGACCGGCTTGGCGTGCCACTCCTCGTAGTACCAGTCGATCGCGGTCTTGAGCGACGCGGGGAAGCTCTGGTTGTACTCCGGGGTGACGACGGCGAAGGCGTCGGCGGCGGCCAGGCGTGCGCCCAGCTCCGCCACCTGCGGCGGGACGACGTCGTCGTGGTCGCCGAGGGTCGCCGGGACGCGGGTCTCCGCGAGGTCGATCAGGTCGATCTCGAAGTCGCCGCGCCGGCGCGCCCTGGTGGTGAACCACTGCGCCACCGTCGGGCCGAACCTGCCGCTGCGGGTGCTGCCGATGATGACCGCCAGCACTGGTCTCGTGGTGTCCGGCATCCTCGGCCTCCCTTTTTCCGTTTCGCCGTCCGGCTGATGTCCCCGACTCTCGCAGGGGGCGTTTACGGTTCGTTTACGGTGTCCTCTCGCCCCCGGCGTTAGGGTGCGCAGCATGCGTTTCGGAGTCCTGGGTCCGCTCGCGGTGTGGACGGCGGGGGGCGAGCCGGTGGCGGTGCCCGGCGCGAAGGTGCGCGCCCTGCTCGCCGTGCTGCTGCTCAACGACGGGCGGCCGGTCTCCGCCGACCGGCTGATCGACGACCTGTGGGGGGACGACCCGCCGCGGCGCAATCCCCTCGGCGCGCTGTCGGCCAAGGTCTCCCAGCTCCGCAGGGCGCTGGAGGACGCGCAACCCGGGGCGCGTGAGCTCGTCGTCTCCCGCCCGCCGGCCTACCGGCTGCTCCTGGACGACGAGGCGGTGGACGTCCGGCGCTTCCACGCGCTCACCACGCGGGCCCGGCAGGCCGGCGACCCGAGGGCCGGGGCGGCCCTGTTCGCCGAGGCGCTGGCCCTGTGGCGCGGCCCGGCGTTCGCCGACTTCGCCGACGAGCCGTTCGCCCAGGCCGTGATCGCGAGACTGGCCGAGCAGCGGCTGACCACGCTGGAGGACGCGGCCGAGGCCCGGCTGGCGCTCGGCGAGCACGCGGTGCTCGCCGCCGAGCTCGGCGACCTGGTCGCCGCCCATCCCCTGCGCGAACGGCTGCGGGCCGCGTACATGCGGGCCCTGTACGGCGCCGGACGCCAGAGCGAGGCGCTGGAGAGCTACGAGGAACTGCGCCGCCTGCTCGGCGACGAGCTGGGGCTGGACCCCGGCCCCGAGCTCGCCGCGCTGCAGCGGGCGATCCTCACCCAGGACCTGCAGGCGCCGCCCGCACCGGACCGGCGGCCCCGCTCGAACCTGCCCGCCCCGCACACCGAGCTGGTCGGGCGGGAGAGCGCGGTCGCCGAGATCGGCGCGCTGCTGCGGGACGAGCGGCTGGTGACGCTGACCGGCCCGGGCGGCGTGGGGAAGACCCGGCTCGCGACCGAGGTCGCCGACGGCCGGCGGGACCTGCCCGACGGGGTGTGGCTCGTCGAGCTGGCCGGGGTGAGAAACGGAGCGAGGAACGGGGTGCGGAACGGCCTGCGGGCCGGTGCGGTGGCCGACGCGGTGACCGCGGCTCTCGACATCAGGGAGGGCGACCACGCCGACCTGTCCGCGGCGCTGCGGTCCAGAGACCTCCTGCTCGTCCTGGACAACTGCGAACACGTGATCGACGAGGTGGCGGCTTTGGCGGAGCGCCTGCTGCGGACCTCCCCCGGCCTGCGTATCCTCGCCACCAGCCGGGAACCGCTCGCCCTGGCGGGGGAGGTCGTGTGGGACGTGCCGCCGCTCGACGTCCCGGGCCGCGACGCCGGACCGGGCGCGCTGGCGGAGTCCAGCGCCGTGCGGCTGTTCGTCGCGCGTACGGCCGCCGCCGTGCGGGGCTTCACACTCGACGACGGCAACGCCGCGGCTGTCGCGCTGCTGTGCCGCCGCCTGGACGGCATCCCGCTCGCCCTGGAACTGGCCGCGACACGGGTCCGCGCGCTGGGCGTGCAGGGGGTGGTGGACCGGCTGGACGACCGGTTCCGCCTGCTGGCCACCGGCCACCGCGGCGCCCCGCCCCGGCAGCGGACGCTCATGGCGATGATCGACTGGAGCTGGGAGCTGCTGACCGTCCCCGAGCGGACGGTGCTGCGCAGGCTGGCCGTACACGCCGACGGATGCACGGTGGAGGCCGCCGAGTCCGTGTGCGGCGGTGACGACCTCGACGTGCTCACCCTGCTCGTACGGCTGGTCGACCGCTCGCTGGTCGTGATGCTGCCGACCCCGGAGGGACCGCGTTACCGGTTGCTGGAGTCGGTGGCCGCCTACTGCGCGGACCGCCTGGCGGAGGCCGGGGAACGGGAGCGGATCCGGCGGCGGCACCGGGACCACTACCTCGCCCTCGCGGAGCGGGCGGCGCCCCTGCTCCGCGGCCCCGAGCAGCGCCAGACGCTGCGGCTCCTCGACGCCGAAGCCGCCAACCTGCGCGCCGCGCTGGACCACTGCCTGGCGGACCGGGACGCCGCCGCCGCGCTGCGGCTGACCGGCGCCCTCGCCTGGCACTGGTTCCTGCGCGGGCGGCTGACCGAGGCCCGGCGCTCCCTCCAGGCCGCCCTCTCCCTCGCCGAAGACGGCACGGCGGCCAGCACGGGGCACGTCGGGGAGGACGGCGGGGAGGACCTCGCGCGTCTCGCCGACGAGGTCCGGATATGGCTGGCCGGTTTCGCGGCCCTGCAGGGCGACGCCGCCGGCGGCGCGGCGGTCGCGGACCGGCTGGACGCCGGCCGGAGCAGGGCCGTGTGGTTCCTCGCCCACGCCTCGCTCGGCTACCTGGACCTCGCCGACAGCGAGAAGCTGCTGGCCCGCGCCCTCGACGCGGCCGCAGCCGAGGGCGACCGGTGGGCGGAGGCCGCCGCCCTCATGACCCGTGCCCAGCTCGCCCACGTACGCGGCGACCTGGCGGCACTGGAACGCGACGCGGCGCGGAGCGCCCGGATGTTCGCCGAGATCGGCGACCGCTTCGGCCGGATGGGCGCCACGGGCTGGCTGGCCGCCCTGGCCGAGGCCACCGGCGACCACGCGCGCGCCACCCGCCTGCATCGGGAGGCCCTCGGCATGGCCGAGGAGCTCGGGCTGTGGCCGGAGGTCGCGACCAGACTGTGCTGGCTCGGCTGGATCCACACCCAGCAGGGCGACCACGCGGCGGCCCTCGACGACGGCGCGAGGGCGCTGCGCCTGGCCGGTGAGCAGGGATACCGGCCCGGTGAGATCTTCGCCGGGACCGTGCTCGCCTACGCCTCCCGGCGCGGCGGCGACCTCGACACGGCCGAGACACACCTGCGGCTGCTGCTGGAGGCCGCGCCGTATCCCCCGGCGCACGAGGACGACCCGCCGTCCGTACACGTCCCGATGCTCCTGGTGGAGCTGGGTTTCGCCGCGGAACTGCGCGGCGACGCCGGTACCGCGCTGCGCCTGCACCTGGAGGCGTTCGACCTCGCGGCGCGGCTGGACGCGCCGCGCGACCAGGTGGGCGCGCTGGAGGGACTGGCCGGGGCGCTCGCCCTGACAGGCGACCACGCCGGGGCCGCCGAGGTGCTCGGCGCCGCCGAAGCGGCCCGCGACGCGAACCGGCTGCCCCCCGCTCCGGCCGAACGGGCCGACCTCGACCGCGTCACCGCCGCCTGCCGCGACGCCCTCGGCGAGGAGTCGTTCACCGCCGCCCGCGCCCGCGGCTCCCTCCTCGGCCCCGAGGCGGCGCGCGCCCGGCACGGCCGGGAGCACCCGGATCGCGCGATACAGCGATCTTCGTAGTGGCGACGTCAATAATCCCGCCATAGGCGTATATAAAGCGTCAACGGGCGCAGAACCCCGCATTTTTCGTGATTCGCTGACTGGGAATCGCCCGTCCGAGGGCGGCATGATGCGAATCGAGGAGTGAGGATGACCGACGTCGTCTTCGCCGCCCTGACGATCGCGAGTTTCGTGATCCTGGGCCTGGTCGTGAGCGCGGTGGAGCGGTTGTGAGCGCCGTCAACGCCGCCGGTCTGGCCGTGGTCGCCATTCTGCTGGTCTTCATGGTCGTGGCCCTGCTGTTCCCGGAACGGTTCTGATGACCTTTCCGACGAACCCCGCCGTCAGCGCCGTCCTGGTCACCGGGACCGTCCTCGTCGCCCTGGCGCTCTGCTACCGGCCACTCGGCGACCACATGTTCCGGGTCTACACCGGCAGCCGGCACTGGCGGGTCGAGCGGATGGTCTACCGCCTGATCGGCGTGGACGCCGACGCCGAGCAGGGATGGCCGGCGTACGCCCGCGCCCTGCTCGCGTTCTCGGTCGTCTCCGTGTTCGTCCTCTACTCCCTGCAACGGCTGCAGGACCACCTGTTCCTCAGCCTCGGGATGCCCGCCGTACCGCCGGACCTGGCGTGGAACACCGCGGTCGCGTTCGTCACCAACACGGACTGGCAGGCGTACTCGGGCGAGTCGGCCATGGGCCACGTCGTGCAGACCGCGGGCCTGGCCGTGCAGAACTTCGTGTCCGCGGCGGCCGGCCTCGCCGTGGCGGTCGCGCTGCTGCGCGGGTTCGCCCGCGCGAGGAGCGACACCCTGGGCAACTTCTGGGTCGACCTGGTGCGCGGCACGATTCGGATCCTGCTGCCGATCGCGTTCGCCGCCGCGATCCTGCTGGTGGCCGGGGGAGCGCTGCAGAGCTTCGGCGGCCACCACGGCTGGACCACCCTCGCGGGCGGCGGGCAGACCCTCACCCCGGCCGGCGCGGCCGGCCAGGAGGCGATCAAGGACCTGGGCACCAACGGCGGCGGCGTCTTCAACGCCAACTCCGCCCATCCCTGGGAGAACCCCACCGCCTGGACGAACCTGCTGGAGATCTTCCTGCTCCTGGTGATCGCGACGTCACTGCCCCGGACCTTCGGGCGGATGGTCGGCGACAACCGGCAGGGCTACGTCATCGTCTCGGTGATGGCCGTGCTCGCGCTGGTCAGTATCGGCGTGACCCAGACGGCCGAACTACAGGCGGCAGGGACCGTGCCGCAGGCGACGGCGGGTACGGCGCCGCAGTGGGCCGGTCAGGCGGCGGAGGGCCGCGAGGCCCGCTTCGGCGTGCCGGACTCCGCGCTGTTCGCCAGTGCGGCGACCCTGACCTCCACCGGCTCGGTCGACTCCGCCCACGACTCCTACACCGCGTTCGGCGGCGGCATGCTGATCGTCAACATGCTGCTCGGAGAGGTCGCGCCCGGCGGCGCCGGCTCCGGGCTGTACGGCATCCTCGTCCTCGCGGTGATCACCGTCTTCGTCGCGGGTCTGATGGTGGGCCGCACCCCCGAGTACCTCGGCAAGAAGATCGGCTCCCGGGAGATCAAACTGGCCTCGCTGTACTTCCTGGCGACCCCGATCGTGGTGCTGCTGGGCACGGCGGTCGCGATGGGCACGGGAGCGGGCCGCGCGGGCATCGGGAACGGGGGTGCCCACGGCCTGTCGGAGGTCCTCTACTCCTTCGCCTCCACGGGCAACAACAACGGCTCGGCCTTCGCCGGGCTGTCGGCGAACACGCCCTTCTACAACACGGCGCTCGGTCTGTGCATGCTGCTCGGCCGGTTCCTGCCGATGGTGCTGGTCCTGGCGCTGGCGGGGTCCCTGGCCCGGCAGGCGCCGGTCCCCGTCTCGGCGGGCACGCTGCCGACCCACCGCCCGCAGTTCGCCGGCCTGCTCGCCGGGGTGACGGTCGTCCTCGTCGCCCTCACCTTCCTCCCCGCGCTCGCGCTCGGGCCGCTCGCGGAAGGCCTGTCCCGATGAGCCCCCGGACGAGCCTCCGGACGACACGCGGCGGCTCCCCGGGGCGCGCCGGCGGGGGCATGACCGGCCTCCGGCAGGCGGCCCGCGCGCTGCCCGGGGCGGTGCGGAAGCTGAACCCCGCCACCATGTGGCGCAACCCGGTCATGTTCATCGTCGAGATCGGCGCGCTCTTCACGACCGTCCTCGCGGCCGCGACCCCGTCCTTCTTCGCCTGGGCGATCACCGGATGGTTGTGGCTCACCGTGCTGTTCGCCAACCTGGCCGAGGCGGTGGCGGAGGGCCGCGGCAGGGCGCAGGCGGCGGCGCTGCGCGCCGCGAGACGCGACACGGTCGCCCGCCGCCTCGTCGACCCGGCCGACCTCGCCAAGTGGGAGGAGGTCGGCGCCCCGGACCTGCGCCAGGGCGACCACGTGATCGTGGAGGCGGGCGAGACCATCCCCGGCGACGGCGACGTGGTCGACGGCATCGCCTCGGTGGACGAGTCGGCCATCACGGGGGAGTCGGCGCCGGTCATCCGCGAGTCCGGCGGCGACCGCTCCGCCGTCACCGGCGGCACGCGGGTCCTGTCGGACCGGATCGTCGTACGGGTCACCCAGCGGCCGGGCGAGAGCTTTCTCGACCGGATGATCTCCCTGGTCGAGGGGGCCGACCGCAGGAAGACACCCAACGAGATCGCCCTCAACATCCTGCTGGCCGCTCTGACGATCATCTTCCTGGTCGCCACCGCGACCATGCAGCCGCTGGCCGTCTTCTCCCGATCGGTCAACCCCGGCGTGGCCGACTCGATCGCCCTCACCTCCGACGGGGTCACCGGCGTCGTGCTGGCGGCGCTGGTCGTCTGCCTCATCCCCACCACGATCGGCGCGCTGCTGTCGGCCATCGGCATCGCCGGGATGGACCGCCTGGTCCAGCGCAACGTGCTCGCCATGTCGGGCCGGGCGGTCGAGGCCGCGGGCGACGTGTCCACGCTCCTGCTCGACAAGACCGGCACGATCACCCTGGGCAACCGGCAGGCGGCGGCGTTCCTGCCCGTGCCGGGTGTGCCCGCGCTCGAACTGGCCAGGGCGGCGCAGCTGTCGAGTCTCACCGACGCCACCCCCGAGGGCCGTTCCATCGTGGTCTACGCGAAGAACGCGTACGGGCTGCGCGAACGGGAGCCGGGCGAGCTCGCCCACGCCGGGTGGGTCCCCTTCACGGCCCAGACCCGCATGTCCGGCGTGGACATGGACGGCCGGCGGATCCGCAAGGGTGCCGCCACCGCGGTCATGAAGTGGGTGCGCGACAACGGCGGCCATCCGACCGCCGACGCGGGTCACCTGGTCGACGGCATCTCCGCCTCCGGCGGCACCCCGCTGGTGGTGGGCGAGGTGAGCGGCGGCGCGGCCCGGGTGCTCGGGGTCATCCACCTCAAGGACGTGGTCAAGGAGGGGATGCGCGAGCGGTTCGACGCGATGCGCCGGATGGGCATCAGGACCGTGATGATCACCGGGGACAACGCGCTGACCGCCAGGGCCATCGCGGAGGAGGCCGGGGTCGACGACTTCCTCGCCGAGGCCACCCCCGAGGACAAGCTCGCCCTGATCAGGCGGGAGCAGGAGGGCGGCCGGCTGGTCGCGATGACCGGGGACGGCACCAACGACGCGCCCGCGCTGGCCCAGTCGGACGTCGGCGTCGCCATGAACACCGGCACCAGCGCCGCCAAGGAGGCCGGCAACATGGTCGACCTCGACTCCAACCCGACCAAGCTCATCGAGATCGTCGAGATCGGCAAGCAGCTACTCATCACCCGCGGCGCGCTGACCACGTTCTCGATCGCCAACGACGTCGCGAAGTACTTCGCGATCATCCCGGCCATGTTCGCGGCCGTCTACCCGGGCCTGGGCGCGCTCAACGTCATGCGCCTGGCCAGCCCGCAGTCGGCGATCCTGTCGGCCGTCGTCTTCAACGCGCTGGTGATCGTCGCGCTGATCCCGCTGGCCCTCAAAGGCGTCCGCTACCGGCCGAGCAGCGCCTCCACCCTGCTGCGGCGCAACCTGTGCGTGTACGGCCTGGGCGGGATCGTGGTCCCCTTCGCCGGCATCAAGCTGATCGACCTCGTCGTCCGCCTCCTTCCGGGGATGTCCTGAATGAAACACCTGCCCAGTCCGATCCGCCGGCACCTGGCCGCCGTCCGCGCGGTGCTGGTGCTCACCGTGGTGACGGGGATCGTCTATCCACTGGCCGTCACCGGGGTGGCCCAGGTCCTGTTCCGGCACCAGGCGAACGGCAGCCTGATCGAGCGGAACGGCCGGATCGTCGGCAGCTCGCTCATCGGCCAGTCGTTCACCGACGCCGCCGGCGCCCCGATCCCCCGCTACTTCCAGAGCCGGCCGGCCGCGCCGGGTCACGTGTACGACACCACCTCCAGCGGCGCGGGAAACCTCGGGCCGGAGGACGTCGTCGACACCCTCCCCGCTCCGGGCCGGAACGGCCGGACATCCCTGCTCACCCAGGTCTGCGCGCGCTCCCTGGCGGTGGGCCGGCTGGAGGGCGTCAGCGGCGCCCGCCCGTTCTGCACCCCCGGCGGGGTCGGCGCCGTGCTCAAGGTCTTCCCCGCGACCGGCGCCGCGACCAGGGTCGTCTCGGTCAACCAGGCCTGCCCGGCCACCCCGTTCGTCCCCCGCTACCAGGGCGTACGGGTCGAGTGCGCCCGGCCGGGCGAGGACTACTCCGCGGGCCGCACCGTGCCCGTCCGGGGCGCCGTCGCCCGGGTCGCCGTTCCCCCCGACGCGGTCACCGCCGGGGCGTCGGGCCTCGACCCGCACATCTCCGTGGCGTACGCCGTGCTGCAGGCGCCGCGCGTGGCGAGGGCCCGGGGCCGCACAGTGGAGAGGGTGATGGATCTCGTCCGGCGGCACACCGTGGGCCCGTGGCTCGGCTACGTCGGCCGCCCGGTCGTGAACGTGCTCGAACTCAACCTCGCCCTGGACGAGGAGTAGGAGGCCGCGGTGGCACGCGGACGGCTGCGGATCTACCTGGGCGCGGCGCCGGGCGTCGGCAAGACGTACGCCATGCTCGACGAGGGCCGCCGGGGCCTGGAACGCGGCCGGGACGTCGTCGTCGGGCTCGTCGAGACGCACGACCGCCCCCGGACCGCCGCGCTGCTCGCCGGCATGGAGGTGATCCCCCGCCGGCAGGTGGTCTACCGGGGGGCCGTCTTCGGCGAGCTGGACGTCAAGGCCGTCGTCGCCCGCCATCCGAAGATCGCGCTGATCGACGAGCTGGCGCACACCAACACCCCCGGCTCCGGGCACGCCAAGCGGTGGCAGGACATCGAGGAGATCCTCGACGCCGGCATCGACGTGATCTCCACGGTGAACATCCAGCATCTGGAGTCGGTCAACGACGTCGTCTTCCAGATCACCGGCATCCCGCAGCGCGAGACCGTGCCGGACGAGGTGGTGCGGCGGGCCGACCAGGTCGAGCTGGTCGACATGTCGCCCGAGGCGCTGCGCCGCCGCATGGCGCACGGGAACGTCTACCGGCCGGAGAAGATCGACGCCGCCCTCTCCAACTACTTCCGGGTGGGCAACCTCACCGCTCTGCGGGAGCTGGCGCTGCTGTGGGTCGCCGACAAGGTCGACGAGCAGCTCGACCGTTACCGCGCCGAGCACGGCATCGCGGGCACCTGGGAGGCGCGCGAGCGGGTGGTGGTGGCCCTCAGCGGCGGACCGGAGGGAGACACCCTGCTCAGGCGGGCGGCCCGCATCGCCGACCGGACCAAGGGCGCCGACCTGCTGGCCGTACACGTGACCACCGGCGAGGGGCTCACCGGCGCGCACCCGGCGCACCTGGCACGTCAGCGGGCGCTGGTGGAGAGCATGGGCGGCACCTACCACCAGGTCGCCGGCGCCGACATCGCGCAGGCGCTGCTCGACTTCGCCCGCGGGGTCAACGCCACCCAGCTGGTGCTCGGCGCGTCCCGGCGGGGCCGGACGGCCCGGCTGTTCTCCCCCGGTGTCTCGGTGATCGCCACCGCCGACTCCGGCTCGATCGACGTGCACATGGTCACGCACGAGGAGATGAGCAGGGGACGGCGCCGGGCGCCGCGCCGGGAGGCCGCCCTCACGCCCATCCGGCGGCTGGCCGGCTGGGCGCTCGCCGTCCTGGGGATGGGCGCGCTGACCGCCGTGCTGCTCCCGTTCCGCGACGGACTGCGGCTGCCCAGCGAGATGCTGCTGTACCTACTCATGATCATCGCGGTCGCCCTGGCCGGGGGCCTGCGGCCGGCGCTCACCGCCGCCGTCGGCGGGTTCCTGCTGCTCAACTGGTTCTTCACCGCGCCCGTGCACACCTGGACGATCTCCGACCCGGAGAACGTCTTCTCGCTGGTCGTCTTCGTGCTCGTCGCCGCCACGGTCAGCGCCGTGGTGGATCTGGCGGCCCGCCGCACCCGTGAGGCCGCGCGGGCCGGCGCGGACGCCGCGCTGCTGTCCACCCTGGCCGGGCACGTGCTCCGGGGCGACGCCGCGCTGCCGTCCCTGCTCGCCCGGCTGCGGGAGACCTTCGGCCTCACCTCGGTCACGTTGCTCGAACGCGTCGGCACACCGGTCCCGGACGACCGCGGCGACCCGCGGGCGTGGCGGATCGCGGCCACCGCGGGCGGCACGCCCTGCACCAGCCCGGCCGCGGCCGACACCGACGTCGTCGTGGACGAGGAACTGACGCTCGCGGTGCGCGGACGCCTGCTGGACGCCGCCGACCGCCGGGTGCTGGAGGCGTTCGCCGCGGAGGCCGCCGTCGCGCTGCGCCAGCGGCGGCTGCGGGAGGAGGCCGACCAGGCCAGGCCGCTGGCCGAGGCCGACCGGATGCGGACGGCGCTGCTCGCCGCCGTCGGCCATGACCTGCGCACGCCGCTGGCGTCGGCCAGGGCCGCGGTCGAGAGCCTGCGCACCACCGGCGTCGACTGGTCACCGCAGGACCGGGAGGAGCTTCTCGCCACCGCCGACGAATCGCTGATCAAGCTGAACCGGCTGGTGGACAACCTGCTCGACATGAGCCGCCTGCAGGCCGGCGTGCTGGGGCTGGCGCGTCAGCCGGTCGCCCTGGAGGAGGTGGTGCCCCGGGCGATCGACGACCTCGGGCCGCCCGGCGTCCGCGTCGACGCGGACGTCTCCGTCGAGCTCCCCGAGGTCGTCGCCGACGCCGCCCTGCTCGAACGGGTCCTGGTCAACCTGCTGTCCAACGCGGTCCGGCACAGCCCGCCCGATGAGCGCATCCTCGTCACCGCCAGCGCGTACGGCGACCACGTGGAGGTCCGGGTCGTCGACCGCGGTCCCGGCATCCCCCGTGAGGCCCACGACCGGGTCTTCCTGCCGTTCCAGCGGCTCGGCGACCGGGACAGCCACACCGGCGTCGGGCTGGGCCTGGCCCTGTCGCGCGGGCTCGCCGAGGCCATGGGTGGCACGCTGGTCCCGGAGGAGACACCCGGGGGAGGTCTCACCATGATCCTCACCCTGCCCGTCTCCGCGCCGACGCCGGCCGCACGTCCCGAGGAGCTCGCTTGACCCGCGTCCTGGTCGTCGACGACGAGCCGCAGATCCTCCGGGCGCTGCGGATCAACCTGGTCGCCCGCCACTACGAGGTGGCGACGGCCGCCGACGGCGGCACCGCCCTGCGCCAGGCCGCCGAGTTCAATCCCGATCTGGTGCTGCTCGATCTCGGCCTGCCCGACCTCGACGGCGTGGAGGTCATCCACGGCCTGCGCGGCTGGAGTGCCGTGCCGATCGTGGTGCTGTCCGGCCGGGCCGGAAACCAGGACAAGGTCGACGCGCTGGACGCCGGCGCCGATGACTACGTCACCAAGCCCTTCCACATCGAGGAACTGCTGGCCCGCATCCGCGCCGTCACCCGCCGGACCTCCGTACCCGAGGCCGAGACGGCGCGGGTCAGCGTCGGCGACCACGTCGTCGACCTGGCGGCCAAGACGGTCTCGGGAGACGTGCGCCTGACCCCGACGGAGTGGCGCATCCTGCAGATCATGCTGCGCAACCCCGGAAAGCTGATCAGCCAGCGCCAGCTGCTGACCGAGGTGTGGGGGAGCACCCACGTCAGGGAGACCCACTATCTGCGGCAGTACCTGGCGCAGTTGCGCAAGAAGCTCGAACGCGACCCCGCCCGCCCGGTCCACCTCATCACCGAGCCCGGCATGGGCTACCGCTTCACCCCCTGAACCGCCGAGCGACCCGGCGGCGATCAGCGCTGGGCGAGAGCGACCGCCGCCGTGTAGCCGTCGGGGACCTCCACGTCGTCGATGCGCCACCCGGGCGGCTCTCGCCGGGGATGCACTCCGGCCCCGACGTAGTCGGCGGACAGGTCCCTGGCGAGGCCCGTGCCGAGTCCTTTGAGGTAGGCCTCCTTGCGGGTCCAGAGACGGCCGAACGCGGCGCGCCGCTCACCGGGCGGAAGGACCGAGAGCTCGGCGGCCTCGGCGGGGTGCAGCCTGGGCACGATCCCGTCGGCCACGCGGAGCTCGGGGAGCCGCTCGACGTCCACGCCGACCGGCACCCCGGCGACGGCGAGCAGCACCAGCCCGTCGCTGTGGGAGAGGGAGAAGTGGAGCGCCGCGTCCGCCACGACGGGCCGGCCGTGCGGGCCGCCGCACAACGGGCAGGGCGCCCGCGTCAGCTCGATCTCCCCCGGGGGCCTGCCGAGACAGGCGCCGAGGAGGCGGCGCAGGGCCACGTGCGCGACGACGTAGCACTCGCGGTTCCCTTCGTGGCGGAACTCGGCCGTCCGCCTCCGCTCCTCCGCGTCCAGCACGAGGGGAGCCGCGTCCAGGGCCGCGCGACGATGCGCGGCGGCGCGCACGAGCCAGAGACGGGGCTCGTCGTCCGGCGCGGGAAGCGGCCCGGGCCCCTCGGGAGCGAGCTCACGCGGCACCAGGCTGTGGGACACCGTGCTGTATGACATCGTGCTGTGGGACACCTGGGTCATCGGCCGGCCCCGGCGGGCACGGACGCCCGCGTCGGGAGATCGGCGGACATCGACGTCTCGAAGGGCTTGAAGAGCACGGACTTCGGGGCGAACCGCATGAAGGCATCACGGATCAGGCGCGGCACGGGCCGCTCCTCCTGCTCGATCGCGCTCATCGCGTACGACCTCTCGACCAGCCACCTGATGTGGGCGCGGCGCCGGTCCTCGTAGGCGCGCAGGGCCCGGACCGGGTCGCCGGAGCCGGCACACGCCTGGGCGAGGACCACCGCGTCCTCCACGGCGGAGCTCCCGCCCTGCACCAGGCTGGTCATCATCGGGTGCGCCGCGTCGCCGAGCAGGGTGACCGGGCCCTCGCCCCAGCGCTCCAGGAACGGGCGGTCCTGGGCGGGGACGGGGATGACGGCCTCGGGCTCGGTGGCCTCGATGGCCGCCGTGACCTCCTCCGCCCACCCCTGGTAGGCCCGCAGGATGTCGGCCTTGGTGCCGTTCCACTCCCGGGCCGCCTCGGGCGTCATGTTCCTGGTGCCCCACCAGTAGGCGTTGCCGTGGCCGATGTCGTGGAGGCCGAAGCGCTGGCCTTTACCCCAGTAGTGCCCGTTGAATCCCCTGGTCAGCCGTGGATGGGCGAACCGGGTGACGGCCAGCCAGCAGACGTAACCGGCCTCCCGGACCGGTTCGGGGCCCGTCAGCTGCCGCCTGATCGCCGAGTGGATCCCGTCGGCCCCGATCAGCAGGTCTCCGTGCGCCTCACGGCCGTCCGCGAAGCGGACGCGTACGCCGTCCGGGCCCGCGCTGAAGCCGGTCGCGACGGCGCCGAGGCTGATGGGACAGTCCCCGGCCGCTTCGAGCAGCGCCGCCTGCAACTCGCTCCGGGAGATGCAGACACTGGGCGCTCCCAGCTTCGCGCAGTTCTCCTTGTACGGCAGGACCCGGAGGGTGCGCCCGGCCGTGGTCATCATCTCGACGTGCTCGATCACCTGGCCGCGTTCCTCCAGGCCGAGGTCGATGCCGAGCGAGCCCAGGGCCCTGATCGCGTTGGACATGATGGAGAGCGCGGACCCGGCGGCGCGCAGTTCGCCCGCGCGTTCGTAGACCTCGACCTCCATCCCGATCCTGCGCAACGTGACGGCGGCGGCCAGACCACCGATTCCCGCCCCGACGACGACGGCCTTCGGCCGCGGAGAACCACCCATGATCATCGCTCCTGGTCAGGTCGGGTCAGCGCCGCGAGCGCGGCCGCGACGTGCTTGACGTACGGTTCCTCGACCACCTGGAGGTGATCACCGGGGACGGCGACCACCTCGACCCGTCCCGTGGTCAGCGCGCGCCACCCGTTCGTCGGGTCGTCGTACATGCTGTCGACGGCCGCGTGCAGCGGCTTGAGCACGTCGGGCAGGGGTTCGGCGGCGTGGAGCAGGGTCAGGTCCACGTCCAGGAGTCCCGGGCGATAGTCGAGCATCGCCTGGTAGTTCGCCTGGAAGACCTGGTAGAGGCGGCGGACGGCGGCCGCGGAGCTCCCGGGCGGCAGGATGCCGTTGCGCTCGGCGAGTTCCCCGACGCGCGCGAAGATCTCCTCCTGCGTGCCGCACCGCTCCGCGATGGCCTCGACCGGGGTGTCGCTTCCGCTGTCGAGCCAGAGCAGCTCCCAGAAGAAGAACGTCAGCAGGGTGCCGTCGCCGACGTCGCGGGGAGCGTCGGGACGCAGCGCGATCGTGTCGAGGAGCACCAGACGCTCGACGCGCTCGCCCGCCGCGCGCAGCTGCCTGGCCATCTCCACGGCGACGAACCCGCCGAACGACCAGCCGCCGATGACGTACGGCCCGCGGGGCTGCCGCCGCCTGATCGCCTCGACGTAGGTGCGGGCCAGGTCGGGGATCGTGGTCAGGGGCTCGGTGCCGGGCGTGCTTCCCGGCGCCTGCAGGGCGTGGAAGGGCTGGTCGTCCGGCAGATGCCCGGCGAGCGGCCGGTAACAGAGGACGTTGCCGCCGATGGGGTGCACGAAGTAGATCGGCGGGCGGCGCCCACCGGTGCGGAGCGGCACCAGCGGATCGAAGCCGCCGCGCTCCCCGGCGCGCAGCCGTTCGGCGAGCCCGGCGACCGTGGGGGCCGCGATGAGATCGGACATCGGCACGGCCGTGCCGTACCGCTGCTCGATGAGCACCATCAGCCGCATCGCGGTGAGCGACGTGGCCCCCGCGTCGAAGATGTCGTCGTGGACGCCCAGGTCCGGCGTGGCCAGCGTCTCGGCGACCAGGCCGGCGAGATCGCGTTCCAGGGCGTCGCGCGGCGGCGTGGCGGAGTCCGCGGGCGCGGGGCCGTCGAGCGGCATCCGGCGCAGCGCCGCGTCGTCCCGCTTGCCGCTGGCGGTCAGCGGCAGCGCGTCCAGCCAGGTGACGTGCGTGGGCACCATGTAGCCGGGCAGCACCGCGCGCAGCCGTCGCCTGACCTCACGGGGATCGCTCCGCTCGCCGTCGCCCACCAGGAAGGCGGCGAGGAAGGCGTCGGCGTCCCTCCTCCTGGCGACGACCGCCACCTCGCGCACGCCCGGCAGCGCCAGCCCGGCGAGGGCGTGCTCGACCTCGGCGGGTTCGACCCGGAAGCCCCGCACCTTCACCTGGTCGTCGGCGCGGCCCGTGCCGGCGATGTCGCCGGACGGGAGGAGGTGGCCGAGGTCGCCGGTCCGGTACAGGCGGGTGCCCGAAGCGTCCCGGACGAACCTTTCCGCGGTGAGCTCGGGGGAGCCGATGTAGCCGTCCGCGAGGACCACCCCGCCGAGGTAGATCTCCCCCTTCACGCCCACCGGAACGGGGCGCAGCCGGGCGTCGAGGACCCGCGCCGTCGCCCCGTCGATCGCGGTGCCGATCGGGGGCAGCGTGGGGAAGGACTCCGGGTCGCCCGACATGGTGAAGCTGGTGACGACGTGCGACTCGGTCGGCCCGTACTGGTTCTCCAGGACGACGCCGGGCAGCCGCGCGCAGAACCGGCGGATCTCCGGCGTGACCCGCAGCTGCTCGCCGGAGGAGACCACGACCTTCAGGGACCTCGGGACGAGCCCCAGGGCGTCGGAGGCGTGGGCCAGCTGCTGCAGGGCGACGTACGGCATGAAGATCCGTTCGATGCCCTCCCGGTCGAGCAGCCGAAGCAGGCCGGGCATGTCGTGGCGCCGGGCCTCCGAAACGAGGTGGAGGGTGCCGCCCGAGCAGAGCGTGGAGAAGATCTCCTGGAAGGAGACGTCGAAGCTCGTCGGTGCGTACTGCAACGTCCTGCCCCCGCAGGCGCCGCTGGCCCGGCGGTTCTGCCAGTCCACCAGGTTGTCCAGGGCGCGGTGGGGCATGGCGACGCCCTTGGGCCGGCCGGTGGAGCCGGAGGTGAACAGGACGTAGGCGGTGTCCGCGGGGCCGACGGCAGGCGGGACGCCGCGGCCGCCGTCGTCCGTGAGAAGGTCGTCCACGGTGATCACCCGTGTGCCGTCGGGCACCAGGTGCGCGTGGGCCTCGTGGGCGACGACCAGGAAGGGACTCGCCTGCCGCACCATCGCGGCCAGCCGCTCCGCCGGGTAGCCCGGGTCGAGCGGAACGCACGCGGCGCCCGACCGGGTGGTCCCGAGGATCACCGCGATCATCTCCGCGGACCTGTCCATCGCGATGCCGATACGGGCGCCCGGCGGGAGCCCCAGGCTCAGCAGCCGCCGGGCCGCGACGTCCGCCGTCCGGTCGAGGTCCCGGTAGGACCAGCACCGCTCGCCGTCCCCCCGATCGCTGTGGACCACGGCCGGGGCGTCGGGGGTCCGGGCGGCCTGCGCGGCGAAGCGCGCCACCACCGTGGAACCCTCCTCGCGGCCCGCCGTACGGACGGGAGGGCACGGCGGGGCGAGGAAGGCGAGGTCCGCCTCCTCGCCGGGGTGGTCGAGGATGCGCCCGAGGATGCCGGCGTAGGCCCGGCCGAAGATCGGGGCCCATTCGGGGCCCACGCTCTCGCCGGCGCAGTCCAGCCGGAGCCACACGCGCCCGTCCAGGGGCTCCGTAACCGCGTTGACGAGGAGTTTGAAGTTGGTCTCCTCCCAGGTCCGCACCGCGAGCAGGTCGACGACGGGATGCCCGAGCACCGGCGCCAGGACGTGGAAGTGGATGTAGTTGAAGGCGGTCTCCACGACGGCTCCGCCGCCGTTGTCCTCCTGGATCGCGCTGAGGGGATAGTGGCGGTGCCGATGGCCGTCCCGCTCCGCCCGGAACGCCTCGCGGACCGTGTCGAGCCAGGTGCGCGGGCCACAGCCGGAGTCGGAACCGGACTCGGGGCCGGACTCCGGGCCGGACTCGAGGCCGCAGTCGACGCGGAGGGGCAGCGTGTTGACGAAGAGGCCCGCCGTGCGGTCCCCGCCCGGCAGCTCCGGGCGTCCGTTCGCGATCAGGCCGGTGGTGACGTCGCCGGCGCCGGAGAACAGCCGCAGCGTCAGGCAGTGCGCGGCGAACAGGACGGACTTCACCGGCACGGCGTGCGCCCCGGCGAAGTCCGCGAGCCGCCGCCCGATGTCGTCCGGCAGGTCCACGCGGTGAACGAAGTGCTCCGCCGGGCCGCGGCCGCGGAGCGTGTCCAGGTCGACGGGCTCCGCGCCGTCCAGGGTCCGCCGCCAGTACGCCCGGTCCTCGGCCGAGGCGAGCGCGCGCAGCTCGTCGCGGACGTGGGTCGCGGGCGAGGGAAGGGGGCCGTCGGCCACCGGCCCCCAGCCGACGCCCCGCGCGTCGAGATAGTCCTGGAGGAGCTCGCCGAGCAGTCCCGCCATGCTGCCGCCGTCCAGGAGGGCGTGGTGGAAGCTGAGAACCAGCTCGACGGTGGTCTCGCGGACGTGGACCCGGAAGAGGTACAGCGGCGCCCGGGTGAGGTCGTACGGGTGGTAGCGCCGTTCCTCGACGTGCGCGCTCACCTCGGCTTCGGCGGCCTCGTCCGGGAGCCCTCGCAGATCGGCGATCTCCAGGCCCCCGGTGACGACGGGGTGCACGATCTGGAGGGGCCGGTCACCACCCGCCAGGTCGAACGCCGAGCGGAGCACCGGGTGGCGGGCGACGAGCCGGTCGAACGCCCGCCGGAACGCGGCCTCGTCCCAGTCCAGGCGGAAGGTGTAGCGGAACACGTCGTGGTAGACGGCCGAGCGCTCCTCGGTGGTGCTGTGGTAGATCAGGCCGAGCTGCAACCGGGTGAGGGGATAGGCGTCGACGACGTCGTCCCTCCGGTACGGCTCCGCGAGGAGGGCGAACGGCTCCGGCTCGGGGTCGGCGGGCTCGCTCGTGGTCGTGAGGGCGGCGAGCGCGGCGACGGTCGGGTTCCTGAGCAGGTCCGTGACCGAGAAACGGATGCCGAGTCGTTCGGCCGCGGCGCGGATGCGCAGGCTGATCAGGGAGTCGCCGCCCAGCGCGAAGTAGTCGTCGTCCACCCCCACGTCGTCCACGCCGAGGAACCGCGCCCAGATCGAGGCGAGGGCGGCCTCGACCGGGGTGCGCGGGGCGGTGCGCGCCGCCTGTCCGGGAGAGGGCGGAGCGGGCAGGGCGCGGCGGTCCGTCTTCCCGTTGGGCGTGAGCGGCACGCGGTCGATGCGGACCAGGTGGGCGGGGATCATGTAGTCCGGCAGAGCCCGCGCCAGATGGTCGCGGAGCACGGTGTGATCGATCTCGGCGTCGGCGGCGTAGTAGCCGACGAGGAACGTCCCGCGCGCCTCCGAGGTGTGGTCGACGACGACCGCGTCGCGGACCCCCGGCGCCGTCGACAGCCGGTCGCGCACCTCGCCCAGCTCCACGCGGTTCCCACGGATCTTCACCTGGTCGTCGATCCGGCCGAGGTATTCGAGCGACCCGTCGGCGAGCCTGCGCGCGAGGTCGCCGGTGCGGTACATCCGTCCCGGTCCGAAGGGGTCGTCGGCGAACCTCTCCGCGGTCAGCTCCGGGCGGTCGAGGTAGCCGCGCGCCACGCCCACCCCGCCGACGCACAGCTCGCCCGCCACCCCGTCCGGCTGCGGCTCGTCCCGCTCTCCCAGGACGTACAGCCGGGTGTTGTCGATCGGACGGCCGATGGGGACCCGGTCCACGGGTCGTCCCGGGTCCGCCGGGCAGTCGTGGAAGGAGACGTCGACGGTGGCCTCGGTGGGCCCGTAGAGGTTGACGAGCCTGGGCGCCCCGCCGGGCCGTGCGGCGAAGACCCGGTTGAACTGCGTCACCCGCGAGGGCGGCAGGGCCTCGCCGCTGCAGAAGACGTACCGCAGCGACGCGGTCTCCTCCACGGCCCCCGGCGACTCCAGGAGATCGAGGAAGGGCCCGAGCATCGAGGGGACGAAGTGCAGCACCGTGACCTTCTGCCGCGCGATGGCGTGCAGGATGGCCCGCGGGTCCTTCTCGCCGCCCGGCGGGAGCAGCGCCACCGTCGCGCCCTCGATCGCCCACCAGAACAGCTCCCACACCGACACGTCGAACGAGATCGGCGTCTTCTGCAGGATGACGTCGCCCGCGCCGATGGGGTAGGCGCGCTGCATCCAGGCGAGCCGGTTCACCACCGAGTGATGCTCGACCATGACCCCCTTGGGCCTGCCGGTGGACCCCGAGGTGTAGATGACGTACGCGAGGTCGTGCCCGGCGACCGGCGGACCGGCAGGATCCTCCAGCACGTCCTCCAGCACGTCCTCCAGCGCGTCCTCCGCGTCGTCCACGTGCAGCACGGGGGCGGGCAGGCCGGTCGTCCCGGGCGCGGCCAGGACGACGACGGCGCCGCAGTCGGCCAGCAGGAACTCGATGCGCTCGCGCGGATGGCCGGGATCGACGGGAACGTAGGCGCCGCCCGCCTTGAGCACGCCGAGGATCGCCACGAGCATCGCCGGGCCGCGTTCGAGCAGGACGGCCACCCGGTCGCCGGGGCCCACCCCGGCGGCGCGCAGGCGCCGGGCCACCCGGCCGGCCCGGTCGTCCAGGTCACGATAGGTCAGCGGGGGCCCGCCGTCGGCGGTGAGGACGGCGATCCGGTCCGGAGTGCGGGCGACCCGCTCCTCGACGAGCGCGTGCAGCGGTCGATCACTCGCGTAGGGGACGTCGGGGCCGCTCGCCGCCAGCAGCCAGGAGTCCCGCTCGCCGGGTCCGAGCAGGGACAGCTCCGCCAGTGGGTCGTCGGGCCGGTCGGCCGCCTGGCGCAGCAACGCCTGGAGGTGGGCCGCCACCGCCGTGATCGGCAGGTCCTCGTCGAACACGTCCGTGGCGTGGTCGAGGGCGACCTGGACGTCGTCGGAGCCCCGGAAGTGGACGACGCTGACGGCGAGCGCGTCCTCGTCGTGTACGGGCACGAGACCGGTGGTCTCCCGGGACAGCCCGGCGACGCTCGTCCGCCTCGGCAGCGTCAGATAGGACAGGGTGACGTCGAAGAGCCGCCGGTGCTCCTGGCCGGTCTTCCGCAGGTCGCGCAGCACGTCGCCGAGCGCCGCCCGCTCGTGCCGCTGCAGGTCCCGGGCGGCGGCCTGGACGTCGGCGCAGAGTGCGCGCATCGTCTGCCCGGCGTGGACCGGCACGCGCAGCGGCAGAGTGTTGGCGAACTGCCCGACGGTCCGCATCTCGTCGCCGGTACGGCGGTTGAGCAGCGGAACACCCAGAACGACCTCGCCGGCGCGGTGAACCCGGCCGAGGTAGGCGGCGAAGACACCCGCCAGGAACGGGAACATGGGCTGCCCGCGCCGCCGGAGCCGCTCGACGACGTCCTTTTCCACGGCGAAAACGAAACGCGCCCTGCCGCCGGTCGATTTCCTGGTGAAAAGCGCGGGAGAAACGTCCCGAAGGGCCTGGCGGAAGAATTCGAGGTCGTTCCGGTGCTCCGCCGAACCGGTATATCCGGCCGCCGTGCCGGCGAAATCGAGATAGGAGGGCGCGCTTATTCCGGCGGAGGCGCCGGTGGCGTAGTCGTCGAGGGCGCCGGTGACGAAGAGGTTCAGCCCGAAGCCGTCGGCGACGATGTGATGCGCCTTGACCACGACGTGCACCGCGTCGGCGGCCTCCCTTAGTACGGTGATCTCGGCGAGGGGTCCGCCGGTCAGCGGGAAGGCCACGCCGAGCGAGCGCTCCGCCCAGGCGTCGCAGGCAGCGCGGGGGTCGGGCTCGGCGGAGAGGTCGACCACGCCGATCGGGGGGATGCCCTCCTCGGTCCACTGGTGGGCCGTTCCGTCCCGCTCGCCGACCCGCAGCCGGAAAGCCGCGTGGGCGGCCACGGCGCGCGCCAGGCAGGACCTCAGGAGCGCGAGGTCGACCGGGCCGGTCAGTCGTTCCTGGACGAGGCAGTTGAACTGCGGAGAGTCCGCGGCGGCCGCGGCGGCCGCCCAGACGTCCCGCTGATATGGCGTCAGAGGTAATCGCGCGGAGGGGATCACAGCACCTCCAGAAACGGTGTGGCGGTGTTGACCGTTACTCCCGTAAACGGAGCCTAGGAACGGCCCGGCGCGACGGACAACCCCCTTAGGGGCCGGGTAGGGGGTGGGCCCGAATTCAACAAGGGTTGTGACGCCCGAATTCACGATCCTAGGCTGCGGAAGAACCGCCGCGAGCAGGCGCCACCGAAACAGCTTCGGCCCGGAAAGGTCAGCGGAAGCTTCGGAACAGAAAAGGCAGCGCATGGACGCCGACACGGTCCACGACCTCACCTGCCCGATCGCCATCGTGGGAATGGCCGGCCGCTTCCCGGGTGCCCCCGACGCCGAGAGCCTGTGGCGGCTGCTGATGAACGGGGACAGCGCGATCGGACCCGTCCCCGCCGACCGCTGGGACGCCTCGCAGCCGCTCGATCCCGACAGGCGGATCCAGGCGGTGGGCGGCTTCATCGACGGGGTGGACCGCTTCGACGCGGCATTCTTCGGCGTGTCGCCGCGCGAGGCCGCCGACATCGATCCCCAGCAGCGGCTCCTGCTGGAGACGGGCTGGCGGACCCTGGAGGACGCGGGCGTCCGCGCGAGCGACCTCGCGGGCAGCAGGACCGGGGTCTACGTCGGAGCCTCCTGGCACGACTACGAACTCCTCCGCGGCCGGCGGGGCGCCCATGCGACCCCGCACAGCCTGGTGGGCAACGCCCTGGACGTCATCGCCGCGCGCCTGTCGTACTTCCTCAGGCTCCGCGGCCCCAGCATGACCGTCGAAACCGGGTGTTCCTCCTCGCTGGTGGCGCTCCATCTCGCCGCGCAGGCCCTGCGTCAGGGCGAGATCGACGCCGCGATCGTCGGCGGGGTGAACCTCATGCTCGACCCGCATGTCACCGTCGGGCTCACCCATTTCGGCGCGCTCTCCCCACAGGGGCGCTGCGCGGCCTTCGCGGCCGGCGCGGACGGCTTCGTCCGCGGGGAGGGCGTCGCCGCGCTCTACGTGAAGACGCTCGACCGGGCGCTGGCGGACGGCGACCGCGTCCACGGCGTGGTCGTCCGCACCGTGGTCAACAACGACGGTGGCGGCGACAGCCTGGTCACCCCCAGTCCCGAAGGGCAGGAGGACCTGCTGCGGCAGGCCTACCGGCAGGGCGTCGTCCCCGCCTACATCGAGGCGCACGGCACCGGGACCGGGCGCGGCGACCCGATCGAGGCGACCGCCATCGGGCGGGTCCTCGGCGCCGGCCGCACCGGCGACCCGGTCCACATCGGCTCGGTGAAGACCAACATCGGCCACCTTGAGGCGTGCGCGGGCCTGGCGGGCCTGTTCAAGCTGCTGCTCGCGCTGCGGCACCGGGTCGTCCCGCCGAGCCTGCACGCCGGGACGCTCAACCCCGGCATCGACTTCGAGGGGCTGGGGGTGCGCGTCGCGCGTGAGCCGCTCGCACTCGCGCCGGACGGCCCGGTCCACCTGGGGGTCAGCTCGTTCGGCTGGGGCGGTACGAACGCCCATGTCGTCGTGTCCTCCCCGCCTCCGGGCACGCACCCCGAAGCCACCCCCGCAGGCGCGGTTCCGACCGGTCTGCCCGCCGTCGTCCCCCTCTCCGCCAAGGACAGCGGGGCCCTCGCCGAACTGGCCGGCCGAATGACGTCCTTCGTCCCCGAGGGGGTCACCGGGATCGAGGAGGTCAGCGGGATCGCCGAACTCGCCGGCCGGCTCGCCCATCGCCGCGACCACTTCCCGGTCCGGGCCGCGTGTGTCGCCCCCGACGCCGGGCGGCTCCGCGCCGCCCTGGAGACGCTCGCCGCCGACCCGGAGAGCGGGGTGACGGGAAGGGCCGTCGAAAGGGGCCGCGTCGCCTTCGTCTTCCCGGGACAGGGCTCGCAGTGGAGCGGCATGGGCCAGTCGCTGTACCGCGAGAGCCCGCTGTTCGCCGCGGTCGTCGACCGGTGCGCCGAGGCCCTCCGTCCCCACGTGTCCTGGGACCCGCGCGGCGTCTTCTCCGGCTCCGGCGGCGAGGAGTGGACGACCCGCATCGACATGCTGCAGCCCACGCTGTGGGCCATGTCGCTGGGGCTGGCCGAACTCTGGCGTGCCTGCGGGGTCGAACCCGACGTCGTCCTCGGTCACAGCCAGGGCGAGATCACCGCGGCGACCGTCGCGGGCATCCTCTCTTACGAGGACGCCGCCCTGGTCATGGCGCGGCGCAGCGCCATCGCCCGCCGGGCCTCGGGCCGGGGCCGGATGCTCGCCGTCGACCTGTCCCGGGAGGAGGCGGTGGAGGCGCTCGCGGGCTTCGAGGACAGCGTCTCCCTGGCCGTCCACAACGGGCCGCGCTCCTGTGTGCTCTCCGGCGAGCAGGAGGCCGTGCTCACGCTGAAGGAGATCCTGGAGGCCGAGGGCACGTACTGCAGGCTGGTCAACGTCGACTACGCCTCACACAGCCCCCAGATGGACCCCCTGCGGGAGGACCTGCTCACCGCGCTCGCCCCGGTGAGGCCGTGCGAGGGCCGCGTCGCGATGCTGTCGACGGTCCGGGGCCGGCGGGTCGAGGGCGCCGAACTGGACGCCGCCTACTGGACGGACAACCTGCGCGACCCGGTCCTGTTCGCCGACGCGATGAACGCGCTCCTGGAGGACGGCGTCACCCACGTCGTCGAGATCAGCCCGCACCCCGTGCTCGCCCCCGTGATCAACCCCGTGATCGTCCCTGAGACCGCCACCGGGATCGGAGCAGGCGACCGGCCGATCGCCGTCCTGACCACGCTGCGCCGGGACGCGGGCGGCACCGGGGACTTCGCGGCAGCCCTGGCCAGGGCGTACGTGGCGGGGCTCGAACCATTCGCCGAGCTGCCGAGGAACGGCTTCCGCCCGCTGCCCGGCCACCCCCTGCGCGCGGACCGCCACTGGGTCGCGGGCGGGGCCGCGTCCGGGCCGGCCGCCCGCGGCCTCGACGTCCGCCTCGGCCCCGCCCCCGGTGAGCGCGGCGCCTGGCACGGCGCCCTGGAACTGTCGGCGCGGGCCGTCCCCTGGCTGGGCGATCACAAGGTGTACGGCACGGCCGTGCTGCCGGGGGCCGCGATTCTCGGCGCCGCCGTCGCCACCGCGCGGGCCCGCGCCGGCCGTCCGCCGCTGGCCGCCCGGAGCGCGCTGGCCCCCGAGAGCTCCCTGACCTTGGAGAACGTCGTCTTCCACAAGGAGGTGGCCCTCGACGACGAACGGCCCGCACGCCTGACCGCCGAGTGGCGAGACCACCCGCGGGGCGGCGCCTTCCGCCTGCTGTCGCTGCCCGAGGGGGCGGACGAGTGGACCGTCAACGCCGTCGCCGAGGTCTCCGCTGACCCGGAGCCGCTCCCCGTGCCCGGGTTTCCCGAGTGGCACACGGGTGTGGAGCCCACCGGCGTGAGCTCCTTCTACCAGGAGTGCGGGGACCGGGGTCTCGACTACGGCCCGGCCTTCCAGGGGGTGCGGACGCTGTACCTGGACCCGGCGGGCGGGCGCGCCCTCGGGCGGGTGGTCCTCGCCGAGCGCCTGAGCGGGAGCAGCCGCGCCGGTTCCCCCCTGCACCCCGCCCTCTGGGACGGCTGCCTGCAGATCGCCCTCACCCTGTACGGCGGAGCCGACGCGCTGGTGCCCACCGCGGTCCGGCGGGTCCGGGTCCTGGCCGATCCGGACCAGCCCGTCACCGCCTGCTGGTCGCACGCCGTACGCGACGGCGACGGCCGGGTGGACGTGTTCGTGTTCGGCGAGCGGCACGAGCCGCTGCTGACCGTGGAGGGCCTCGAAATGCGGCCGCTGCCTGGCGCCGCGGCCGCGACCGCCGACACGGCCCGGCTGCACCACGTCGGCTGGACCGAGGTGCCTCCCCCCGCCGGGATGCCCACCGAGCCGGGCCGCTGGGCCGTGTACGGCGGCGCGACGCCGGCCACCGACCGGCTCGTCGCGGCCCTCACCGCAGCCCTCACGGCGGCCGGCGCACGAGTGACGGACGAGGCGGCCGCGGCCGACGCCGTGCTGTTCGTCGCACCGGGGGCGGACGCCGGGCACGAGGCGCAGATCGAGGGCCTGAACCGGCTCACCGGCATCGTGAGGGAGTGCGTCACGGCGGGCGCGTCGCCGCGCCTGACCGTCGTCACCACCCTGGCCCAGGGCATCGGCACCACCGCACCCCCCGACCCCGGGGCCGCGCTCTACTGGGGCTACACCAGGGTGCTGCGGCGCGAACATCCGGAGCTCGAACCACGGTTGGTGGACGTCGACCCCGCCGACATCGACCCCGCCGACGCCGACCCCGCCGACGTCGACCCGGCCGACTTCGCAGGCTCCGACTGGACCGGCTCCGGCTGGGCCGCCCGGTGCGCGGCCGAACTGCTCGGCCCGGACGCCGAGGACCAGATCGTGCTGCGCGGCTCCACCCGGCTGGCGGCCAGGATCACCCGAGGCGAACCCGAGCCGGACCCCACGCTTCCCGCCCCTCGCACCGGACCGCAGCCCTTCCGGGCCGAGGGGCGGGACCACGTCCCCCTGGAGCGACGTCCGCCGGAGGACGGCGAGATCGAGATCGAGGTCACGGCGGCGCCGTCCACGGGGAACGCCGTCGCGGGCAGGGTCGTCGCGACCGGGCCGGCCCGAGGGGCCCGGATGGACGGAGAGGACCGACCGGACGGAGAGGACCGGAGGGCCTCGGTGAACCGGGGGGACCGGGTGGTGGCCCTCGCCGCCGGTCCTCCGGCCAGCCACGTCGTCGTCCGAGCGGAGCACGCCCGGACGATCCCGGACGCGCTCACCGACGCCGAGGCGGCCGGGATCGCGCTCCCGGCGGCCGTCGCCTGGCACGCCCTCACCGAGATCGGCCGCGTCCAGCCGGGCCAGACCGTGCTGGTCCTGTCCGGGGACGGTGCTCTCGGACAGGCTGCCGTACGGCTGGCACGGCGCCTGGGCGCGCGGGTCGTCACCGCGGCGCCCGGCCCGGCACCGCACGAGCATGACCGGATCGACCCGCATCCAACCGACTCGCATCCGGCCGACGCACCTCGGATCGACCCGCTCCCGACCGGCCCACAGCGGATCGACCTGCAGCGGATCGACCTGCGCGACCCGTCCTGGCCCGACGCGGTACGGCGGGTCACCGGCGGCAGGGGAGCCGACGTCGTCGTCGACTGTCTCGGCGGATCGACGCTGCCCGCCGGCCTCGGCGCGCTCGCCCGGGGCGGCCGGTTCGTCGATGTCAGAGGCCCCGGGGGCGGGCCGTACCAGCGGGTGGACCTGGGCCTGTTCCGCGAGGGCGTGATCTACGCCGTCGTCGACCCCGCCGAGCTCGCCGGGCGCGCGCCGGAGACGCTCGCGCGGGTCTGGGACCTGGTCACGGCGGACGAACTCGGCCCCCTGCCGATCGGCACCCGCCCCTTCGCCCATCCGCCGGAGGACGGCGACGAGGCCGTGCTCACCGCCCCGGAGACGGTCGGCCGGGTGGCCTGTGTGCCGCTGCCCGGCGGGCGTTTCCGCGCGGACGGCACCTACCTCGTCACCGGCGGCATGGGGGCGCTCGGCCTCTCGCTCGCGGAGTTCCTCGCCGAGAACGGCGCGGGCTGCCTGGTCCTGCTGGGGCGCTCGGAGCCCGGCCCCGGCCCGGCCCGGCGCGTCGCCGCGCTCCGGGACGGCGGGACGCGGGTGCGCACGGTCGTGTGCGACGTCGCGGACCAGGCGGGGCTGTGTGCGGCGCTGGACGACGTACGGCGGGACCTGCCGCCGCTGCGCGGGGTGTTCCACGCGGCCGGAGTGCTCGCCGACACCACGGTCACCCGCATGACGCCCCGGCACCTCGCCGACACGACGCGCCCCAAGGTGGACGGCGCCCGCAACCTCGACGCGGCCACCACGGACGACCCGCTGGACCTCTTCGTCCTCTTCTCGTCCGCGGCGGCGCTCGTCGGCACCGCGGGACAGGCGGCCTACGCGGCGGCGAACTCCTTCCTGGACGCGCTCGCCGAGTCCCGGAGGCGGCGCGGCCTGCCGGGGCTCAGCGTGCAGTGGGGTCCCTTCACCGAGGTGGGCCTGGCCGCCGGGGACGCCAGGCGCGGCGCCAGGCTCGCCGACCTGGGCATGGGAGGCTTCCCGACGTCCGAGGCCTGGCCGGCGCTGGTCCGCATGCTGGACACCGGCGCGGCCGTGCAGGGCTACGTGGAGCTCGAACCACGCCGGTGGTTCGACGCGTACCCGGCGACGGCGGCGCTGGGAAGCTGGCGCCACCTGCGGGAGGCGGCCCGGGACCCGGGCGCCGGGCAGGGCGGCGAGTTCCGCGCCCGCCTCTCGGAGCTGCCCGAGCAGGCCCGGCTGGCCCTGGTGGAGACCAAGATCCGGGAGCTCGCCGGACGCGTCCTGCGCCTGGCGCCCGAGCACATCGAGAGCGAGGTCCCCTTCAAGGGGCTCGGGCTCGACTCGCTGATGAGCCTGGAGCTGCGCAACCGCCTGGAATCGGCGTTCGGTCTCAGGCTCTCGCCCACGCTGCTGTGGGCGCACACCAATTCCAAGGCGCTGTCGCGGGCCCTCTGCCACCAACTGTCCCCGGCCGCGAACAGCGCCTGACCCGTCCACCCACCCCGAGGGATCCGCCATGGAAGAGGCCACCAAGCCGACCCCGCTCACCCGTGCCCTCGCCACCATCCGCACGTTGCGGCGGCAGCTCGACGAACAGCGGGGGAACCAGCCGATCGCGATCGTGGGCGCCGGGCTCAGGCTGCCCGGAGGCATCACCGACCTCGACGGCTACTGGGCGGCCCTCACCGCGGGCCGCGACCTGGTGCGCCCGATGCCGCGCGAGCGCAGGGGCCCCTTCGGCGACGCGTGGGAAGGCCTGCCCCAGCGCGGCGGGTTCCTCGACGACGTGCTCGGTTTCGACGCGGAGTTCTTCGGCATCAGCCCCCGCGAGGCCCGTCATCTCGATCCCCAGCACCGGCTGCTGCTGGAGGTGGTGTGGGAGGCGATGGAGAACGCGGGCCTGCCGGCGGAGCGGGTCGCGGGCACCCGCGCCGGCTTCTACCTCGGCGTCATGTGGCAGGACTACCGCGACTGGCTGCGGGACGAGCCCGACGCCTACGCCACCACCGGCAACGGCCACAACTTCGCCGCGGGCCGCGTCGCGTACGCGCTGGGGCTGACCGGGCCCACGCTCGCGGTCGACACCGCCTGCTCCTCCTCGCTCGTCGGCGTACACCTGGCCGTGCAGGCCCTGCGCCGCGGAGAGTGCGAGATCGCCTTCGCCGCCGGCACGAACCTCATCCTGTCGCCCACCTCGGCGCAGCTGGTGCGGGAGACCCGATCCCTGTCGCCGGACGGCCTGTGCCGGCCGTTCGACGCCAGGGCGAACGGCTTCTCCCGGGGAGAGGGGTGCGGGGCGGTCGTCCTCAAGCGGCTCGACCACGCGTTGCGCGACGGCGACCGGGTCCACGGGGTGATCCGGGGCACGGCCGTCAACCAGGACGGCCGGTCCGGCGGCTTCACCGCGCCCAATCCGCTCTCCCAGATCTCCCTCCTGCGGGCGGCCCTGGAGGACGCCGGCCTCCGGCCCTCCGACATCGGGCACGTCGAGGCGCACGGCACGGGCACCGCCCTCGGCGACCCGATCGAGATGGAGGCCCTGGCGGCGGTCATCGGCCGGGACAACGGCGGCCTGCCGCTGCACGTCGGGTCCGTCAAGAGCAACTTCGGGCACCTGGAGGCCGCCGCGGGCATCGCGGGGCTGATCAAGGCCCTCCTGTGCGTACGGCACCGCCAGGTGCCCCCGGTGGTCCACTTCCGGACGCTCAACCCCAGGATCGACCTGTCCGGCACCGGCATCGTCGTGCCGGAGACGCTCACCGGCTGGGCCGAGGGCTGCGGGCCGTACGCCGGGGTGAGCTCGTTCGGGATGAGCGGCACGAACGCCCACGTGATCGTGGGCCCGCCCGACCCCGTGACGCCTCCCGCGGAGGGCGTCCCCGTCAGGGGATTCACCGTGTCGGCCAGGACGCCCCGGGCGCTGCGGGCCCTCGCCGCCCGCTACGCGGAACGTGTCGTCGCGCTGGGTCCCGAGCGCTACGCGGCCTTCGCCTACACGGCCACGCACGGGACGACCCGGCACGCCGTCCAGGCCTGGATCGACGCCGCCGATCCGGAGGCGGCGGCCGCGGCCCTGCGCCGCCTGGCCGACGAGGGCCCGGCGACCGACTCGCCCGGGGAGGTCGCCGAACCGGCCCGGAACGCCGCCGGCCTGCCGCGGCAGGTGACCGACCTGCCGGCCTACCCCTGGCAGCGGCAGCGGTACGCCCCCGGCCGCCCCTCCACGTACGAGATCGGCTGGGCTGTCCGGGAGGTCGCGGCGTCGGTCGACACCGCCGCCGTGACGCTGTCGGGAGACGACCGCGAACTCCTCGGCCTGATCGAGTCGGCGTGTCCCGACGCCGTCCGCGCCGACGCCGGCGGACCGGTGCTCCTGGCGATGCGGGCGTCGCCGATGCCGGCGGGGGCCGATCTCTGCGCCGCCGTCACCGCCGAGGTGCGCGAGCTGGCGGCGCGACGGCCGGGCCGCCGGGTGTACGTGGTGACCCGCGCCGCCCTGCGCACGAGCGAGCGCGACCACGTCCCGGCCACGGACCACGGTCTCCTGCACGGCCTGGCGCCCGTGCTGGGGCTGGAGTTCGGCGACGCCTGGGGCGGCGTCGTGGACCTGCCCGGCGAGCCCACCCCCGAGGACGCGCGGGCCCTGGTCGAGTTCGCCGCCGCCGGCGGCGACGAGGACCTCGCGGCCGTCCGCGACGGACGCGTCCTGGTGGCCCGGCTGCGGCCGGCGGACCGGCAGCCGTCGCACCTGACCGTCCGGGACGACGCCACCTACGTCGTCACCGGCGGGCTCGGCGCCGTGGGCCGGGAACTGGTCGGCGACCTCGTCCGGCGCGGCGCCCGGCATCTCCTCGTCGTCGGCCGCCGCGCGCCCGGCGAGCTGACCGGGGAGGGCTCGGCCCTGCTGGCCCGGCTGCGGCGCGACGGGGTGCGCGTCGTCTACCGGGGCGGAGGCTGCGACACCCCCGAGGCCCTGGCCGCGGCCTGCGCGCCGCTGGGCGACATGCCCGCCGTGCGGGGAGTGATCCACGCGGCAGGCACGCTCGGCCGCGCCCCGGCGGCCGACCTGCGGGCCGCGGACTTCGAGGCGGCGCTGCGGCACAAGTACGGCGGAGCCTGGTGGCTGCACCAGGCCGCCCGCGTCTGGCCGCTGGATTTCTTCGTCCTGGTCTCGTCGGTCTCCGCCGTGTGGGGCACCAAGGGCTGCGCCGCGTACGCCGCCGCCAACGGCGGCCTGGACGCCCTGGCCGCCCACCGGCTGTCCATCGGGCTGCCCGCCGTGAGCATCGCGTACGGCCCGTGGGCCCTTGACGGCGCCGGACTGGCGGACGACGTCACGCGTGAGCGCTCGGCCCGGGTGGGGGTCGGCGAGCTGGACCCGGGGGCGGGCTGTGCGGCGCTGGCCGACCGGGTCTCCGGGCCGGCCGGGCACCTGGTGGCCTGCCCGCTCGACGTGGACCGCTTCGGGCGCACCATGTCGGGCCTGCGCCCGCGCGGCCTGTTCGCGGAGCTGGCCGGGGGCGCCGCCCGGCGGGAGGCGGCCTCCGGACCGGCGCCGGAGGCACCGGAGGCACCCGAGACAGCGGAGACGGAGGAGGCGCGGAGGGCGGGGGGCCTGCCGGACCTGCGCGGCCTGCCGGAGCGTGAACGGGAGAGCGTGGTCCGGGCCCACGTCGCGCGGCTGCTCGCCGTGCAGCTCGGGCACGACGACCCCGCGGCGCTCCGGGACGACGCCGGGTTCCTCTCCCTCGGGCTCGACTCGATCATGGCGGCCGACCTGGCCGTCACGCTGTCGCGGGTGTTCGGGACGCCGGTGCGCCCGGCGGACCTGTTCGACCACCCCACCATCGCCGAACTGTCCGGCTTCCTTCTCGGCGACGGTGACGGCGACGGCCGGTCCGCCGCGGACCCGGCGCCTGCACCCCGGGACGTACGGCCGCACCCCGTCATCCATCCCGCCGCCGTCTCCACCGAGCCGGATCCGGTCACCGAGCCCATCGCCATCGTCGGCATGGCGGGACGCTTCCCCCAGGCCGACTCGGTGGACGAGCTGTGGGAGCTGCTGCGCGAGGGGCGCGACGGCGTCACCACCGCACCCGAGGACCGCTGGGACGCGGCCGCGCGCGGCCGGATGACCACCGACCAGGGCGGCTTCCTGCGTGACATCACCCGCTTCGACGCGGCGTTCTTCGGCATCCCGGCCCGGGAGGCCGACAACCTGGACCCGCAGCAACGGCTGCTGCTCGAGTCGGCCTGGCATGCCCTGGAAGACGGCGGCATCGACCCGCGGACCCTGCGGAACACCCGCACCGGCGTGTTCGTCGGCATCAGCTACGGCGACTACGCGCGTGTCCTGGCGGCGGGCGGCGCCGAGGCGGTGGACGCCTACTACGGCACCGGCACGGCGCTGAACGCCGCGGCCGGGCGCGTCGCCTACACGCTGGGGCTGACCGGGCCCGCCCTCGCCGTCGACACGGCGTGTTCCTCGTCCCTGGTGGCCGTGCACCTCGCGGTCAGGTCCCTGCGCTCCGGAGAGTCCGACACGGCCCTCGCGGGCGGCGTCAACGTGCTGCTCGATCCCATGTCCTCGGTCGCGGTGAGCCAGGCCCACATGCTCGCGCCGGACGGCCGCTGCCGGTCGTTCTCCGCCGACGGGAAGGGGTTCGTCCGGGCCGAGGGATGCGGCGTCCTCGTCCTCAAACGGCTGAGCGACGCGCGTCGCGACGGCGACCCGGTGTACGCCGTGATCCGGGGCACGGCGGTGAACCAGGACGGAGCGTCGTCCGGGCTGACCGCGCCGAACGGAACGGCGCAGGAGGCGCTGCTGACCGCGGCCCTCGCCGACGCCGGAACCGACGGCGCCGATGTGTCCTATCTGGAGGCGCACGGCACCGGGACGCCGCTGGGCGACCCGATCGAGCTGGGCGCGGCCTGGCGGGTCCTCGGACGGCGGCGGTCCGGTCCGCTCCACGTGGGCTCGGTGAAGAGCAACATCGGCCACAGCGAGTCGGCCGCCGGTGTGATCGCCGTCATCAAGACCGTCCTCGCCCTGCGGCACGGCACCATCCCCGCGAACCTGCACTTCAGCGCGCCCAACCCGCAGATCGCCTGGTCGGAGACGGACCTGCGGGTCGTCGCGGCCCCGACCCCGTGGCCCCGCGGAGAGCGCCCGAGGGTGGCGGGGATCTCGGGGTTCGGCTTCACCGGGACCAACGCGCACGTGATCGTCTCCGACGCCCCGCCGGACGGCGAGCCCGTCCCGCTCCCGTCGTCCGGCCCCCATCTGATCCCACTGTCCGCGCCGGACGCGGCGGGCCTCGCGAGGCTGTCGTCGCTGTGGGAGCGCCGCCTGTCGGCCGCGGCCGACGGGGAACTGCCCGCGCTCGCCGCGGCGGCGGGCGCCGGGCGCGCCCACTTCCCCCACCGCCGCGTCCTGCTGGGCGGCGGCCGGGAGGAGCTCCTCGCGGCGCTCCGGGAGGACCCGCCCGCCGCGCCGGCCACCCGGCCGCCCCGCGTCGCGTTCCTCTTCTCGGGGCAGGGCAGCCAGTACTTCGGCATGGGCCGCGACCTCTACGAGACCGAGCCGGTCTTCCGGCGCGTCTTCGACTCCTGCGACCGCACCCTGCGGCCGGTCCTCGGCGTCTCCCTCGCCGAGGCGATGTTCCACGGTGACGACCGGCGGCTGCTCGACGAGACCAGGATCACCCAGCCCGCCCTCGTCACCCTGGAACTCGCCCTCGCGGCCCTGTGGGAGTCCTTCGGCGTCACCCCCGCCGTGGTCATGGGACACAGCGTCGGGGAGATCGCGGCCGCCGTCCACGCGGGCGTGCTGGAGCGCTCGGCGGGCCTGCTGCTCGTCGCCGACCGCGCCCGGCTGATGCAGGCGACCCCGCGTGGCGCGATGCTGTCCGTCGAGGCCCCCGCCGACCGGGCCGCCGCCTGGGCCGGCGACTTCGGTCTCGACCTCGCCGCCCGCAACGGCCCGCGGGCGAGCGTGCTGTCCGGCGCTCCGGAGGGCGTGGACGCGCTCGAAGCCGCCCTGCGCGCCGAGGGCGTACGCCATCGCCGGCTGAACGTCTCGCACGCGTTCCACTCCCGCCTGCTCGACCCCGCCGTCGAGGAGTTCGCCGGGCTGCTCGCCGGGGTGGAGTTCCACGACCCCGAGGTGCCGATCATCTCGAACCTCACCGGGTCGCCCGCCGGTCCCGGGACGTACGACGCGGAGTACTGGTGCCGGCACGCCCGTGAGCCCGTCCGGTTCCACGACGGCCTGCGGTGGCTGACCGCGCTCGACGTCGACGTCTGCCTGGAGGTCGGCCCCGACCGGACCCTGGTGAACCTGGTCCGTGCCGGGGGATTCGCCCCGGGCGCGGTCTCCTCCCTGCGCAGGGGAGCGCGCGACCACGCCTCCCTGCGCGCCGCCCTCGCCTCGCTCTACCTGCTGGGCCAGGACGTCCGCTGGCGGGCGGCCCGGGGACCGGGCGGCGTCCCCCGCTCCGGCGCGCCGCTCTATCCGTTCGCGCCCACCCGGCACTGGGCGCGGGCCAGGACGGCGGCGCCTCCCTGGGGCACTCCGCTGCGCTCACCCGCCTTCCGCGGCCGGGTCTTCCGCACCGAGCGCACCACGGACTACCCGCCGCACCTCGACGACCACCGCCTCTACGGCACGGTCTCGGTGCCGGGCGCCTCCCAGATCGCGACGGCCCTGTCGGCGCTGGCGCCCCAAGGAGCCCCCGTCTCCCTGGAGGACCTGCACTTCCCCCGGGCGCTGGTGATCCGCGAGGGCGAGCGCTACGAACTGCAGACCGTCGAGACCGAGGCCGGCGACGGCAGGCGGACCGTCAGCGTGCAGAGCCTGGTGGAGGCCGACCGCTGGCAGGAGCACCTGACGGCCAGGCTCGTCCCCGGCGCCCCCGCTCCCGCGCGCGGCGCGCCCGACCCGGACGCGTTCATGGCCGGGGCCGCGACACACCTCACCGGCGAGGACTTCTACCGGCACCTGCGCGGGCTCGGCTACCACCTCGGCCCGTCCTTCCGGTGGATCGACCAGGTGTGGATCCGCGGCGCCGAGGCACTCATCCGCTTCACCCGGCCGCCCGCGATGAGCGAGGACCCCGGGGACTACGAGATCCACCCCGGGCTGCTCGACTCGTGCCTGCAGTCCGCCGTCGTCTTCGCGGTCGCCGGCGCCCGCGGGGACACCGCGACCGAGAGGCAGGACCTCGCGATCCCGTTCGCGGCCGCCGCCCTGTCCTTCCCCGGCCGTCCCGCACCGGGCGGGGACCTGTGGGGACACGTCAGGGCCACCCTCGACGGCGAGACCGGCCCGGACGGCGACTTCCGGCGGATCGCCTCCGCCGACCTCCACATGTTCGACGCGCACGGCGCGACCATCCTCACCGTGGACGGCTTCCGCTTCCGCATGGCGCCGCGCGCGCTGCTGCGCCGGTCGCTGCGGGCCGGCGCGGCCAACGCCTACGAGCTGACCTGGACCGGCTGGGCGGCGACGGCCGGCCCCGGCGACCGGGTCCGTCACATCGCCGTCCTGGGCGCCGGCGGCGGGATCGGCGAGGCGTGCGAGCGGCTCGGGCACCGGACGCGGGCGCTCGGCCGCGACGCCGCGCTTCCCGATCCGCCCCCCGATCTGCCACCCGGCCTGGCGACCGATCTGATCCTGGACACCCGGTTCCTCACCCCGCCCCCGGCGCCCGCCACGTCGGACGACGCGCTGACCGCCGTCCAGGCCCTCGCGGACTCCCTCAAGGCCGCCCCGCCCCACGTTCCCTACGTGGTCGTGGCGGCGGCGGACCACCGCGTGGCACCGGTCCGCGAGGCGCTGTGGGGCATGCTCTCGTCCCTGGAGACCGAGCAGCGGGAACGGCGGCTGATCAGGGTGACGCTCGACGCCGGCTGGGAGCCCGCCCACGTCGCCGCCGCCCTCACGCGACTGCTGGACGAGGGCGTCCCGGAGACGAGGCTCGCCGTCGGGCCGGCGGGCGTCCGGGCGGCGCGGCTGACGCCCCGGCGGCGCGAGCGGACGGACTCTCCGCCGGCCGGCGTCGCGGCCCTGATCACCGGAGGACTCGGCGCGCTGGGCCTGAGCGCCGCCGCGATCCTGGCCCGCCACGGCGTCCCCGCCGTCACGCTCATGGCACGCTCGGCCCCCGGCGCCGCCGCCCGCGCGGTCATCGCCCGCCTGACCGCCGAGGGCGTCCGGGTCCGCGTCGTCCAGGGCGACGTCACCGATCCCGCGGCCTGCCGCCGGGCCGTCACCGAGGCGGGACGGGACGCCCCGCTGGGGATCGTGCTCCACCTCGCGGGCACGACGGACGACCGGGCCTTCGACCGGATGACCGGCTCCTCCTTCCGCGAGGTCTTCGCGGCCAAGGCCCGGGGCGCCGACACCCTGGCGGCGGTCCTGGACCCGCGTACCCTCAGGTCCTTCGTGCTGTTCTCCTCCGCCTCGGCCGTGCTCGGCTCCGCCGGTCAGGCCAACTACGCGGCGGCCAACGGTTACCTCGACGGCCTCGCCGAGTCGCTGCGCGCCCGCGGCGTCCCCGCCACGAGCATCGGCTGGGGGCCCTGGATCCCGGAGGACGCCGGTGGGCTCGCCGCCTCGGCGGCGACGGAGCGGGCCTCCGCGAGAAGCGGGGTGAGCCCGCTCAGCGACCGGGAGGCGGAGGACCTGCTCCTGGAGGCCCTGGCCGACCGTCCCGCCCGGCTGGTCGCCGTACGCCTGGACGAGGAGCGCCACGCCTCCCACCTGGACGGGCATCCGGCCGCGGCGCTCCTCCCCGGCGCGTCGCCTCGTCCCGTCCCCCCGCCCGCCGGTCCGGTGGTCTCCCGGCGCCGTCCGCGTGGCTGGCTCCGGGACGAACTCGCCACGCTCGACCCCGCGTCGCGGGACGGGCTGCTCAGGGAGACCGTCCGCGCCGCGGCCGCCGGCGTGCTCGGCGAAGGCGCGGAGATCGACGACGAGCTCGAGTTCGCCGTCATGGGACTCGACTCGATCATGGTCATCGACCTGCGCACCGTGCTCTCCGAGGCGCTGGGCGCCGACCTCCCCTCCACTGTCGCCCTGGACCACCCCTCGGTGGCGCTGCTGTCCGCCCACCTCTCCGGCCTCTTCGCCCTCGAAGGAGTCCCCTCATGACCACGGCAGCGGACCGCACCGCCATCGCCCCGGTCCTCGACGGCCCGCGCGGGCTGCCGCTCCTCGGCAGCCTCCCGGAGTTCGCCAGGGACCCCCTCGCGTTCCTGAGCCGCCTGGCCTCCTACCCCGCCGACCAGGTGCGGTGGCGGCTGGGCCCGACCCCCGTCGTCTTCCTGAACAACCCCGAGATGATCCACGAGGTGCTCGCCGGCCGCGAGTTCACCTTCCGCAAGCCCGACCTCGGCTACGCCTTCAGGCACCTGCTGGGCGACGGGTTCATCACGTCCCGTGGCCCCGAATGGCGGCGCAAGCGCGGCATGGTGCAGCCCGCCGTACGCCCCCGGCAGGTCCGCGCGTACGCGGAGATCATGAGCGCGGCGGCGCAGGAGCTCACCGCGCGGTGGGCGCCCGGCCGGCGCGTCGACGTCACGGCGGAGATGCTCGCGCTGAGCCAGCGCATCACGGTCCGCACGATCTTCGGCACCGACTCGGGGGTGCGCGAGGAGGTCATCGCCGACTCCATGCTCATCGCCCAGCACCAGATCGGCGTCGAGTTCCGCGGTCTCGGGCCGATGATGCCCGACTGGATGCGCACGCCCGGACGGCGCCGCCTCAAGCGCGCGGTCGACGTCCTCGACACGGAGGTGCGCCGCCTGGTCACCCTCCGGCGTGAGTCGCCGACCGAACGGGACGACCTGCTCACCAGACTCCTGGCCGCGCGGGACGCCGCGGGCGCGCACCTCACCGACAAGGAGATCCGCGACGAGTGCGTCACCATGTACGTCGGGGCGCACGAGACCACCGGCACCGCGCTGGCGTGGGTCTGGTATCTGCTCTCCCGCCACCCCCGGGTCCGGGAGAGGCTCACCGATGAACTGCGGCGGGTCCTGAACGGCCGTGTCCCGGGCTACGAGGACTACGCGCGCCTGCCGTACTGCGAGCAGATCGTCAAGGAGGCGCTGCGGATGCGGCCGCCGGTCTGGATGATCTACGCGCTGGCGGACGAGGGAGCGACGCTGGCGGGCCGGCCCCTACGGAAGGGCACCCAGGTGTGGATGAGCCCGTGGGCCACCCACTTCGACCCGCGCTGGTTCGGGAACCCGCAGGAGTTCTCTCCGGAACGGTGGGCGCGGGACGCCTCGTCGGCCGGAACGGTCACCGAGAGTGCCTGGTTCCCCTTCGGCGGCGGCACTCGCGTGTGCATCGGCGTGCGTTTCGCCATGGTCGCCTCGGTCCTCGTCCTGGCCACCATCGCCCAGCGCTTCCATCTGGAGGTGGAGCCGGGTGAGTTCGCACCGAAGATCGGCCTCACTCTCCAGCCCGAGGGCACCATGCACGCGTCGCTGCACCCGGTGACGACGGACTGACGGCGGCGTGACCCGCCCGTCTCCGAAAGGCCTCCGCCAACGGCGGTCGCGGGGCCTCGACGTGGTGTCCGCCGGGGTCCCGGGGACGAGCCGACGCAGGCATGCCCCTCGGATGATTGTTAACGCTAACAACTTGCCCTCGTCTTCGCCCTCCTCCACATCGACAGACCAACCGGTGGTGGTGGGGCGGAGCAAAGCCGAGGCGGGGGCACGGTGTCAAGTGGCGCTGTGCGTCCGGCCGCGACCGCGGAAGGGCGCGGAAGCGGCCGAACTGCCGCATCAGAGGCTCCGCGGGGCTCACCCGAGAAGACGCCGGGGTGAAACGTTCATCCGATGACTTCGCTCCCGGACCACCGGCCGGCTGTGACGATGCCGGGATCACAAGGCGGTTTGCATAGATCGGGGGTTTCGCTGCGTCACCCTACCCTTGACACATTTCGGTGAGGTTTCCACACTGAGCCCCGAGGCGGTCTCCCGCTGTCCGGTGGTGGTGCGCGGGGCGGAGGGCCGCCCTTCGCGACGCCCTCATGGTGTGCGCTCCCCTGCCCGGGAGCACGGCGTCCAGCGCTGAATGCCCCGCGTTCCCCCTTTCTCTGGTTGCAGTCATGGAGGCTCAGGCATGGGCGCACACGTCGTTCCGCCGCCGGGAACCCGGCGACCATCCACGCCCGCGTCCGAACCCGGCTCGCGGAGCCGGTCGCTCCGGCGCGCGATGGGCCGGGCGATGGCGGCTGCGGTGGCCGTCATCGGGCTGTTCTCGGCGGCCATCGCGACCCGGCCGGCATCGGCCGCGGACAATCCCTACCAGCGCGGGCCGAACCCGACCGTGGCGAGTGTCGCGGCGACCAGGGGGACCTTCGCGACCGCGCAGACCAGCGTGCCGGCCGGCAACGGCTTCGGCGGCGGAGTGATCTACTATCCGACCGACACCAGCCAGGGGACGTTCGGCGGGGTCGCGATCGTGCCGGGCTACTCCGCCCTGTTCGCCAACGAAGAGGCCTGGATGGGCCCCTGGCTCGCCTCCTTCGGCTTCGTGGTGATCGGCATCGAGACCAACAGCCGCACCGACAGCGCGGACGCCCGGGGGACCCAGCTGCTCGCCGCGCTGGACTACCTCACCCAGCGCAGCTCGGTACGCGACCGGGTCGACCCCAACCGGCTGTCGGTCGTCGGCCACTCGGCGGGCGGCGCGGGGGTCCTCAGCGCGATCCTCCGGCGGCCCACCCTCAAGGCCGGGATCGGGCTCGCGCCCGGCTCGCCCGTCGGGGACTACGGCCTGTCCAACGACCGGGTGCCGACGATGTTCATCTCCGGCCAGCGGGACACGACGGTCACGCAGTCGTACCTCAACGGGCTGTACACCACGATCCCGGCCTCGACGCCGAGCGCGTGGGTGGAGATCACCGGGGTGGACCACCTGTTCGCGACGCGGGCCAACACGACCGAGATGCGGGTGCTGATCCCCTGGCTGAAGATCTGGGTGGACAACGACACCCGGTACACCCAGTTCCTGTGCCCGCTGGCGGACTCCAGCAACATCTCGATGTACCGCAACAAGTGCCCGTACGTGCCGCCGGGCCAGTCGTCGCCGAGCGCCTCCCCCTCGGCCAGCCCGTCACAGTCGCCCTCGCAGTCGCCGTCACAGTCGCCCTCCCAGTCGCCCTCGCAGTCGCCGCACACCAGTCCGTCGCCCCCGCCGCCGGGCGCCTGCGTGGCCGAGTACCAGCCGCAGAACTCGTGGCCCGGCGGCTACCAGGCGTTGGTCACGGTGAAGGCGGGCAGCTCGGCGATCAACGGCTGGACCGTCAGGTGGACGCTCGGCAGCGGCCAGACGATCACCCAGGCGTGGAACGGCACGCTGAGCACGAGCGGTTCCGCGGTGACGGTGAAGAACGCCTCCTACAACGGCTCGCTCCCGGCGGGCGGCTCGGCCACCTTCGGGTTCCTCGCCACCGGCACGCCGTCGACCCCCACCCTCACCTGCACCAGCCCGTGACCGGCCGCGGCACGCTGTGCCGACCGATGTCCCGTTGACTCCGGAGAGGGCCGCACAACGACCCTCTCCGGGCTCCGGCAGGGCCTCTTATGGCGGTGGGAGGCCCTGCCGGAGAGAACTTCACCCCTACCGCCGCCTCCCTCAGAGCCTTCGGGCCGCAGGTCATCCCCCCGGACACCCGCCGCGTCTCGCCCGGAGCCGAACTCCTGGTCGAAACGATTCCGACGTGTCCGTACCCGCCGTGGACTTGGAGAAGTGAATTGTCTGATTTCACCCGAAGGCAAGCGCTGCGATTCGGCGCGGCCGGAGCCGGAGCCGCGCTGTTGCCCCTGCAGTGGACGGCGGCCGCGCGAGCCGGGTCGGTGGCGCCGGCGCAGGTGCTCGCCGCGAACGATCTGGCGCTGTGGTACGACGAGAGCGCCGGGACGGACTGGCTGCGCGCGCTGCCGATCGGCAACGGGCGCCTGGGCGCGATGGTGTTCGGCAACGTCGACGTCGAGCGGCTCCAGCTCAACGAGGACACCGTCTGGGGCGGCGGGCCGTACGACCAGAGCAACACGCGCGGCGCGGGGGCGCTGGCGCAGATCAGGCAGCTGGTATTCCAGAACCAGTGGAGCCAGGCCCAGACCCTGATCGACCAGAACATGCTGGGCAGCCCCGCGGGCCAGCTCGCCTACCAGACCGTGGGCAACCTGCGGCTCACCTTCAGCGCCGGCTCCAGCGGAGTCTCGGGGTACAACCGGCTGCTTGACCTGACCACGGCCACCACGGTGACCACGTACTCGCAGAACGGCGTCAACTACCGGCGTGAGACGTTCGCCAGCGCGCCCGACCAGGTCATCGTCGTCCGCCTGACCGCCGACCGGGCCGGATCGATCACCTTCTCCGCGACGTTCGACAGCCCGCAGCGCGTCACCCGCACCAGCCCCGACGGCACGTCGGTGGGTATCGACGGCATCTCGGGCAACTTCGAGGGCAAGACCGGCTCGGTCAAGTTCCTGGCACTGGCCAAGGCCGTCACCGACGGCGGCACGGTCAGCAGTTCCGGCGGTACGCTCCAGGTGCGGGGCGCCAACAGCGTGACGCTGCTGATCTCCATCGGCTCCAGCTACGTCAACTACCAGAACGTCGGCGGCGACTACCAGGGCATCGCCCGCAACAACCTCAACTCCGCCGTCGCCCGCAACTTCGACGACCTGCGGTCCCGGCACGTGGCCGACTACCAGAACCTGTTCGGGCGCACGACGCTCGACCTGGGCCGGACGTCCGCGGCCGACCAGCCGACCGACGTGCGGATCGCGCAGCACGCGAACACCACCGACCCGCAGTTCTCGGTGCTGCTGTTCCAGTTCGGCCGCTACCTGCTGATCTCCTCCTCGCGCCCCGGCACCCAGCCGGCCAACCTGCAGGGCATCTGGAACGACTCGCTGGCCCCGCAGTGGGACTCGAAGTACACCATCAACGCGAACCTGCCGATGAACTACTGGCCGGCCGACACGACGAACCTGTCGGAGTGCTTCGACCCGGTGTTCAAGATGATCAACGACCTCTCGGTGACCGGCGCCCGCACCGCGCGGGTGCAGTACAACGCCAGTGGCTGGGTCACCCACCACAACACCGACGCGTGGCGGGCCACGTCGGTCGTCGACGGCGCGTTGTGGGGCATGTGGCAGACCGGCGGCGCGTGGCTGTCCACCCTGATCTGGGAGCACTACCAGTTCACCGGCGACGTGAACTTCCTGCAGCAGTACTACCCCGCCATGAAGGGCGCCGCGCAGTTCTTCCTCGACACCCTGGTGACCGAACCGAGTCTCGGCTATCTCGTCACGAACCCGTCGAACTCCCCGGAACTGCCCCACCACTCGGGCGTCAGCGTGTGCGCCGGCCCGACGATGGACAACCAGATCCTGCGCGACCTGTTCAACGCGTGCGCGCAGGCGAGCCTGGCGCTCGGCACCGACTCCGACTTCCGCACCCGGGTCCTCGCGGCCCGCGACCGGCTCGCGCCGATGAAGGTCGGCTCGCGCGGCAACATCCAGGAGTGGCTCTACGACTGGGTGGAGACCGAGCAGAACCACCGGCACATCTCCCACCTGTACGGCCTGCACCCCAGCAACCAGATCACCAAGCGGGGCACCCCGACGCTGTACAACGCGGCGCGCCGAACCCTGGAGCTGCGCGGAGACGACGGGACCGGCTGGTCGCTCGCCTGGAAGATCAACTACTGGGCGCGAATGGAGGAGGGCGCCCGCGCGCACAACCTGATCCGCCTCCTGGTCAGGACGGACCGGCTCGCGCCGAACATGTTCGACCTGCACCCGCCGTTCCAGATCGACGGCAACTTCGGCGCCACCTCCGGCATCGCCGAGATGCTGCTGCAGAGCCACAACGGCGAGCTGCACGTGCTGCCCGCGCTGCCCTCGGCGTGGCCGAGCGGGAAGGTGCAGGGCCTGCGGGGGCGCGGCGGCTACACCGTCGGCACGACCTGGAGCTCCGGTGTGGCCACCGAGATCCTCGTCAAGTTCGACCGCGCCGGCACCGTCAAGGTGCGCAACCGGATCTTCACCGGGACCTACCAGGTCGTCGACAGCGAGACCGGTGAGGCCGTCACCGTCACCAAGCCCGAGGCCGACGTCGTCGCGCTGACCGGCCAGGCCGGCCGCACCTACCGCCTGACCGGGTCCGGCAGCACCTCCTCGCCGTCGGCGTCACCGTCGGCCTCGGCGTCACCGACGCCGCCGTCGACCTACGTGCGGATCGTCAACGCCACCACCGGCCTGGTGCTGGACAGCGGCGGCAACGTGGCGTCGGGGTCGAACGTCAAGCAGTGGAACTGGGACGGCAGCAACAACCTGCAGTGGCAGCTGGTCGACCTGGGCGGCGGTTGGTACCGGATCGTCAACCGCACCAACGGCATGGTCATCGACAGCTGGGGCAACACCGCCAACGGCGCCGTCGCCAGGCAGTCGGCCTGGAACGGCGGCAACAACCAGCAGTGGCGCCTCAACGACGTCGGCAACGGCCGCTCCCAGATCATCAACCGCGGCACCGGGACCTCCCTCGACGGCATGGGCTACACCAGCGCCGGCTCCAACGTCGGCATGTGGACGCCGAACAACAGCACCAACAACCACTGGACGATCACCGGCGTGTGACCCGGCCGATCCGGGCATGATGGAAAGGAGTGTCGGGGCGGCGGGGGATCGCCATGAACACACGACGGGGCATACGGCGGGTCACACGACGGCTGACCAGGCGGGACTTCCTCAAAGGATGCGCGGCGGTCACGCTCGTGGGGGCGCGCGGCCCGGCGGGACCCACCCGCCGGCCGGCGCCCGCCGGGCCCTCGCTGCTCGACGCCGCGTCCGTGCCCAAGTACGTGGCCGCGCTGCCCGTTCCCGCCGCGATGCCCACGGTGATGCCGGCCGCGCCCACGGGTGACGGCTCGCTCGACCGCTACGTCATCGGCGTGCGCCGGTTCCGGCAGCAGATCCTGCCGCCCGGCGCACCGCCCACGACCGTCTTCGGCTACGGCTCGGCCCCGCACCGGGGCACGTTCGCCGTTCCGGGACGCACGATCGAGGCCCGGGTGGACCGTCCCGTCCAGGTGACCTGGGTGAACGAGCTGGTGGACCGGTGGGGTGATCATCTCTCGCACCTGCTGCCCGTCGATCCGACGCTGCACTGGGCGAACCCGCCCGGCGGCCCGCCGGGCCGCGACGGCAGGCCCGCGTTCGCCGCGACCCCAGGGCCCTACCGGGGGCCGGTCCCGGTGGTGACCCACCTGCACGGCGGGCACAGCCCGGACGACAGCGACGGATACCCCGAGGCGTGGTTCCTGGCCGCCGGGGACACCCCGGCCGGCTACGCGCGGGAGGGGTCCCGGTACGCGGGCTTCGCCACCGCCTTCGAGGGCCGGACGGGCGTCGCCTGGTACACCGGGTCGGCCGTCTACCGGTACGGCAACGACCAGCACCCGGGCACCCTCTGGTACCACGACCACGCGCTCGGGGTGACCCGGCTCAACGTCTACGCCGGCATGGCCGGGTTCTACCTGCTCCGGGGCGGCCCGGCCGACCTGCCGTCCGGCGTCCTACCCGGGCCGGCGCCGGGGGCGGGCGATCCGGCGGGGACCCGCTGCCACGAGATCCCGATCGTGATCCAGGACAGGACGTTCACCGCGGACGGCTCGCTCCACTACCCCGGCAGCCGGGCGGCCGGCGGGTACGGCGGCCCGTACGTCCCGAGCACCGACGTCCCGCCCATCTGGGTGCCGGAGTTCTTCGGCGCCGCCATAACGGCGAACGGCCGGACCTGGCCGCTGCTGGAGGTCGAGCGGCGCCGTTACCGGTTCCGCTTCCTCAACGGCTGCAACGCCAGGGTCCTCGCCCTCGGCATCGCCGGCTCGCCGGTGGCCCGGCCCGTCCGATCGGCGCTGCCGTTCTGGCAGATCGGCGCCGACGGCGCGTTCCTGCCCGCGCCGGTCGCGCTCGACCGGCTGCTGCTGGCCCCGGCCGAACGCGCCGACGTGGTGGTCGACTTCACGTGCGTTCCGCCGGGCACCCCGCTCTACCTGGTGAACGAGGGGCCCGACGGGCCGTACCGGGGGGAGACCGCGGCCCCGCCCGCCGATCCCGCCACCACCGGGCAGGTGCTGAAGTTCCTGGTACGGCCGGCCTCCGGTCGTGACCTCAGCGTGCCGCCCGACCAGCTGGAGCTCCCCCAGGCCGCCCGGCTCGGCCCGGCCGTACGGACGAGGAGGCTCGCCCTGCTGGAGCAGGGCTCCGCCGTCCGGGGGGCGGGTCCCGTCACGACGCTGCTGGGCGAAGCCGCCGGGCAGGGATGGGCCGCGAGAAGGTGGCACGACCCGGTCACGGAGAACCCGGGCGTCGGCGACGTCGAGATGTGGGAGTTCCACAACCTCACGCCGGACGCGCATCCCATCCACATCCACGAGATCCTTTTCGAGGTGGTGGACCGCACGCCGTTCCACGGTCCGGCACGGCCGGCGCGGCCGTGGGAGCGGGGACGCAAGGACACGGTCATCGCCCTGCCCCGGGAGGTGACCCGGGTCAAGGCCCACTTCGACCGGGCCGGGCTCTTCGTGTGGCACTGCCACATGCTGGAGCACGAGGACAACGAGATGATGCGGCCCTACCGCATCGGAGGCCGGCAGCGCGAGCCCGCCCGCGAGGCCGGACGAAACCCCGGAGACTGACCCACCCTCGGCGACGGAGGTCCCTCGGTTACGGGACCTCCTGCCCTAAGCGGAAGGCGCGGCCCGGGCCACGCTGGAATGGCAGCGACGGGGGAGAAGGGGGCGTACATGAAAGCGGCAGTGGGCGACCGGTTGATCATCGAGAGCCTTCACCTGGACGGACCTCGCCGTACGGGCGTCATCACGGCCCTCCACCACAGCGACGGGTCCCCGCCCTACGTGGTCCGGTGGCTGGACGAGGAGCACGAGACCTTGATCTTCCCCGGCCCGGACGCCCACGTGGAGCCCCGCCGGGAGCATGGCGAGCACCGCGGGATGGAAGCGGCCCGCCCGGCCGCCCGGTGACGCGGTGACGGAACGCGGCACGCGCGGGTCAGCGCAGCCGGGCCGCCGTACGGTGGCGCCCCGGCATACCGGCTCCCGAGCCTCCCGAGCCGCGTACGACGTCACGGCGTAACGACACGTCTCCCCCAGCCGACAGACAGGCGACGGGAGGCGATGGGATTGACGGACTCGTTGAGTCTCGCGGCGCTGGGGGCGGTGGCGCTCAGCGAGGGGATCACGTTCCTCTACGACGAGGCACGTGAACTGCTGAAACGGTGGCGGGAGAGACGGGACCGCGACGTGGTCGAGGTGCCCGGCTCCGCCGCCGGGGTGCTGGACGCCCCGCTGTCCGCGGCCGAGGTCGCGGACAGCGTCGTCGCTCGGAACGCCGAGTCCCTGACGTCGCTCCGCCGCGCGCTGATCGAGTACGCCGAGGAGGGACGCGTCCCCGACCCGGGCGACCGCGGCCTGCTCGACACGGTCGACGCCCTGCGGCGGGTGCTGGAGGTCGCGTACGGCCAGCGGATCACATTCAGGGGCGAGCGGCGGGAGCCGACGGGCTCGGGGATCGACGTGGCCGTCGAGGCGGACGTGGTCGAGGGATACCTTGCGGGTCTGCGGGCGCGGGGCGGGCTCCACCCCGGTATGGAGGTCCGTGCCGAGATGAGGATCGGCCGGGTGTCCGCGGGCGGCGAGGCGGTCGGGGTCGACCTGGACGGCCGGAGCGGTTGAGCGCCGGGCCTGCCGAGGTGCCCGGGCGTTCCCTCGTGCCCGACGTCGCCGGGCTCGTGCCCCGGCCCTGGATCACGGCCAGGCTGGACCGGTGGCTGCGCACGGAGGACACGCGGATCTTCCTGGTCACCGGTCCGCCGGGCACGGGGAAGACGGTGTTCGCCGCCCGGCTCGCGGCGCCGGAGGACGAGCACGACGCGGGAGGGGGCACCCGCCCGGGACGGCCGGACGTGGTGCTGGCCCACTTCTGCGACGCGAGCGACGAGCGCACACTCGACGCGCTGGACTTCGTCCGCGCGTTGTCGGGCGCGCTCGCCCGCCGCATACCCCGGTTCGCCGACGCGCTGGCCGCGTCGGCCGCGGGCGCAGCCGCGGTCATCACGATCAACAGCACGCAGACCATCGGCACGGTGGAGGCGGGTGCGCGGGTCGCCAACGTCCAGATACGCGTGTCCGGGAGCGTGCCGACCCGGCAGGCGTTCGCGCACCTGGTCCGGCGCCCTCTGGAAGCCGCCGTGGCGGACGGGTGGGACGAGCGGCTTCTGGTGGTCGTGGACGACCTGTCCGCCGGGTACCGCTACGACTCCGAGGACACGATCGCCCACCTGATCGGCGTCGTGGCCGGCAATCCGGCGGAACTGCCCGACGTGCTGCGCTTCGTCGTGACCGGCAGGCCTGATCCCTGGGTGCTGCGCGACCTGCCGCCTCCGGCTCTGGACCTGCGGGCCGACCGGCCCCCCGGCGAGGACGACATCCGGCGGTACGTGCGCCGCCGGCTGCCCGCCGCCGGGGCGGCGTGGCGGCTGTGGGCCGATCGCATCGTGGCGGCGGCCGACGGCAACTTCCTCTACGCCCGGCACGTGGTCGAGCGCCTGCCCGCCGGAGGCGAGGTCCCGCCGGATCCGCCCGCCGACCTGCCCGAAGGGCTGACCGGCCTGTACCGGGCCTGGTTCAGGGCGGACATCGCGCGTTCGCGTGACCTCTGGTGGGACCTGTACGAGCCGGTGCTGGCCGCCCTCACCGTGGCGCGCGGTGCGGGGCTCACCCACGAGCAGCTGTGCGGCATCACCGGCCTGCCGCGCTCGCGGGTGCGCCGTGTGCTGGAGGAGTGCGCGCAGTTCCTGCTCGGCGCCCCCCGGTCGGGGCCCATCCGCCTCTACCACGACTCCTTCCGTGACTATCTCGCCGAGGAGGAGGTGCAGGTCGAGGAGGCACACCACGCCGTGCTGCGCTACTTCGTCCGCAGCCACGGCGACGACTGGCTCGGCGCGGCGGAGTACGCCCGCGACCACCTCGCCACCCACGCCGCGGCGATCGGCGAACTCGCGATCCTGGTGAACCGGCCGGACTTCCTCGTCGCCGCCGAACCCGGAGGCGTACTGCGCGCGCTGTCCAGGCCGGGCGGCGCGGGCCGGTACGCCGAGGTCTACCGGCGTGCCGGCCGGCTGCTCGCGGACCGCGACCGGGGCGAACGCGCGTCCTACCTTCAGATGGCGGCGTACGAGCTGGGCGAGGCGGAGGCGGCGGAGGCGTTCGCCGGGCTCCCGCCGGAGCGCCGGTGGACCCCGTTGTGGGCCTCGATGCTCCGCCATCATCCGGGACGTGTCGTCGGCGCGCACCCGGGCGGTGTGCTCGCCATGCTGTCGTCACCGCGTCCGGACGGCACGACCGTCGTCACCGCGGGCCCGGACGGCACGGTGCGGTTCTGGGACCTGCGCACCCACACGGTGCTCGGCGTCCTGACGCTGCCGTCGGCCACGCCGGCCGCCCGGCTCGCGCTCCTCGGCACCGGAGACGAGGCGGTGCTGGCGGTGGCGGCGCTCCACCAGGTGTGGCTGGCCGACCCGGAGCGGATGGAGGTGACCGGCTCCGTGGCCGCACGTCCCGGCTCGCCGGTGACCGCGATGTCCCCCACAGTGCTGGAAGATCGGGCGGTCGTCGTGCTCGGATACGCCGACGGGGTCGTCCAGGCGGTCGACCCGTTCACCGGCGAACCGGTCACGGAACCGGTGCCCGCCCACGAAGGCCCGGTGCTGTCGCTGACGGGAGGATTCGACGACGGCGTGCTGTCCTGTGGAGCCGACGGCGCGGTGATCCTCTGGGGGCTGCGCGGAGAGATCGACCGCCAGCCGGTGATCCGTCCGCCGGATCCGCCCGCCTGGTGCGGCGCGAGCGCGTTCCTGAGCGGCGACACCGGACGCTTCGCGCTCGCGGCGGGCTACAGCGACGGTATGACGGACCTGATCGTCGTCGGTGACCACGACTCGGAGATACGTACCGGCATCGGCGGCCACGAGCCGGCCGCCTGGCAGCTCGACACCGCCTTTCTCTCCGAGGGCCTTCTCTGGCAGTCGAGGATGCACCGGCGGGGCCGGAACGGCTATGCGGACGCGCTGCGGGAGGTACGCGAACTGCACCTCCGCGGGCTCAATCCCGACGACGGGCCGCCCGAGTCCCGCCAGATCGTCCTGCTGTCCGGCGGGGTGACCTCCGTCGATCTCCTGGAGGTGGACGGCCGCCTCCACCTGGCGACGGGCGGGCAGGACGGCAAGGTCAGCCTGGTAGGCCGTCCCGACGAGGACGAGCCCGCGGTGGAGTCCCTGTTGCCGTGGGGGGAGCCGGTCTCCTCCGTCATGTTCTCGGAGCTGGACGGAGGCCTCGTGCTGGTGTCCGGGGAGTCGGCGGTGGGCGGCATGATCCGGGAGTGGCCGTTGCGATCCGGAGTGGACCTGCTCCCGCCTCCGGTCGGTGAGCTGGCCGCCCCGGCGATCGACGTCGACGCGCTTGCCGACGAGTCCGGCCGGCTGGTCGTCGCGGCCGTGCTCGCCGACGGCTCCGTCGTGCTGCGTGAGGAGGGTCGTACGCGACCCCTGGAGACGGGAGAGCTGATCACGGCGGGTGTCCGGCTGTGGCGGTGGAGGCACCGGACCTGCGTGGCCGTCTACGGGCAGCGAGAGACGGAGGCCGCCCTGCGGTTGTGGACGCCCGGCTCCTCCGGGGAGACGGTCGTGACCGATGTGCGCCTCGGCCGTCCCGGCGCCGTCCACGAGGTCACGGTGGTGGGTGACGGCGGCCGGTTGCTCGCCGCGGGCGACTGGGAGGAGCCCGTGCTGTGGACGCTGACCGCCGACGAGGACCGGTGGGGCGGCGACCCGCTGCCGGTGCCCGGCGTGCACCCCCTCGCGGTCGGCACGAGCAACGTCGTGCAGTGGATGACGCCGGTGGCCGGTTCGCAGGGGCACGAGGTGTTCGTCGGTGGTGTGGCGCTCGTCCACCACCTCTCCGCCCAGGGACAGCGGATCACCGGGCACCTGCTCGTCGTCCAGACGAACGCCGTCTCGATCCTGCACGAGGGCGGGCGGGCGCTGGTCGTCGGAGCCGGGCCCTCTGTGCGGGTGGAGAACCTGGACGACGACGAGGCCTCCACGAACCTCGACGCCCCACCGGACAGCGAGGTCCTGGCGGTGGCGGCTCTGGAGGACGGCTCGCTCCTCGCCGCGGGCACGGGCGACGGCCGGCTGCTGGTGTGGAGCGGGCAGGACCATCCCGAACATGTCGTACAGTTCGGCTCCCCGATACGTCAGATCGCCGTGCCCACGCCCGGCATCGCCGTCGTCCGTACCGACATGGGACTCCAGGCCGTCCGGTTCTCGCACTCATAAGTGCCGCATCTGCTGTCAGCAGACAAACCGGCGGTTCGCGGGGGCGGGGCGGATACAAAAGCGGCATGCCTGTTTCAGCGAGCACGAGTTACCGGGATCGGTTGAACGAGAAGCTGTTCCAGCAACGGACACTGCTGTTGACCGGAGAGGTCGACGACGAGATGGCCGAGCGGGTGTGCGCCGAGATGGTGCTGCTGGCCTCGGCGGACCCCGAACGCGACATCATCCTGTACATCAACTCACCCGGCGGGTCGGTGCTGGCCGGCCTCGCGATCTACGACACGATGAAGCTGGTTCCGAACGACGTGGTCACCGTCGCGCTCGGGATGGCGGCGAGCATGGGGCAGGTGCTGCTGGCGTCCGGCACGCACGGCAAGCGGATCAGCCTCGCGCACAGCCGGATCATGATGCACCAGCCGTCGGCCGGGATCGGCGGCACGGCGATCGATATCGCCATCCAGTCCGAGAACCTCAGGTACATGAAGCGGCAGTCCGAGGAGATCCTCGCCGCCGAGACGGGCCGGAGCGTCGAGGAGATCGCCGCCGACAGCGACCGGGACCGCTGGTTCACCCCGGAGCAGGCCCGCGACTACGGGATGATCGACGAGATCGTCGACTCCTTCCGCATCCTCGCGCCGTACGCCGCGCCCAACCGGACGGGGTTCTACTCATGAGCCAGTACACGATCCCGTACGTGATCGAGAAGACGCCGGTCGGGGAGCGGTCGTTCGACATCTTCAGCCGCCTGCTCAACGAGCGGATCATCTTCCTCGGCACCGAGATCGACGACGGCGTCGCGAACGTCGTGATGGCACAGTTGCTCCACCTGGAGGCGGACAGCCCGGACCAGGAGATCAACCTGTACATCAACTCCCCCGGCGGGTCGTCGACCGCGATGCTGGCGATCTACGACACCATGCAGTTCATCCGCGCGAAGGTCGCGACGTACTGCATGGGCCAGGCGGCCTCGGCCGCCGCGGTGCTGTTCGCCGCCGGAGCCCCCGGACGGCGGTTCGTGCTGTCGCACTCCCGCGTGCTGCTGCACCAGCCGTCCACCCAGGGGCAGGGGACCATCTCCGACCTGGCGCTGCAGGCGGCCGAGGTGATGCGGATGCGCATGCAGACCGAGGAGATCCTCAGCCGCCACACGGGGGTGGACGTCGAGCGGCTGCGCAGGGACACCGACCGGGACCGGATCTTCAGCGCCCGCGAGGCCATCGAGTACGGCCTGGCCGACGAACTGATCGCGACCCGCGGGTAGCGCTCACGCCGCCAGCAGCAGCGTCGTGCCGGACGCCCCGTGCCCGGCGATCCGGCGCGACGCCGTGATCCGCCGTACGGCGCGGGTGAGCAGGTGCTCGATCGGCAGCCCGAGCGCGTCGCACACCGAGTGCAGCATCTCCGACGACGGCTCCTTGCGGCCGCGCTCGACCTCCGACAGATACTGCTTGGACATCCCGACCGCACGCGCCACGTCGTCGAGCGTGCGGTCCTGGTCCAGCCGCTCGTCGCGGAGGATCTCGCCGTACACGCTGCGCAGCAACGGGTCGGGGCCGTCGGGGATCTCCGGGCCGCGCTTCTCGCCTGCCCGGCGCGTCCGGATGTCGACGACGACTGGTCGGCCGGAAGCTGCCATGCCTGGAAGTCTGACACGGCCGGATCTCCGGCGACACGCCTGTTCGCGCAGAGAGGAGCGGCCTCCTCTGGAATTCAGGAGCGGGTGGCGGGAGGGCGGACGGCGTTCACGTAGTAAAGCACCGGCCCCACGGTGCCCGTGCTCTCGACGCGGAGACCGGCGCCGGGCACCAGGGTGGCGAGCAGTTCCGGCAGGGTGGGCCGTACCGCCGGACCCGCCACCATCTCGGCCAAGCGGACGGCGAGCGGGTTGACCGGCGGGCGGAACTCGGCGATCAGCAGCCGTCCGCCCGGCCGCAGGACGCGGAACATCTCCCGCACGGCGGCGCCCCGGGCCGAGCGCGGCATGTGGTGCACCGCGAAGCTGGAGACCACGATGTCGAACGAGACGTCCGGGAAGGGCAGCGCCTGCCCCTCGCCCACCTCGTAGGAGCAGTTGCCGGGTGAGCGCCGGCGCGCGTGTTCGAGCATCGGCGGCGACGGGTCGACGCCGATCACCCGCCCTTCGGGGCCCACGAGAGGAGCCAGCATCCGGCTCCAGTAGCCGGTGCCGCAGCCGACGTCCAGAATCCGATCGCCCGGCCCCGCGCCTGACAACGCGGCCAGACGGGCGAAAACGCTGCGGCGACGCCCGGCGAACCCGATTTCGGCCAGAATCTCATAACCCCGCGGATAATTGATCACGCCACCCCCGTCATCGTTTTCCGAGTGACGGTGCATGAGCTTTTCCCTGGCCACAGGCCTCCCCCTTCTTGTTTCGGAACAACCTGTTCGGTTATAAATGATCGATTCACCGGCCCGGAGTGGTCAACAAGCAAATCGATCAGGCTGTGCCGTACTGGACAGAAGGGGAAACGTGTTCGGAAACCAGCGGCGGGAGAGCACCGACCGCCGGGTACGGCGCACCCGGAAAGCCGTTCAGCAGGCGTTGATCGAGCTGGTCCTGGAGAAGGGCTACGAGGCGGTGACGGTCACGGACCTGATCAACCGCGCCGACGTCGGCCGCTCGACCTTCTACGCGCACTTCGCCGACAAGCAGGACGTGCTGTTCAGCAATCTCGACGAGCTCCACGGCCTCCTTCGCCTCGCCCCCGCGGCCAGGCCGGGCACGTTGTTCGCCTTCGGCCTGCCGATGTTCGAGCACCTTCACGAGCAGCGCCGGCTCGCGCGTGCGCTGCTCGGGCGTCGAGGGGGCAGCGCCGTGATCGCGCGCGGAGAGCAGATCCTGGCCACGGTCGTACGCGACGAGCTGCTGGCGGCCCTCCCTCCGCGAAGCACGCCGCCGCCCTCGCTCGACCTGATGGTGACCTGCGTCGTGGGGGCGTTCATGGCGCTGCTGCGGAAGTGGGCGGACGGCGAGATCAACGCCACCCCCGCCGAGATGGACGCGGCGTTCCGCGCCGTGGTGACACCGGGTGTGGAGACCGCCCTCGCGGCAGGCGCCGGCCGGCCGTAGCGCACCACCGTCTCCAGCGCTCCCGGCTCGTCACCGCCGAAGGCGCGTGATCGGGCGGGCGGCTTGTCGGATGTGGTCGATACGCTGACCGGATGAGCGACGCCACGGAGAAGATCGAGCGGATCAGGCCGCAGCAGTTCCACGAGATCGGCGGCCTGGAGGACTGGCGAGTGCTGGGCGAGGGGGCGTGTGCCTACTTCCGTACCGGGTCGTTCGCGGCCGGGGCGGCCCTCGTGCAGGCCATCAGCGAACTGCCCGGCGTGGGCAGCGGTCACCCCGACGTCGACCTGCGCCACGAGGGCGTCACGGTACGGCTGATCACCATCGCGGACTTCTACGGGCTGACGGACCGGGACGCCGAACTGGCCCGGCGGATCTCGGCGGTGGCCCGCGCGCTCGGCGTCCCCGCCGATCCCTCGGCCGTGCAGAGCGTCCAGGTCACCGTCGACGCCCTCTCCGGTGCCGAGGTGGTGGCGTTCTGGCGGGCCCTGCTCGGCTACGAGGACCGGGCGAACAGCCCGGAAGACCTGATCGACCCGCACCGCCGCGGCGCGGCGTTCTACTTCCAGCAGATGGACGAGCCGCGTCCGCAGCGCAACCGGGTCCACGTCGACGTCTGGGTGCCGTACGACCAGGCCGAGGCGCGGATAGCGGCGGCGATCGCCGCCGGCGGCCGCCTGGTCTCCGACGCGTACGCGCCTTCGCACTGGGTGCTGGCCGACCCCGAAGGCAACGAGGCGTGCGTGGGCGCGGCCGGCTGGATCGGGCCCGACCCGCGCACCCGGTAGGAGTCGTCCGCCGTCGCGCCCGGGTACCCGCGGTCGGGGGTTCAGCCCGGTGCCATCCGGGGACGCCGGAACCGCCGTGGCACGCCGGCCCAGCGGGCGTGGATCGCCGTCATCGCCCGCTCCAGTGTCCGTTCCGGGGGCGCGTCGGTGTCGATCTCGGTCGCGCCGGGCCAGGGGGTCTCCGTCGCCGTCATCGCGGCGGCGATCGCCCGGTCCGCGTCCGATATCCCGCCGGTGCGGCGTGCGAGGCGTTCGGCGGTGACCCGGGGAGGGGCGACGCAGCGCAGCGCTGTGAGATGGGTGGAGGTACGCCGGGCCAGGGACGCCGCGGCGGCGCGGTGCGCGGTGTCCGTCCAGGACGCGTCCACGACGACCGGCTCGCCGAGACCGAGCAGCCGCTCGGCCCTCGACAACAGCTCGGCGTAGGTCCGTTCCGTTGACTCCGCACAGTAGATGCCCTCGCCGAAGGGGGCGGCCGCGGGCTGGTGCGGCGACATGCCGGCGAGCTCTTTACGGAGGCGGTCGCTGGTCAGCAACGTGCAGCTGAGCCGGTCGGCGACAGCGGCGGCCAGGGTCGACTTTCCGGTCCCCGGGAGCCCGCCGACGAGGACCAGGGTGACCGCACCCGCCTGAAGGTGGCCCAGCGTGAGCTCGGCCAGGCTCCGGGCCTCCCACGCCGCCGCGGAGTCCCCTTGTCCATGGCGCAGGCACGCGACCTTGGCGCGGACGAAGGCCCGGTAGGCGACGTAGTGATGCCACAGCGAGGGCGGTGAGGGGTCGCCGGAGAACTCGGCGTACCAGCACAGGAAGAGCTCCGCCAGGCGAGGAGCGCCCAGTCGCTCCAGGTCCATGGCCAGGAAGGCGGCGTCGTCCAGGCCGTCGACGAAGCGGAGCCGGTCGTCGAACTCCAGGCAGTCCAGGATCCGGGGCCCGTCGTCCAGGCAGAAGACGTCGTCGGCGAGCAGATCGCCGTGGCCGTCCACGATCCGGCCTTCCGCGATCCGGACGGCGAAGAGCGGTTCCCGGCCGTCGAGATAGCGCAGCGTGAGCCGTTCGACGTCGCCGAGGATCTCGGAGTCGAGGACCGCCTCGGGCAGCGCCCGCACCTCACGGAAGCTCGCGGTCCAGCGGGATCGCAGCGCCTGCCCGCTCCCCTGTTCGTCGATGCGCGGGCTGTGCGGGGATCGGGCGTGCATGCCCGCGACCACCCGCGCGACCTGGCGCAAGGCGCCCTCCACCGGTGCTCCCGACCGGACCAGCGCGGACAACCGGCGTTCGTCCGGCATCCGCCGCATCACCACGAGGTGCTCCCGGACCCGTCCGTCCGGGCCGGACACGTCGGCCACTCCTTCGTAGACGTCCGGCGCCAGCCGGCGGTTGAGCTCGACCTCCTTGTGGCACATCGCCCGCCGGGCCTCCAGCGTCGTGAAGTCCAGGAAGCCCAGATCGACGGGCTTCTTCAGCTTGAACGCGTGATCTCCAAGGAGGATCACCACCCCGGCGTGCGTCTCCCTGACCTGCGCCCACGGCCTCATCGAGGTGCCCCCGTCCCCCGTCGGTGCCAGGCGGCGACCAGGAGCCGCCGGACACCGTCTCCATGTCCGCTTCCTGGAGACATTCCCGCGCGCGGACTCCTCCCCTCGCAGGCTCGGCCTGCCCGTCACGCCCAGCGGCCGACGGGCGTCCCGTGGCGGTGTGGTTGGCTGGAAGTGCTGGTGAGGAGGGGAGGACGCATGCGTATCGCCAACGTTTACCGTCCCCTGGTGTTCGGGTGCCCGGTGACCGCGAAACTGCCCGAGGTGGCGCGCCAGATGACGGAGAAGAACATCGGGGCACTCGCCGTGCTCGAAGCGGACCGGGTCACGGGAGTGATCACAGAACGGGACCTCGTGACGGCGCTTGCCACAACCGCCGACCCCGCCGCCCTGAGCGCGGGGATGTGCGCGTCGTCGGACATCAAGACCGCCACTCTGGACGAGGACACGCGCGAGGTGGCCCGGCGCATGCTCGACCACGGCATCCGTCACATCCCGGTGGACCAGGACGGGCGCCTGATCGGCATGGTGTCGATGCGCGATCTTCTCGCGCTGGAGACGCTCACGCCTTGACCCGCCCTCTCGACGCCGGCGATCCGCGCCGATCGGATCGACCGGGGGCCGGTTCAGGAGGAGCCGCGTCGAATCCGTGGTCGCTGACTTACGAGGGGTTCGATCCCGGTCACGAGGGGCTGCGCGAGGCGCTGTGCACGCTGGGCAACGGCCGGTTCGCCACGCGAGGCGCGGCACCGGAGGCCGGGGCCGGCGCCGTCCACTACCCGGGGACCTACGTCGCCGGATGCTACGACCGGCTCACCTCGGACATCGCGGGTCATCGGCTGACCAACGAGGACATGGTCAACCTGCCGAACTGGCTGCCGCTGACCTTCGCGACGCCCGGCTGCCCGTGGTTCTCCCCCGGCACGGCGGACCTGCTCGGGTACCGGCAGGACCTGGACATGCGCCACGCCGTCCTGCACCGGCTGATCCGGTTCCGGGACGCCGACGGCCGCGTCACGTCCGTACGGCAGCGCCGCCTGGTCTCGATGGCCGACCCCTACCTGGCCGCGCTGGAGACGACCTTCACGGCGGAGAACTGGTCGGGGCCTCTCCGCGTACGCTCCGGGCTCGACGGCCGGGTGGCCAACACGGGAGTGGCACGGTACCGCGACCTGCGGGGCGACCACCTGACAGGGCACGCGACGGGGATCCGGGAGCCCCTGACGTGGCTCCGCGCGCGGACCCGCTCCTCCGGCATCGAGGTCGCCCTGGCCTCGCGGGTCGACGTCTCCTCCGGCGGCGGAGGCGGGCCCGAGGCCGAGCGGCACGACGACCATGTCCAGGAGACACGCGTGCTGCCGCTGGACCGTGGCCACCCCGTCGCGGTCGTCAAGACGGTGGCACTCACCACGTCGCGCGACCTGGCGCTCTCCGACGTGACCTCGGCCGCGCTGCGCCGGGCCGGACTCGCGCCCGGCTTCGGCGAACTCCTGGAACAGCACGAGATCGCCTGGCGTGACCTGTGGGAACGGGCCCGGCTGGAGGTGACGGGTCCAGACACCCAGCGGGACATCCGCCTGAGCACCTTCCACGTGCTGCAGACCCTGTCGCCGCACACCGCCGACCTCGACGTGGGCGTGCCCGCGCGCGGCCTGCACGGCGAGGCCTACCGGGGACACGTGTTCTGGGACGAGCTGTTCGTGCTGCCCTGGCTGACCCTGCGTTTCCCGGAGACCGCACGCGGGGCGCTGCGCTATCGCCTGCGGCGGCTGCCGGAAGCCCGGGCCGCCGCCCGCGCGGCAGGCCTGCGGGGGGGCGATGTTCCCCTGGCAGAGCGGCAGCGACGGACGCGACGAGACCCAGCGGTTCCACCTCAACCCCCGCTCCGGGCGGTGGACGCCCGACCACACCCACCTTCAGCGGCACGTCGGGCTGGCGGTCGCCTACAACGCCTGGCAGCACTACGCGATCACCGGCGACGTGGAGTTCCTCGCCGGGACCGGCGCCCACCTCCTGGTCGAGATCGCCCGCTTCTTCGCCTCGGTGGCGCGGCTCGACCCCCTGTCGGGCCGCTACGAGATCAAGGGGGTGATGGGTCCGGACGAGTATCACGACGGCTATCCGGGCGCGGCGTCCCCGGGCCTGGACAACAACGCGTACACCAACATCATGACGGTGTGGCTGCTGCTGCGCACCCGTGAGGCGCTCGACCTGATGCCGCGACGCGCACGGGAGGATCTGCGCCGCCGGCTCGCTCTGACGGACGTGGAGACCGAGCGGTGGGAGGACATCACCCGGCGGATGCGGGTGGACTTCCACGACGGCGTCATCAGCCAGTTCACCGGATACGAGCACCTGGCGGAGCTGGACTGGGATCGTCATAGGGGCGTGCGCCGGCTGGACCGGGCCCTGGAGGCCGAGAACGACAGCCCCGACCGCTACCGGGCGTCGAAGCAAGCCGATGTGCTCATGCTGTTCTACCTGCTCACGGCCCGGGAGGTGCGGCAGATCCTCGACCGGCTGGGCTATCCGGCGGCGCCGGGCCTGACCCGCCGCACCATCCGCTACTACCTCTCCCGCACCTGCCACGGCTCGACGCTGAGCGCCGTCGTCCATGCCTGGGTGCTGGCGCGCTCGGACCGCACCGGCTCATGGCGCTTCTTCACGGAGACGCTGACGGGCGACATCACCGACGTTCAGGGAGGGACCACCGCCGAGGGCGTCCACCTGGGCGCCATGGCCGGGACGCTGGACCTGGTGCAGCGCTGCTACCTCGATCTGGAGGCCCGGCCCGACGGCCTGCACCTGAACCCGGTGCTCCCCGAACAGCTGACCACGCTGTCGCTGTGCCTCCGCTACCGGGGCGCGGAACTCGTCGTCGACGCCGACCCGGCCCGCGTACGGATCGCCCGGGCCGACGACGGCCCCACCGCCCTGGACCTCGTGGTACACGGCCACCACGCCCGGCTCCGGCGCGGCGACAGCCGTACGTTCCCCCTGCCGGAGCCGAAGCGCGACGGGTGATCGGAGGCCGCGGGGAGACGCCGTCAGCTGGGCTGCCACAGCTCGATGCGGTTGCCCTCGGGATCGTTGACCCAGCCGAACCGGCCGACGCCCTCCATCTCCTCGGTCTCCTTGGTCACGTCCGCGCCCTTGGCACGCAGCTGCGCGAGCATCGCGTCCAGGTCGCGGACCCGGAAGTTGAGCATCGTCCGCTGGGCCCGGGAGCCGAAGTACTCGGTCTCGGACTCGAAGGTCGCGAAGACCGTCACCCCGGCTTCCTGACGCCACATGCCGTTCTCGTCGGCGTCCAGGCCCAGGCACTCGCGGTACCAGGCGCCCAGGGCCGCCGGGTCGGCGGCCCGCAGGAAGTATCCGCCGATTCCAAGCACACGTTCCATGTCGCTCATTCTGCCAGGACGGCGATCACCCGCCACACCCCTCGCCATGGCCGCGTCATCTCCGCGCGGTACGGATCGTGATGCTGCCGTAGGGAAGGTCACCGGTGATCTGGACGTGCAGCCGGCCCGGACACCGGCGGCCCGCCGCCTTGGACGTCACCCTGCCCCAGCCGATGCGCACCCCGTCGGCGTTCGCGCTCGCGCCCGCGGGCAGGGTGATCGTGGCGCCGCCGTACGCGAGCCGGAGCTCGATGTCGATTCGCGGATACGGGATGTGCGCCTGGGACAGGTCGAGCTTAACCCTGCCGTACTCGGAGTCGATGCGCAGCCGGCGCGGGACGTGCCAGTCGCCCACCCGCTTGACGAGCCCTCCCGTGGAGGCGATGCGCACCACTTCGTCGTCTTCGTCGTCGGCCAGGTCGGCGACCACCGGCTCCAGCTCGCCCGAGGCGGTGGCGGTGAGCGCCAGTTCCAGCCGCCGTTCCAGCTCGGCGGGGCCGAGCCGGCCGTCCGCGTACGCCTGCTGGACCAGCTCCACGGCCCTGTCCCGCTCCCGGTCGGGGACCTGTCCCATCGCGTGGCTCATCGGCTGACGGCTCTCTTGTACAGCCGCGTGGCCAGCGGCACGAACACGACCAGGAGCACGGCCGTCCACAGCAGCGACACGGGCACCGCGTGCCGCAGCGGCCAGGCGCCGGGCACCGGGAGGGCCGGGCTGGTGTTGCCGAACAGTTCGCGCGCCGCCTGGACGAGCGTCGAGACCGGGTTCCATTCGGCGATCGGCTTCAGCGGCCCGGGCAGCCGGGCGCTGTCGACGAAGGCGTTGGACAGGAAGACCAGCGGGAACGACATGATGGTGGCGATGTTGTTGAAGACCTCCGGCGTACGCAGGGCCAGCGCGACCGTGGCCGTCACCCAGGAGAAGGCGTACGCGAACAGCAGCAGCATCAGGAACCCGAGGGCGGCCTCGAACGGCGAGCCGTGGACGCGCCATCCGACGAGCAGCCCGACGACGGCCATGGTGGCGATGCTGGTGACGTTCATGATCAGGTCGCTGAGGGTCTGACCGGTCAGCACCGCGGAGGGTGACATCGGCAGCGTGCGGAACCGGTCGAAGATGCCCTTCTGCAGGTCCTGGGTCAGCGTGTATCCGGTGATCTGGGCGCTGGTGACGATGGCCATGACGAAGATCCCGGGCAGCAGGTACTCCCCGTACGACATGCCGGGCAGGCTGATCATGCTGCCGAAGACGTAGGTGAACAGCAGCACGAACACGATCGGGAGCATGACCACGCCGCCCAGCAGGTCGGGAGCGCGCCGGATCTTCAGGGCGTTGCGCTTGGTGATCGTCACGCCGTCGGCGACGGCCAGCCGCAGGGTGTTCATCACGCGGTCTCCTTGCTCTTCTCGTCAGCTTTCTCGTCGGCCTGGCGGCCCGTGAGGCTCAGGAACACGTCGTCCAGGGTCGGGCGGCGCAGACCGGCATCGCGTACGGTGATCCGCTCGGCGGCCAGGTGGCCGAGCGCCTCGGTCAGGGTGGCCGCGCCGCCGGTCACCGGGATCGTCACCCGCAGGGCCGCGGTGTCGATCAGCACATCCCCGACGGCCAGCGGCGCCAGCGTCCTGGCGGCGCTCTCCAGATTCGCCGTGCTCGTCACCGAGAGCTGGATCCGGTCGCCGCCGACCTGGTCCTTGAGCTCGTCGGCCGTGCCGAGCGCGATCACGCGGCCGTGGTCGACCACCGCGATGCGGTCGGCAAGCCGATCGGCCTCCTCCAGGTACTGCGTGGTGAGCAGCACCGTCGTGCCTCCCGCGACGAGCTCGGCGATGACCTCCCACAGCCCGATCCTGGCCCGGGGGTCCAGGCCGGTGGTGGGCTCGTCGAGGAACAGCACGGGCGGTCCGGCGACCAGCGCGCCGGCCAGGTCGAGCCTGCGCCGCATGCCGCCGGAGTAGCCGTGCACGGGGCGGTCGGCCGCGCCGGTCAGGTCGAAGCGGTCCAGCAGCTCGCGGGCGCGCTCCCTGCTGCGCCTGGTGCCCAGGTGGTGGAGGCGGCCGACCATCTCCAGGTTCTCGGCGCCGGTGAGGTGGTCGTCCACGGCGGCGTACTGGCCGGAGACGCCGATGCGCGCACGCAGCCGGTCGGCGTCACGGACGACGTCGAACCCGGCCACCGTGGCGCGGCCCGCATCCGGTTTGAGCAGTGTGGTGAGGATTCGCACCGTGGTGGTCTTGCCGGCGCCGTTCGGGCCGAGCAGCCCGAACACCGTCCCCTCGGGGACGGTCAGCCCCATCCCGTCGAGGGCGGCGACGTCGCCGTACCTCTTGACCAAGCCCTCGGCCACGATCGCGTCTGGCATGAGAATCTCCCTGGGGTCAGGAACGGTGGACGACGATGTCGCCGTAGGTGGTGTGGGTACGCACCTCGACGATCCGGTCTGTCCGTCCGGGATCGTCGCCGGGGTCGTCGCCGGGGTCGAGGGAGACGTCCACGGTGCCGTACGTGGAGGCCACGTCCAGCCAGGCGGCGGTGCCCTCCCGGATCCCGACGTCCAGGCCGCCGCCGGTGGTCTCCATGGCGATCGAGCCGGACACCGCCTCGCCGATCCGCAGACTGGCGTACGCGGTCTTGGCGGCGACGCCGGCCAGGGCGCGGTCGACGGCGATGTCGCCGTGGGCGCTGTTCAGCCGCAGTTCGCCGGTCACCTCGCGGATGCGGACGGCGCCGTGGGAGGTCCTGACCGCGGCGGTGCCGTCGACCTCGCCGATGTGGATGCCACCGTGGGTCGTGGTGACCTCGGCGTGCCCGGAGGCGCGGACGACCGAGATGTCGCCGTGGGTGCTCTTCACCCGGAGCCGACCGGCCTGTTCGACCCGGATGTCGCCGTAGGAGGTGGTGAGCGTCACCTCACCGAGCGGCCCGCGGCACAGGATGGCCCCCGCCGTCTTGGCGTCGACGCGGGAGCCGGCCGGCAGATCGATCGTCACGTCGGCCGAGCCCGGGCCGAGCAGCAGCGAGCGTGCCCAGCTCGCGGGCGACTCGACGAGCCTGCCGAGCGAGAGGCCCCAGCCGGAGGCGGAGCCCGCGTGCTCCCTGTCGGTCCGCACCAGGAGCCTGCCGTCGGCGTAGTCCACCTGGATGTGCCGGGCGGCCTGCACGTCGGCGTCGTTGAGTTCGTCGCTCGGGCGGACGTCGACGACGGTGTCGGTGCGGCCGCTCGCGTTGATCCGGACGGTGGCGGTCGCGATGTCGAGGACGACGAGGACGGGCTGCGGGGTGTCGAAGGTCCGCGTCCCGGCCTTCTTGTCGGCGCTCATCAGCGCACCCAGCCGCTGTAGCGGTTGCCGGTCCGTTGCGCCGCACCCCGGCCGGAGCGGCGGTCGGCGGTGCCGGGGTCGAGCGCGGCGGCGACGGCGCGGACCAGCCAGGCGTTGACCGACAGCCCCTCACGTGCGGCCGCCTCCTCGATGCGCGGCTTGAGGTGCTCGGGGACCCGGAGCGAGATCCGGGACGTCCCACCCTCGTCGGCGTCCGAGGGGGGCGGCGGTGCGGGCGGCCTCTCGGCCTGCCCGGTCTCGCCTCCTCCCTCGTACGGGCGAGGGCTCTGCGGCGGTGGCGTCACGACGAAACCGGGGTCACGCCCGCGTAGCCGCACCTCGACCGAGCCCGGCGCGAGGTCCTGGGTGATCTCGTCGGCGGCGGCCGACAGAGCCTCCAGCAGCGCGAGCCGGGTGGCCGATTCGAGCGTCGCGGCGAGGCGCTCGGCGAGCGCACGGACGTCCTCGCCGCCCGCCCCGGCGACCATCGCGAGCTCACGCCGCAGGTGATCGACATAAGGTGCAAGGTCCATGACGTCAGCATGGCATCACATTGACGTCATAGCAAGCCGGAAGATCGCATGAAGTAGCGTCATTAAAGACGCCACATGCGTGGCGGTGGCCGGGTGACAGTGCCCCTGAACAGATCCCCCGCCGGGGAAAGGCGCGTCTGCCTGCGGCTGCCCCGCCTCACGGCCGGCGGTGGACGATCACCGGCAGAAGGAGGAGCCGGGCGGCACAGCAACGAACCTGACCGGCAGGGTGAATCCGAGCTGCGCCTTCACTCCGAAGCAGCCACCCAGGGCGTAGGCCTCGTTCAGGCGGTTCCTGGCCCTGTTGTACGGGTAGAGCAGCGCGATCGAGCACCCCAGGGCGACGAGCCGGTTGGGAACGCGGGCGCAGATGATGTCGGTGGTCGGCCCGGACAGCCAGTCCGCCCGGTCGGCCGCCCTTTTCATCGCGGCCGTGGTCGTGGAGGTGAAGTAGAACGAACAGCTCGACACCGTGCAGCCGCTCCACCGGGCCGCGGCGGAGGCGGTGGTCGCGGATGCGGTGCGGGCGGGCGTCGTGACGGCGGCGAGGGCCACCGCGCACGCGAGGGTCGTGGTGATCAGGCGAGCGGGCATGAACGCCTCCGGAGGGAGAGTCTGGGGTCGCCGCCCACAGTGCGAGCCCCTCCGCCCGTCCGGCCAGAAGGACCGGACGGTTATGGGGCGGCGCCCTCGTTCGCGCTGTTCAGACCGTGCTCGGCGGTGGCTCACTGGTGTCCGGAGGTCCGGACACCTCAGGCGCAGGTCGCCACAGGGTCTTCACCGGGCGCGAACTGGTTCCACTCCTGCGACGTCATGGCCCGTCCGGCCAGGGCGCACACGGCGCGGTACGGGTCGGCTGGCAACGGTATGGGCCAGCGCGTGATCGTGCCGTTCTCCGCGACGGCCAGCACGGTCGCGCCGTCCGCACCGAACGCCAGACCGTACGGCCGCTCGGCGTCTCCGGTGGGCTGTGCCACCGCGATCTCCCGCCGGGTCCGCAGGTCCCACAGGCGCAGAGTCCCGTCGGTGTCCCCGGTCGCCAGGTAGCGGCCGTTCGAGCTGACGGTCATGGCGACGACGGAGCCAGGGCTGGAAATGCTGCCGATCTGGCTCCAGTCGCCGATGCGCCACATGTGGATGACACTGCCGGTGCTCGCTCCGTTGGTCTCGGTGGTGATGACCAGCCTGCCCGTGGAATCGAAGACGGCGGCGACGACGTGGTCGTCGTCGGGGTGGCTCAGAACAGGTGAGGCCGCGATCCGCCGCAGCGTCGTGGTGCCGAGCAGGACGATCCTCTCTCCGACCGTGGCGATCACACTGCCGTCGGCACTGATGGCGGTGGCACTGATCGCATCCGGATAGCGGTCGATCGCACCCTTCCGGCGGCGCGTGGCCAGGTCGACGATCACGAGCTGGCCGTCGTCACCGGCGAAGGTCGAAACGCCCCGCTCGTCGTCGGTGACATGGATGGCGTGGACGACCAGGAGGCGACCGTCGTGGCTCAGCACCATCCCGTTGGGAGGCACATACATCTGATCACGCAGGCCGAGGCCCAGCCGGTCGCCTGTCGGCCGGCCGGTGACGGCGTCCAGCGGCCGCACCTCCGGTTCGATGTCACCCGGCCGGCCTGTCCACTCGATGACGGCCACGGCCCGTCCGTCGCCGCTGATCGCGGCACCGAAGGCGGACTGCTCGGCGCTGCGCGCGGGGCCGGGTGTCTGCGCCCAGACCGTGGTGTCCCAGATGCGGGCGCTCCGCTCATAGGCCGTGGTGACCAGACGGGTGCCGTCGGGGGAGTAGGCCAGGTCGGCGATGTAGGTGGAGTGGCCCCTCAGCACGGCACCCGTCTGCCGGAGGGTGCGGGTGTCGAGGAAGCGCACCGTGCCGTCGCCGCAGCCGATCGCGACGGTCCGGCCGTCGGGACTGTAGATCGTCGAGTAGACCGAGACGCCGACGCGCACCGGCTTGCCGAGCTTCGATCGACCGGTCAGGCGCCATCGCTGGACCAGGCTGCCCTCCTCGTTGAAGTTCCAGTACGCGGTCGTCATCGTCCGGCCGTCCGGGCTGAAGGCGAGCGCTCTCGCCGAGATGGGCGGCCCGAAGCTCCGGCGGCCGGCCAGGTCCCAGACCTGCCAGGTGGAGGAGTTGCTGAAGCGGTCGGTCTGGACGGCGATGGCTCTGCCGTCGGGGCTCAGCGTGGTCCAGACGTCGCTGCCATGCCGGAACGGGCCGATGGGCTCACCCAGACGGCGCCACGTGCGGGTGTCCCAGCGCTGGACGATCTGATGGTCGTCCGCCGTGACCAGCTCCGCGCCGTCCCGGCTGAAGACCATCGAGGTCAGCTGGCCCTTGTGTCCGGTCAGCGGCGTGGTGAGAGGGCGTCCGGTGGCGACGTCGCGCACCAGGATGATCCCGTCGTGCTCCTCGTCGCCGTCACCGGAGGTGATGACGCGGTCGTCCGGGCCGAACGTCACCGGATAGACGCCGGAGTGATGGCCGGTGAGCGGCGGGCCCTTGGGCCGGCCCGTGGCATCCCAAAGACGCACCGTCCCGTCCATTCCTCCCGTCGCGACCATGCCGGTCCGCCCGACGGCGACCGCGGTGACGTCGGTGGACGAACTGTTCAGCACGGACCGCAGCGGTGTGGCCAGCGCCGCCAGCATGCCGTACGTGGCCTCGTCGGTGTGCGCGTGGCGCCAGGCGGCCGCGGAGAGCAGGCCGGAAAGAACCGGGTCTGCTGTACGCATCACGTCGGCACGCGCCGACAGCAACCGCGAAAGGATCTCGCGGCGCTGCGTCTCGGTCCGGTCCGCCGCGCGCACCGCCAGCACTCCGGCGGCCGAGGCGGCCAGAGCCAGAGCCGTCATCAGGACCAGCGCCCCCCGGGCCAGCCGCCGCCGGCGCCTGACCGTGCGCCTGGCCTCGGCGGCCGCGTTCTCGGAGGCGGCCAGGAAGGCGGGCGTGGCGGAGCCGTCGGCGGGGTGCTGCCACGAGGCGGCGGCGTAGGCCTCGCGTGCCGCCTGCAGGCGGTTGCCGGCGTACAGGTAGGCCGGGTCGCGCCCGCTGTGATCCCAATCGGTCGCGTCGGCCTCGAGCCGCTGCAGGACCACCAGGTCGGCGCGGTCCTCCTCCACCCAGGTGCGCAGCCGCGGCCAGCCGCGGATGAGCGCCTCGTGAGTGATCCGCGCGCTCTCCGCGTCGACGGTCACCAGGCGGGCCTGCGCCAGCCGGTCGAGCACCTCCTTGACACGCGGGTCGTCCGGCAGTTCGGCCAGCGGCATCCGCCGGGCCGTGTCCGCGGCGTCGACTCCCAGATGGACCAGCCGCGTGAGCAGCCGGCGGGCTGTCCGGCGGGAGGCCGGGTCAAGGGCGTTGACGGTGGCGTCCGCCGTCTGCGCCAGGGACCGGATGACGCCCCCGGACGCCCGGTATCCGGCCAGTGTCAGGCGCGTCCCCTCTCGGTGCGTCCACGTCTGGCGCAGCACGTGCGACAGCAGTGGCAGCACTCCGACGGCATCGGCGTAGTCGCGGTCGCTGTACAGATCCTCGAGCAGCAGCTCGGCCAGGCCCTCCTCAAGGGTCAGGCCGGCCAGCCGCGCCGGGCCCCTGATGACCCGCAGCAGGTCGTCGCGCGTCATCGGCGTGACCACCACCGGCCGCTCGATCGCCGCGACGAGCTCCGGGTAGCGGGTGCAGTGGCCCAGGTAGTCGGCCCGGACGCCCAGGACGACCTCCAGTGGGCCCGCGCGCCCGCCGGCCCCGGACCCGGTGGCCAGGGCCGTCACGACCTCGATGAACCGCCCGCGGGCACTCTCGCGCGCGGAGGTGAACACGTCCTCGAACTGGTCGACGACGACCGCCCGGCCGGCCCATCGTCCCCTGAGGATCTCACTCAGCTCGTCCGTGCTCACGTCGTGGCCGGCCCCGGCCAGGCCGCGGAGGGTACGCAGCGGGTCGGCGCCCGGTGTGAGGACGACAGGGGAGGTGGCGGCGTCCCGGGTCAGCGCGGACACCAGACCGGCCCGCAGCAGCGAGGACTTGCCGGAACCGGACGGCCCCAACACGATCAGCAGGCCGCCGGTGCCGGTCATCCGATCCAGCAGGGCGGCCGTGAGCGCGTCACGTCCGAAGAAGTAGTCGGCGTCTTCGGGGCCGAAGGTCTCCAGGCCGCGGTAGGGCGCCGGCGGCTCGGCCGGGCGGGGAGCGCGGACCGCCGCCGGGCCGCGTTCCTCGGTCTGCTCGCGCAGTTCCCGGTACGCCTCGTCCCACGCCTCACGCTCGCCGAGTCCGTCGGGCAGAACCCGTCCCGCCGCGGCCGCCACCCTGAGGCAGGTGTCGACGAAGACTTCGAAGTTGTGCTGTTCGGGCAGGCTCGGCGAACTGGGGCTGGTCATGCCGCCCACCGTGCCGCGGGGCAACCGGATCGGCCGCTGTCCCGTACGGCGGCGAGGCGTCCGGGCGCTGGCCACTTCCAGCCCACGCACAGAGAGCCCGGAGGCATCCATCAACGCCCGTAATCGCCGGGCGAACCCGACCCTGGCGTCCTCCATGTGGCGAGTGTAGGTTCGGCGCCCTGGCTCCGCAGGTCTTCGGACGCGTGAGGCGACGCCTCCGTACGGAGGACGGTCCGACCGACGCCGGCCGGTGCCCGTCCGGTCTGTTTCAGGTCACCAGGCCTCTGCGGTAGGCGTAGACCACCGCCTGCACGCGGTCGCGCAGGTCGAGCTTGGTGAGAATGCGGGACACATACGTCTTGACCGTCTCCTGGCTGATCACCAGTGCCGCGGCGATCTCGCTGTTGGACCGGCCGTCCGCGATGAGGCGCAGCACCTCCAGCTCACGCGGGGTCAGCGCGACGTCGTCCGGTGTGCCCGCGGCGGGACGGATGCGCGCCGCGTATCTGCCGACGAGCTGCCGCGTCACCTCGGGAGCCAGCAGCGCGGCACCGGTCGCGACGGTGCGGATGCCGTGCAGGAGCTGCGCCGGCGGGGCGTCCTTGAGCAGGAAGCCGCTCGCCCCCGCGCGCAGCGCCTCGTAGACGTACTCGTCCAGGTTGAACGTCGTCACCACGAGCACCTTGACGGGGTCCGCCACCCCGGCGCCGGCGAGCAGGCGGGTCGCCTCGATGCCGTCGAGCACCGGCATCCGTACGTCCATCACCACGATGTCCGGGCTCAGCCGACGGGCCAGATCGACCGCGGCGCGACCGTCGCCGCACTCGCCCACCACCTCCAGGTCGGGCTGGGCATCGATGATCGTCGCGAACCCGGTGCGGATCAGCGCCTGGTCGTCGCAGACCAGGACCCGGATCGGCGCGGTCACGACGGGCTCCCCGCGGGGATCCGCGCCCGTACGACGAAGCCGCCGTCCGTCCGCCGGCCGGCGCTGAACTCGCCGCCCAGGGCGTCGACCCGCTCGCGGAGCCCGGCCAGGCCCCGCCCGCTTCCGCCGGGCGAGCCGGCCCGGGAGGCGGAACCGCCGGTACTGACCTCCACGAGAATCTCCTCCTCGCCATAGCGCACGCGGACCGCCGTGGGGCTGCCGTGGGCGTGCTTGAGTGCGTTCGTCAGGGACTCCTGCACGACCCTGTAGGCCACGAACTCGGCGCTGCCGGCCGACTCCGCCCGCCTGCCGTCCTCGGCGAACTCCACCGGCTGCCCGGCCCGGCGCGTCTGCTCCACCAGCGTGTGGAGCTCACCGACGGACGGCATCCTGACGTCGGTGTGGTCGGGGTTGAGCAGGTCGAGCAGGTGCCGCAGGTCGGCGATGGCCCGCCGGCCGGTGTCGGTGACCGCGCTCAGGGCCGCGTCGAGGCGATCGGGCGCCGCGGTCAGGTAGCGCGCGGCCTCGGCCTGCACGACCATCGCCGTCACATGGTGGGTCACGACGTCGTGCAGCTCGCGGGCGATCCGGGTGCGCTCCGCGGCACGGGTGGTCTCGGCGACATGGCGGCGGCGTTCCTCCTCGGCGGCCCGGGCGGAGCGCAGCCAGGCCCCGATGCCCCACGCGAGGGCCAGCGCCAGGTAGAACACCGCGTAGCCTTCCACCTTCTCGGTCGCGCCGATCCGCCCGAGCTCGAACGCCAGGGGCACGTACGCCGCGGAGAGGAGGACCACGGTGACGCGCCGGTGGTGCTTCAGATGGATGCCCGCGCTGATGAGCACGATGGGCATCGCGTTGCTCGCGAACACGTGGTAGGCGCGGATCTGGTCCAGGACGAAGCCGAGCGACACCAGAGCCAGACACACCGCCGGCCAACGCCGGCGCACGGCGAGCGGAAGGCATTCCAGGGCGATCACCACGTACGCCAGCGCGTCGAAGGGACGGATCGGCAGGTCCCCGACCTGCGTCCCCTTGCCGTAGAGCGCCGGCATCAGCGACACGACGGCCAGCAGCAGCCCGAACGGTGCATCCCGGACCACGACGTCGCACCGCCGCCACAGGTCGGTGACCCGCCGGAAGTCGATCACTGGGTGAGCGTAGCGCTCGCATCCGCCCGGGCGCCGGGCCGCATGGGGACCAGGTTGCCGCGCCGGCGGGCCAGCCACATGAAAGCGATCGTCAGCAGCGCGCCGAACACGACCGCGTACGTGCTCGCCTCCGGCCCGAAATCGCCGCCGGTGAGCGCGGCCGGACCCGACATCACACCGTGCAGCAGCCCCTGCGTCGCGCCGTTGCCGGAGACCTCGGTGCTGAAGACGCCGCCCTCGACGAAGTTCCAAGCGAAGTGCAGGCCGATCGGCAGCCACAGGGTGCGAGTCGCGGCGTAGGCCGCGGCGAGCATGCCGCCCGCCTCGATCGCGATGGCGATCGCGCCCCACAGGTTGGCGTTCTGGTTGCCCAGGTGCATCAGGCCGAACACCAGGCCGGTCAGTCCCAGCGCGATCCACGTGCCGGTCCATTTCTCGACGATCCGGAACAGGATGCCGCGGAACAGCAGCTCCTCCGTCACCGCGGCGGCGGCACTGAAGCCGAGCACCCCGACCGCGCCCGTCACCGAGCCGAAGCCCTCGATCCGGTAACCGCCCACGAGAGCGATGTTCACGATGACGGCCGTGAACGCCCCGGCACCGATCAGCATCCCGCGGCCGACGGCGGAGGCGGCGCCTTTCCCGGCCACCTCCACCGGCGCGCGGCGCTCCGACCACCGCACCGCCCACGCGTACACGAGCACCGCGAGGATGGCTGTGGCGACACCGAGGACCAGGGTGAGAAACGCGTTCCCCTGTACTGCGCCCATGCCCAGGTTGCCGGCGAAGGCGACCAACGCGACGGCCACGAACTGCTTCAACAACCGCATGACGACTCCCTTTTACGTGGGGGACTCCGCGACGGAGAGCCGCGGCTACGTCGGGAAACGCTAGGGATTCGACGGCCGGGAATCGTCCCCACGCAGTGGACACTCGCGGGTAGCTCGCACGGGGGACAGGCGCAAGCGGTACTCCCCCGCGAAGCCGGTCCCGCCGAGCGAACGAAAAGGCGGGGCCGAAAAAGGTACGCCCCCTGGTCTTAATAGGGACAATCCTGTGGACTGCGTCCTTTTGCCTGGAACGCCGACAAGCTTCCCGCGATTATCCGATTGACAGGTCGTCGGAGTGGGGGATCGATGGAAGTGCTGCTCGGCAACAGGCCCGTCTTCGCCAGCACCGATCTCGACGAGGTCCGTGACGAGGTGGCGAGGATCTTCTGCCCGCATCGGCTGGACCTCACCGGCGCGGCGTCCCTGCTGTCGGCGCGGTTCAACTCCATCCGGCTCGGCTCGGTCCGGATCAGTTACCTCGACTACGGGGCCGACGTCCGCATCGAACCCGGCGACCTCGGCACCTTCTTCCTGGTGCTGATCCCGCTGGCCGGGCGCAGCCTGATCCGCAGCGGGAGCCAGGAAGTCGTCTCGACCCCGACGACGGCCACCCTCCCCTCTCCGACGCAGCATCTCGACATGCGGTGGGCGGCGGGCACCCCCAAGCTGATCGTCAAGTTCGAGCGCACGGCGGTCGAGCGTTCGCTGGAGCAGATGCTCGGCGAGCCGCTCGACCGGCCGGTCGTCTTCGACCTGGGCATGGACCTGACCGCGGGATGGACGCGCGCCTGGCGGGGGATGGCCGACCTGATCGTCCACGAGGCCGAGCACGACGACGGGCTGACCACGCAGCCGCTGGCCGTCGCCCACCTGGAGAACGCGCTGCTCACCTCCCTGCTCACGATGCAGCCCTCCAACTACCGGGAACGGCTGGCGGCGCCTCGGCCGCCCGTGCTTCCCAAGGTGGTGCGCCGGGCGCTGGAGTTCATCGAGCAGCACGCCCACCTCCCGATCACCACGGAGGACGTCGCGCGGGCGGTGGCGGTCAGCGGCCGCTCGCTCCAGGAGGGCTTCCGCGTCCACGTGGGCCGCACGCCGATGGCGCAGCTCAGGGAGGTACGGCTGACCAAGGTGCACGAGGAGCTGGCCGCCGGGGATCCGGCCCGCCACACCGTCACGAGCGTCGCCGCCCGCTGGGGCTTCCTCCACCAGGGCCGGTTCGCCGCGCTCTATCGCCAGAAGTACGGCCGGCACCCGTCGGAGACCCTGAGACGGGGCTGAGGACGGGGCTGAGGCGAACTCCGCGCCGGCTGGACGGAATCCGCGCTGAGTGGATGGTTCGCCGGGCCACCTCGCCCGTAGTTTCTGCTGAAACCCCTACTTTCAGCGGAAGGAAACACCCTCATGCGCAGAATCCTCGTCGTCGGTGCCGGTCAGGCGGGTCTGCACCTGGCCATCGGCCTGCTGCAGAACGGCTACGACGTCACCGTGGTCTCCAACCGCACCCCGGAGTCGATCCGCGACGGCCGGGTGATGTCGGGCCAGTGCATGTTCGGCACCGCCCGGGCACATGAGCGCGCGCTCGGCCTGGACTGGTGGGCGGACGTCTGCCCGCCCATCGAGGGCATCGAGTTATCCGTCCCGAGCCCCGCGGGTGGCAAGGCTCTCGGCTGGGCGTCCCGGCTGAGGACTCCCGCCCTCTCGGTCGACCAGCGGGTGAAGATGCCGGCCTGGCTGGACGAGGTCGAACGGCTCGGCGGCAAGCTCGTCGTCCACGACGCCACTCCGCAGGATCTGGAGACCTACGCGGCCCAGTACGACCTGGTCCTGGTCGCCGCGGGGAAGGGGGAGATCGCCTCCCTGTTCGAGCGGGACGCGGAGCGGTCGACGTACAGCACCCCGCAGCGGGCGCTGGCGGTCACCTACGTCAACGGTCTCACCCCCCGGCCCGAGCACTCCGCGGTCTGCTTCAACCTGCTGCCCGGCGTCGGGGAGTACTTCGTCTTCCCCGCTCTGACGCACGGCGGCCCGTGCGACATCATGGTGTTCGAGGGTGTGCCGGGCGGGCCGATGGACTGCTGGGGTGACGTGCGCGGCCCCGCCGAGCACCTGGCGCGCAGCCGCGAGATCCTGGAGACCTTCTTCCCCTGGGAGGCGGCACGCTGCTCCGGGATCGAGCTCACCGACGCCAACGGGGTGCTGACCGGGCGCTTCAGTCCCACCGTGCGCCGCCCGGTCGCCGTCCTGCCGTCGGGCGCCCCGGTGCTCGGGGTCGCCGACGTGGTGGTGCTCAACGACCCGATCACCGGGCAGGGCAGCAACAACGCCGCCAAGTGCGCCGCGGCCTACCTCCAGGCCATCCTGGAGCACGGCGAGCGGCCGTTCGACGCGGCCTGGATGCGGCAGACGTTCGATCGCTTCTGGGCGCAGGCCCAGCACGTCACCCGCTGGACCAACGCGCTGCTGGCCCCGGCCGAACCGCACCACCTGGCGCTCCTGGGCGCCGCCGGCCAGGTGCCGGAGATCGCCGCCCGCTTCGTCAACGGTTTCGACGACCCCGCCGACTACGCCGAGTGGTTCATGGACGCCGGCAAGGCACAGGCCTACCTCGACCGGGTCGCGTCATGAGATCGCTGCGCGACGCGTTGGGCCAGTTCGCCACCGGGGTCGCGGTGGTCACCACCGCGACCCCGAGCGGGGAACGGGCAGGAGTCACGGTGAACTCCTTCAGCTCGGTCTCGCTCGATCCGCCGCTGGTGCTGTGGTGCCTGTCGGACCGCGCTCCCAGCGCGCCCGTCTTCCTGCGCGCGGGGCGTTTCGCGGTCAACATCCTGGCCGCCGGCCAGGACGAGCTGTCGCGGCGGTTCGCGACTCCGGCGCCGGACAAGTTCGCCGGCGTGGACGTGCTCGCCACCCCCACCGGGCTGCCCATGCTCGCCGGAACCCTGGCCACCTTCTCCTGCCGTACGGTGTCCGTCCACGCCGGCGGCGACCACCACATCTTCGTCGGCGAGGTGGAGCACCACCAGCGGTCAGGAGGGGAGCCGCTGCTCTTCCACTCCGGCCGCTACCGCGCGCTCGCCTCCTCCCCGGGATGACGAGGAACGGACGCGTTCCTTCCGCCTCCCACGAGAGCCGGCGCCCCGGCCCTGTGGCGGCCGGGGTGCCGGTCTGAAATTTCAGCGTCGTATCGGACCGGGACGCGACCCACTCCGGCACGGAACGTGCGCGCTACCACGGCGACTCAGTCCTCTCACGAATCACCTTGCCACGTATCGCATTACTCGCAATACGCCGCCTTTGACACGCATATTCACTGCGAGATACCTGTATGTGGAACACAGGAAGGGCGCAAATCTCCCTGCCGAACTCGGACCACGATGGCGTTGATTCGCGTCACTTTCCGAGGCGTCGCGGCCGTTTTGGCCGGCCGTTTCGACCCGGATAACCGAGGAGGAAAGATGCGTGGCGAAAGAAGGGTAACCGGGAAATCCGGCTCCGGCGCCCTGTGGCGCGTGCCGGCGTGGCTGACCGCCGTGGTCGCACTGCTGACCAGCCTGGTGGTGACCAGTTCACCGGCGGCGGCCGGCCAGCCGTACGGGCCGTACACCTGTGCGAGCGGGTATGTGTGGCGGGAGGCCTACGCGGGCGACCAGGTCTGCGTGACGCCGGCGATTCGCACCCAGACCGCGACGGAGAACGCACTGGGCCCGTCCCGCCGGGAGCCGAACGGCGGCCCCTACGGGCCCGACACCTGCAAGCAGGGCTACGTCTGGCGTGAGACGCGGCCCTCGGACCACGTCTGCGTGCCGCCGGCGAGCCGCGACCAGGCCTACAGCGACAACTCCAACGCCGTCCTGCGACTGGCGGACCCGGGCGGGACGCCGCACGGCGGCGTCAGCATCTCCACCTCGCTCAACCAGACCGGTGGCCGCCTGTACGCCAACGGCAGCGGGCTCACGCCCAACGGCACAATATGGTTCTACGCGGTCGGGATCGGCACGACCGGGCCGTTCGTACTGGGTACGCGGACCGCCGACGCCTCCGGCAATCTGCCGGGATGGCAGTACGTCGCGGACGTCTGGTGCCGCAGCTACCAGACGGGGCCGGCCCCCATCGTGGTCCTCGACGTGAAGGCGGGCCTCGTCACCACCGCGGGCACCACGACCGCGTTCCTCCACTGCGGCTGAGCCCGCGCGACATCACTGGCACGACCAGCGCGTACAGGCGGGCACGGCACCTTCCACGGTGCCGTGCCCGCTGCGCCGCGCCGGATTTCACACCGTGCGCAGGCGAGCGGCGACCGGCGATTGAGCGGGAAACAAGGCATAAAGCGGCTGGGAAACGAGCCTTCCCCGACCGGGTCCGCAGCGCTCATAATGCCATCAGGCCTGCGCCCGGGATCGGCAAGCGCGGGCCCGGTCACCGTGGAGGTTTCGTGGCTCCCGAGAACGTCGGCCGTCTGCAGGAACCCGAGGAGCAAGAGCGCCTGATCGAGACGATCACCCAACTTGTGTCCAGTCGCGATTGGGACGAAGCCGCGGCGACGGTTCAACAGAATCCCATTTTGTACGATCCAGAAGTCGATATGTGGTTCGCCGAGTTGATCAAGCACTCGGAGTCGATGGGCTATCACGAATTCGCGAAAAAGCTACCGTTGTGGCGTGATTTCCTGCAGATATGCAGAGAATTCGGCATCGTCAACGCGGTCGAGGCCGCGGGCGGCAGCCTGGTCACCGCCCCCGAATCGGTGGAGCCCCTCGTGCGGCGGGCGGCTGAACTGGAGCAGCGGCATTCCGCGGGTGACCGTACGGCCCTGGAAGAACTGGCCGCCCTGTGGGCGAGGGTCGCGGAGGACCCGGCGGTCCGCCGCGACCACCTTCTGTTGCGCGCGGTGGCTCAGTACAACATGGGCGGTGCCCTGAGGCGCATGCCCGGCCAGGCGGCGAGGGCCGCCGCCGTGATCCGGACCGCCATCCGGCTCCTGCCCGCTTCCTCGGCGTACCGGTCGGCGTTCATGATCGGCCTGGCCCAGGCGCTGGCCGAGGAGCATGACCTGGCCGGGCTGCGGGAGGCCGTGGCGCTGGTGGAGGAGGCGGCACGGGCGGACCCCGGCACCGCCGCACTGGGGGGCGCGGCGCTGCACGACGTCGGGGTCGGCGCCCACGACGTGGGCGAGATCGAGTCGTCCCTGGAAGCGATCGACCTGAGCCTCACCGCTTTTCGGCTGCTGCACGAGGGGGTCTACCCGGATCCGGAAGAGCCTGGCGGCGCGGCGAGCGCGATGGTCCAGATTCTCCGCAGCCGGCATCGGCTCTCTCGCGACCCGGACGACTTGTCCATGGCCGTTTCCATGGCCGAATGGGCCGCCGCGCAAGTGCCCACGGAGTCGGCGGAGTGGGCGTCGAGGCGCAACGGGCTGGCCGTGTGCCTGCGCGTTCGCTACGACGAGGCCGGCGACCCCGCGGACCTCGATCGGGCGATCGACATACACCGGGATGCCCTCGACCGGGTGGCGCCGGACGCCGAGATCCGCCCTTACCACCTGCATGGTCTCGGCGTGGCCCTGCGCCGGCGGTACGTAGCGCGCGACACCCCTGAGGATCTCACCCTCTGCTCGCGGGCCCACGAGGAGATGCTGGGGCTGGTCCGGCCCGGCGATTCCCTCTACTCGACCGCACTGGAGGGGTATGGCCACACTCTTCGTGTGCTGTACCAGGCGAAGGGTCGCATCGGCGACCTCCGCCAGGCCGTGGCGCTGCACCGCGAGGGCCTGGCGTACGAGACCGGCCCGGGGCGGGTGTCGATGGTCTGCAACCTCGGCATCGACCTGCGGCAGTTGTACATGAGCACGGGGGACGTCGCGACGCTGGAGGAGGCGATCGACCTCCTGCGTGAGGCCACCGCGGGGCGAAGGTCATCCACCGGGAATGACACGGCGCTGTTCACCCTGGGTTCGTGCCTCATGGACAAATATCAGGCTTTCGGCGACTCTGCGGTCGGTGCGGAGGCGATCCGGATCCTGGAGGACCTGCTGACCCACACGCCGGAGAACTCCCCTGACCGCGAGGTCCGGCTCGGGAACCTCGCGGCAGCCCTGATCCTGCGGCACGTGCACGAACCGGACACACACGTCGAGGATTTCCTCGACCGCGCCGAGCGACTCCTGGAAGAGGCGGTCAGCCGGAGCAAGGGCCTCGACAGGGCCCGTCATCTGGTCAACCTCGCCCAGTGCGTCATGCAGCGCTCCGGCCACGAGAAGTCCGAACCCGGCATGCGCCGGCTTGTGGGGCTCATGGAGGAGGCGTGCGCGCTGTGCCCGGTCGAGGCGGCCAACGGCGCGGCGTATCGGATCAACCTCGCTATGGGTTACGCCAAACTCTACGAACTCACCGCGGATCCCGCCGCCCTGGCCCGCGGGCTCGGGCTGCTGCGGGAGGCCAGTGCCGCGGGCGTCGACCAGTATCCGCTCGCCGTCATGCGCTTGGCGCGGGGCTGGGGGGACCAGTCGTCCCATCGGGGTCGCTGGGACGAAGCGGCGGAGACGTACGGCTATGCCCTCGACGCGCTGGACCGGCTCGTCGACGAGAGTTCCGTGCGGGAGCACAAGCAGCAATGGCTGAGGCAGGCCGAAGGGCTGGCCGCGGCGGCGGCCGCCGCACACGTGCGCGCGGGCGACCCGTGGGGTGCCGTCGTCGCGCTGGAACGCGGCAGAACCCGGCTGCTGGCCGACGCGCTCGGTGAGGACGCCGCGGAGACCGACCGGCTCGCGCGGGCGCACCCGGCACTCGCCGAGGCGTACCGCTCGGCGGCCGCGACGCTGCGCGGAATGCAGAGCCTGAGCCTGGAGCCCATGCCCGGAGACGACCGGCCGCCGGCGCACGCGTTCGCCGAGGCGAGGCGGCACCGCGAGGAGGTGCTGCTGCGCATCAGATCCGTGCCCGGATTCGAGCGCTTCCGCCTGCCCGACGCCGCCCGGGACGTCTCGAACGCGGCACGGCTCGGCCCGTTGCTGTACGTGGTCCCCGGCATCGAGGCCGGCTTCGCGTTGCTGGTGATCGGCGAATCGGTCCGCGTCCATGCCCTGCCCGCGCTGACCTGGGCTGAGCTCCGCCCGCGCATGACACGGTACTTCCAGGACTACGAACGTGCGGCCACCGACCTCCACCGCTGGCACCGGGCCCTCGACGACACCACCGCCTGGATGTGGGAAGCGATCATGGAGCCGCTGCTCGATTTCGTGCCCGACTGCGCCGAACTGACGCTGATCCCGACGGGGATGATCGCCTCGCTGCCGCTGCACGTCGCCTGGACCCCCGACGCCGAAACGGCGACCGGCCGCCGTTTCGCGCTCGACCACCTGCCCCTCGTCTTCGCCCCGAGCGCCAAGGCCCGTGCCGCCGCGGACCGAGCCGCTTCGACGGCCGTCCCGGCGCCTGCCGCACTTCTCGCCGTCGAGGACCCGCAACCGGTGGCCGCGGCCCCGCTGCGGTACTCGCGGTACGAGATCGACGCCGGCTGTGCGAGATTTCCGGAGGGCAGTCGCCTGACCGGGGAAGAGGCCTCCCGGCAGGCGGTGCTGGCCGCGCTGGACGGCCACACGGTGCAGCACTTCGCCTGCCACGGCTACGCGGACTGGGGGCAGGTCCTGGACAGCTACCTGTTGCTCGCCCACGATGAGCGCCTGACCCTGCGCGACCTGCTCGCCAGGCCGGCCGGGACACGCCGGCTCGTGGTCCTGTCCGCGTGTGAGACGTCGCTGCCGCACGTGGAACTCGCCGACGAGGTGGTCGGTATCGCCACCGGCTTCCTGCAGGGCGGCGCCGCCGGAGTCATCGGGTCGATGTGGCGAGTGCCGGATGTGAGCACCGCGCTGCTGCTCAGCCGGTTCTACATTCTGTGGCGGGACGGGGCCCATCCGGCCGAGGCGCTGCGTACGGCACAGCGCTGGCTGCGCGACGCCACCAACCGCGAGCTGCGGTCGGCCTATCCCGAGATCATGGACAGGTACGCCCCGATTCCGGAGCCGCTGCGGGAAGTGTGGGGCACCGGGCGAGACTTCGCCCACCCCGCGTACTGGGCCGCCTTCACCTACATGGGGGCGTGATGACCGGCCACGCGCGCTCGGTCGTCGACCTGGCGAAGGCCATCAGGCCGGAACTTCCGGCGCTGCTCGGTGCGGAGGCGGAGGAGGTGGACACCGCCCTCGGCCGGCTGCTCGCGCGGAGCACGGAGGTCGAGCAGGAGATCCTGACCCTGCTGCAGCGGTGGCCCGCCACCCGCGAGTGGGCGTATTCCTACCTGGGGCGGACACACGACGGCGGACTACGCGATCCCGGTGCCGCGTACTACCCGCTGACCGGCACCGGGGGCGTTGTGCACTCCGAGACCTACGTCTGCCCGGAATGCGATCATCGATGGCGCCGCCGTGCCGTGGGGCAGGCCGTTCCCGCGTGCCCGGAACACGACAAGCCTCTCGTCCGTACGCCGGATTCGGAGACATAGGTGGTGGACGGTCTGTGGAAGGGCCTGACGGACAGGATCGCGGAACGGTGGGCGAATGTCGTCCTCCTGCCGGCGGCGCTGTTCTGGCTGGGAAGCGGGCTGGTCTGGCTCTTCCGCAACGGTTGGGGGCCCCAGGCGGCCGAGCGATGGATCACGCAGCACGTGACTTCGTGGTGGACCGCGTCCGTCCTGGTGGTGGTGCTGCTGTCAGGGCTGCTGGCCAGACGCCTGACGGATCCGGCGCTCACCCTTCTCTCCGGCCGGTGGCTTCCCCGACTGGGCTGGGTGACGCGCCCGATGGCGCGCAGGTGGGCCAGTCGCGTCGCCCGGCGCGAGGCGCGCTGGCAGGTGCTCGCCTCTCGTAACCGCGCCTGGGCGGAGGAGCAGGAGTTCGTGACGTTGGACGCGTGGCTGCGCACCATGCCGATCGACCCACAGCGGTGCCTGCCGACCCGCCTGGGCAACGCACTGGCCGCCGCGGAGCGATGGCCCAGGGAGAAATACGGGTTGGACCCGGTGCGATGCTGGTCCCGGCTGTGGCTGGTGATGCCCGAAGACACCCGGCAGGAGCTGGCCAGGGCGCGCGGGCGGCTGGAGGCCCAGGTCACCGCCTGGCTTTGGAGTGTGGCGTTCGTCGCCTGGACACCGATGGCGTGGTGGGCGGCCCCGGTCGGCGTGCTGGCGGCCTGGCTCTCGTATCGGGGCGCCGTCCGATGCGTGATCGAGCTCGGCGACCTGCAGGAGGCGGCCTTCGACCTGCATCGGACCGCCCTCTACCGCCAGCTGCGCTGGCCCCCGCCGGAGAACGCCGCCGCCGAGCACTCCACCGGCCGCCGGCTGACGGCGTATCTGTGGCGTGGTTCCGACGAGGCGGTTCCGCTTTCCCTGGATTAGGGCACGTGGCCGCGCACCCATACCGAGGATGGGATCGTGATGCTGCCCTGCGGTGGATCCGGAACGGGTCCGGATCCACCATGCCGGTGCCCGCTCATCGGCCGAACCTGCTCACCACAGCAGGCTCGGCCGGCGGCGGGCCGAGCGCGAGCGGCCGGCGGCGTCAGGACAGCAACGTCTCTCCGATCCACCCCTCCGGGCCGCAGCCGGGAGGAACGGCGAACACGGCGGAGCCGATCGGCGTCGTCCACTCGTTCAGCAGGTCCGCCTCGGCCAGCCGCTCCTGAATCGGGATGAACTGCCGGGCGATGTCGGCCTGGTAGGAGGCGAACAACAGCCCGGTGTCGGCGGTGCCGTCGGCGGAAACCCCCTCGTCGTAGTTGTAGACACGACGGAGGATGCGCGCGCCCGGGTCGGCCACGTGCGCCCGGCGGATATGGGCGTACTCGGAGATGACCGGCAGCCCGGCGGGGGTGAGACGCGCGAGGTCCGGTTCGTCGTGCTCGCGGGCGCCGGTGAGCGGAGCGCCGTCGGTGAGGCGGCGGCCGATCGTGAACTCCTTGGCGACGGTGTCGGCGGCGTCCCAGGTCTCCATCTCGGCGCGGATGCGCCGCAGTACCAGGGTGGTCCCGCCCCGCAGCCACTCCTGCTCCCCGGCGAACCAGACCGCCCGATCGAAGTCGGGTGTGCCGGCAACGGGGTTGACGGTCCCGTCGAGCTGTCCCATCACGTTGCGCTGTGTGGTGTGGGGCTGCTGGGAGTGCGCGGCCCGCCGGAAGCCCCGCTGGGTCCAGCGGACCTTCGCGAACGACCGGGCGTCCTTGACGAGCACCCGCAGCGCGTGGGTGACGGTGAGCGGGTCGTCCGCGCAGATCTGGACGAGCAGGTCGCCGCCCGTCCACCGGTCCTTCAGCCGGTCGATGCCGAACGCGGGGAGGGGAGCGACGGACTCCGGCCGCTGATCAGACGTCTTGGTGGCCGCGAACAGACCCGGTCCGAAGCCGAAGGTGACGGTCAGCCGGGCGGGCAGCACGGCCAGATGGGGCTCGGTGTCGGCGAGCGCGGGCTGTCCCTGGGTGATGCGCCTGGCGTCGTCGGTGAGCACGCGCATCAGCCGCGCCACACTCTCCCGGTCCGAGCCCGACCGCAGGTCGAACGCCACGAACGCGGCGTGCGCCTGCGGCGCCGTCGCGACACCGGCCTGGTGGGCTCCGTGGAACGGCTCCACCGCCGTCGCCCGGGGCGAGTTCCCCTCCGGATCGACGGTACGGCCGGCCGTACTCGTGTCGTCGGCGCTCGCCCGCGCCACGACGGCCCCGCTCGTCGCGGCGGCGGCCACCACGGCGCCGCCGGACAGCAGAGCCCTGCGGCTCAGGCGCGGGCGGGGGAGACGCTCCGCCTCGTCATGCCGCTCACTCATCCATGCCGCCCATGTCGGCGCCCGGCTGGTAGTTCTCCTTGGCGCCGGCGAAGTCCTTGCCCAGAGCCGTGAAGGTGTAGGTACCGCCCCCCTTGAGCTCCAGCGTGAACGGCACCTCGGACCCCGGCTTGATCTCGGAGGGCACGTCCATGACCATGATGTGGTCGCCGCCGGGCTGCAGGACGTGGGAGCCGTGGGCGGGAACCACGAAACCGCCCTTCTTCGGCCGCATCACCATCTTGCCCTTGGACTCCACGACCTCGTGCAACTCCACCATGGGTGCCGCGGGCGTGCTGCCGGCGATGACGGTGACGTCCGAATCGGAGTTGTTGACCAGCGTGCCGAAGGCGGCGGTCATCCCCTTCTTGGCGGTCTTGACCCACGGGTCGGTGATGCTGAGCGCGGCCGGGGCGGATGACGGAGAAGCCGCCACCGCCGACGGCGACGCCGCCGAGGCGGAGGACGGCTCCTCGGAACCGCAGGCCGCCGTGGCCGTCACTGCGCCCAGGCTGAGAACGACGAGCATGACACGGGAGAACATGAAGATCCCTTCACCCGGCTGAGCCGGTGACTGGTACCGCTGCACTGAACGATTTCGGCGTACGCGAGCGCACGTCGGACGCACCCGCCGCTGAGGGGGGGGTGCCGGTCACATCAGAGAGAGCCCGCCGACCAGGTGACGGTCAGGCAGGAACAGTGCGAACGGTGCCAGGAGGGCCGCGCCGGCCCACCGAATGGCCGAGCACGACCGGCCGAGCGACCACCCGGCGCTCGATCACCGGGACGACGACCGCGCCGTACGCCGGGTCCGGGAAGACGGCGAGCACGATGCGCAGCCGGACGGCCAGCCGGCGCAGCAGCGCCCAGAGCAGGGTCTCGCCACGCGCCAGCCACGCCGCCGTCAGCGCGACCGCCCAGCCGTGCATGACCAGCATGCCCAGGCCGGGCACCAGCCCGGAGTGGACATGCCCGCCGTGCATCGTGGAGCCGGCGGTGACCGGTTCCAGGGTGTGCGCGAACGAGAACAGCAGGTGGAGCGCCGCCTGCGAGGCCGCCAGGGCCGGCAGGATCACGGCCAGCGTCCGCTCACGCCGCGCGAGGGCGTGCGCGGGCAGGAAGGCGACGAGCAGGGCCACGAGAACGGCGAGCGCGGAGACCGACCCGCCGCCGACAGCATGCGCCCCGACGCCGAGCGCCACCGAGACCGCGGCGAACGCGGCGGCCCGTACGGCACGGAAGGGCATGCTAGCTGTCATGGCGCCGCAATCATCGCACAACGCCTCCCCGCCCCCCAGTGCGTACGGTGACATACGCCACGACCGGGTCGAATACGTCCTGAAAGAGCGCGAGCGCCGGTGAGAACGAAAGGGCCTGTCGCCCGGCACCGCGATTCCGCCCTCGTGCAGTGGCCCGAGCCCGTCATGAACGAGCGGACGGCGTGGTATCGGGGCTGACCAGCCTCTGTGCGATAGTCGTTTTCATCATGCGCGCCGCCTTACCCCTGCGACTCGCGCGGTCGGCCGCCTTCACGGTCGTCTGCGTGCTCCTCGCCGTAGGCGCGCACTGGTTCGCCGGCGGGGCCGCCCCGCCTCTCCCCGCCCTTCTCGTGGGCGGAGCGGCCGTCATGGCCACCGCCACGGCGATGGCGGGCCGGGAGCGGTCGCCATGGGTCGTCATCGGCCTGCTCCTGTCAGCCCAGGCATTCCTGCACGAACTCCTCGCGTCCCTCTCGCCGTCGGTGGAGTCGGCCGTGGCGCACTCGCACCGGCTGGGGGTGGGCGCCGGGATGCTCACCGCGCATGTCACCGCGGCGTTGGTCACGGGGTGGTGGCTGTCGCGGGGCGAGGCGGCGCTGTGGTCGATCCTGCGCAGGATCGGCACGGGAGCGATCCGCTGGCTCCGGGCCGTGCTCGCGGTGTTCCACGTCTTTGCCCGCCTACGCCCCCGCCCCCGGCTCGCGTCGTACGACCTCGACCGCGAGCCCCGGGGCGCGGCTGTCCTGCGACACGCCGTCATCCGGCGCGGACCGCCGGTTCTCGTGTTCCTGTGATTTTCTCCGAGCCCTTCTGAGGGTTCCTTCGCGCGGCCTACTCGCTTGGACGTCACGCCTGCCCGCGAAAGCGGCTCGCCTCGACGCCCCGCGGACCGCTCATGCCGGTCCGTGCGGCCCGCGCGCCCGCAGGTACTCGCACACGATGACTGGAGACTCCCGATGACACCGCTGTCCGCCGTTACACGCCGGGCCACGGCCTCCCCATATGCCTGGAGCCTGTCGTGAAGCGTCCCTCACCCAGAGCGGTTCTCCTGTTCGGCATCTCGTGCCTCTTCGCGGTGGTTCTCGCCGCACCCGCGTTCGCACACGACAGCCTGAAGAAGAGCACACCCGCCGCGAACGCCGTCGTCTCCGGGCTCGACGAGATCAAGCTGGAGTTCAGCGCGCATGTCAGCTTTCCCGTGGTCGTCCTGCATGACGCGACCGGACGCCGCTTCGAATCGGGGACTCCCCGCGTCAGCGACTCCACGGTGACGGAATCGGTCGCAGGCCCGCTTCCCCCGGGCGGCTACACCATCGCCTGGCGGGTCGTCTCCTCCGACGGCCACCCCATCCAAGGGGAGATACCGTTCGTCGTCCGATCGTCATCGGTGGCATCGGCCGGAGGCACGGCGCCGGCCGCCACCCCGGTGGCCGGAGGGGACCGCCCGGACCAGGAGACCGGCACACCGGGCTGGATCTGGGTGGTCGCGACCGCGGTTCTCGGGGCAGCCGCCGTCCTGGTGGCGCGGGCCAGGAAACCGGCGACACCACCCCTCCCGGGCAACTCGGAGGACCGCCCATCGGGTCACGAGAACGGTGAGGGCGAGTGACAGGGAAACCAGCCAGAGCGTTTCTGCTCCTCGGCCTTCTGTGGGCCGCCCTGGGAGTGTTCGCCGCACCGGCGCTGGCACACGACACCCTGCGATCGAGCACACCCGTCAGCAACGCCGTGGTCTCCGGCCTCGACCTCGTCGAGCTGGAGTTCAACAACGACGTGCGCTATCCCGTCGTGCTCCTGCACGACGCGGCCGGGCGGCGCTTTCCGTCCGGCACACCCCGAACCCGCGGCGCCAAGGTGCTCGTGGACGTCGACGAGCCGCTTCCCTCCGGCAGCTACACCGTCGTCTGGCGCGTCGTCTCCGCCGATGGCCGTCCCATCGAAGGAGAGATCCCGTTCACCGTGCGGTCATCGACGGCTCCACTGCAGACCGCCCCCGTGTCCAGCGCCCCCGTGTCCAGCGCTCCGGCGCCGTCACGTACGCCTGCGAGCGCGATGGGCGAGACGGACGAGCAGGGCGGCCTCTCCGGCTGGACATGGGCGGCCATGGCAGGGGTGGCACTCGCCGGAGCCGGGGCACTGCTGATGTGGTGGAGGAGACCCGCTCACAAAAAGTGGTCCTGACAGCGGGTGACCGTCGGACGATCCCGGCGAAGGATTGGACGATTTCGTCTAGTTTGTGGTGGTATGTCAGTAATTGTCAAGGCCGTTCCTCCGGCATGGCTCCAGCGGGCCGGCGCGCCGGAAGGTGGGGTTCCACATGGCCGTTCGAAGGCCGGGGAATGATTCTCCGCGGCTCACCGCCCGCGGGGCGGCCACTCGCGCGCGCATCGTCACGACCGCGGCGAACCTGATGTTCCGGCAGGGGGTGACGGCGACGACCCTCGATCAGGTGGTGGACGCCTGCGGCGTCAGCAAGTCGCAGCTCTATCACTACTTCCCGGACAAGGAAGCACTGATCACCGAGGTGATCGCGATGCGGGAGAACCACCTGGTCTCCTCTCAGAAGCCGCAACTCGACCAAGTGCGCTCGATGCGGGATCTCGAGAGATGGCGTGACTCCATCGTGACGGGCCATTGGGAGCGCGAAGTGCCCTACAGATGCCCCATCGGCTCCCTGGCCACCGAACTCGCCTGCCGCTACGACGACGCCCGCCAGTCCCTGGCGGCCGTCTTCGCCAGGTGGCAGGAACTGCTCGCGGACGGCCTCGCCCGCATGCGGGAGAGCGGCGAGCTCGACCCCGGCGCGGACCCCGCGAAACTCGCCGTCGCCTTCATCGCCGCCATGCAGGGCGGCTACCTGCTCGCCGAGACCATGCAGGACGAACGACCCCTCGTCGTCGCCCTCGACATGGCACTGGACCACATAAAAGCCCAGGTCAAGACCCCTGTCGCCAGCTTGACACAAGCGGACAACTGACCCCAAGGTGGACGAAATCGTCCAATTTGCCCATGGTGGTGGTCCACCGGGTGCGGCAGGAGAATGGTGAAGCAGATGCCGTCTCTGCACTCGATGCAGACGTACTACACGACAGCGGCGACGATGCTGCTGCTCCTGCTCACGGTCCTGGGCGGCGTGAGCCTGGACCTGGCGATCCGATACAGGGTCGAAGACCAGGTGTTCTTTGACGCCGAGCAGGTCGCCGCCCAGTGGAGCGCGCAGGTGCGCGGCGGCGTGCTGCCGAATCCCGACTCCGTCTCCGGCACTGTCGACCTGGTCCAACTGGTGGACGCACGCGGCAGGGTCGTGGAGGCAAGCCCGGGCGCGACGGAGCGGCCACGGCTGAGCACGTTACGGCCCGCACCCGACGACCGGCTCCAGCGGCGGGTCGAGTGCCACCCGGGCGAGCCGTGCCTCCTGCTCATGGCCAACCGCGTGTCACCGGCCCCCGAATCTCCCGTCGTCTACGCCGGCACGGTCGAGCGGCCCCTTATCGCGACGCACCGACTCGAATACCTCATCGCTGGGGCCGCATTCCTCGTCATCCTGCTGGGCGGCCGCCTCATGTGGTGGATCATCGGCCGGGCGCTGCGCCCGGCCGAGCAGCAGCGCCAGCTCGCCTCCGTCACCTCCCACGAGCTCAGGACACCGATCGCCGGGCTGCGGGTGCAACTGGAGGAAGCACTGCTCCACCCCGATCACGTCGACCCCCGCGACACCATCCGGGGGGCACTGTCGGCCACCGGCCGGCTGGAGGCGATCGTGCAGGACCTGCTGACGATGGCCGGACTACGCGGAGGGCAGCCGGCGCCGCACGAGCCGATCGACCTCGTGGCGCTGGTCACCGAGGAGGTGGACGCCCACTTCGGCGGCACGCCGGTGGAGCTCTACGCCACCGGGGACGTGTGGGCGCACGGCTCGAGGATCCAGCTGATCCGGCTGGTCGGCAACCTGCTGAGCAACGCGCGGCGGCACGCGGCGACCGGCGTCACGGTCTGCGTCGGATCCGCCGACGGCCAGGCGGTCCTCTCCGTGACCGACGACGGGAACGGCATCGCCCTCGCTGACCGTGAGCGGGTCTTCGAGCGATTCACCCGACTGGACGAGGGGCGGCGCCGGGACGCCGGCGGCACCGGGCTGGGGCTCGCCATCTCTCGCGACATCGCCCACGCCCATCGGGGAAGCCTGCGCATCGAGGACTCCCCGCGCGGCGCGCGGTTCGTCCTCCGGCTGCCACTCCTCGTCCGGAACGCGATCGGCGAGCGGAATCTCACCCAGCGGGCGTGATGCTTCCCCTGGAGCTGACCGGCTCGGACCGCCGGGCATGGATCAGGATGCCGTGCAGGTGAGGGTGGGTGTGCCGCTGGTTCCGGTACCGAGGAGACCGAAGGTGGTGCCGGTTCCCGCGCCGAGTGCGCCGTTGTATCCGAGGTTGCGGGCGTCGATGGTCGATCCGCTCGTCGTCAGGGTGGCGTTCCACGCCGAGCTGACCTTCTCGTCTCCGGCGAAGGTCCAGCCGACCCTCCAACCGTTGATCGCCCTGGATCCGGCCACCACACGCACCTCCGCCTGGAAGCCGCCGGGCCATTGCGAGACGACTCGGTAGGTGGCCGAGCAGCCGAGCCCAGGGTCACCGCTCGGGGACGAGCTGGGGCTGGGGCTCGGCGACGGGCTGGAGCTCGGTGACGGGCTCGGCGACGGCGACGGCGACGGGCTGGAGCTCGGCGACGCAGACGGGCTGGGGCTGGGTGACGGGCTCGGCGAGGGGTTCCCACCGCCGGTGAAGTTGACGTCACTGCAGAAGTAGTACGACTGGTCGAGGTGACTGGCCTGCCAGAGCGTGAAGACGATGTGGTGGCCGGTGCGGCCGGGCGCGTACACCTGCACCGGCGTCGTGGTCCCGGTAGGCATCCTGCCCGTCTCGGTGACCAGTTCCAGGTCGCTCCAGTTCAGCCGCTGAGTCAGCGGGTCGAACCCCTGCTTGGTCACGTACACACGGATGAAGTCGGCGCCGTGGGACGATCCGTCCAGCAGGTTGAGGGTGAACCGGTTCGGCTTGTCCACCGTCTTCCACGGTCCCGGTTCGTCCATCGCGGCGTACCGGCCGTTGAAGGTCAGGCCGCCGCTGCACAGCTGCCCGTCGGGGACGGCGGTCTGGTAGTCGCCGCCGACGCCGTCGCGCAGCAGCCCGTTCCAGTTCCACATCGCGGAGGGGTCGGCCTGCCAGGCCTTGTAGCACATCGGATCCTCCGTCGCCATCCGCGGCGACTGCCATTCACTCGCCCAACGGGTGTAGCAGCCGTACTGGCGGGCGGGCGGGTCGCTGACCGCACCGTGCGCCGCGGCGGGTGACGCCAGCACAGGGCTGACCAGGAGCGCGGCCGCCACGGCGAGGGACAGACGCCGGATCAAGCCGCCCCCGGTGGACGTGGTGGCCAGGCGACGCAGAAAGTCGAGCACAGGTAACCGCATTTGCGCTTTCTCCCTTGATACTGAGGTGAAGGGAACCTAGCGACGGTCGCCGGAAGACGACTCTTATCGCCAGGAGTTCTACCGCCCGCCACCGACTGCACTGCCGCTCAGACCCGGAGGCAGAGAAACAGGAAGGCGGTGCCTGGTCTGTCGGCGAACCGTGGGGCGGGAAGGCCGATGGCGGCGAGGGCGCGGCCGGTGAGCCGCACCTGGCTCGACGCCCAGTCGGGATGACGGTCGAGCGGGCCGGACACCTCGCCGGGGATGGCCTCGACGACGTACTCGGCGTCGGGGTCGAGCCCCGGTAGTCGCATCGGCGCCGTCCGCTCCACGACGCCGGTCTCCAGCTGCACATAGGAGTACACGGCCCGGCTCCGGTCGCGGGCCACGATGCCGTGGACCCATGCGGCAGGGTCGGGGTGGTCGGCCCGCACCACCTCGCCGGTGTGCAGCAGTGGGCGTAGTTCCTTGTACAGGGCGATCCACTCGGCCAGCGCGGCCCGCTCGGTGAGCGCCCATGCGGTGATGTCGGCCTCGATCCCGGCATGTCCGAACAAAGCGGTGGCAGCCCGGAAACCGAGCGTGGTGACGCGCCCGGTGAGGTGGGATGGGGAGGAGCCGACGTGTGAGCCGATCAGCTCGTACGGCAGCAGCAGGCTGGTCCACCGCTGGATGTGCTGGCGTTCGATGGGGTCGATGTTGTCCGAGCCCCAGACACGGTCGGTGCGCTCCAGAATGCCGAGATCGGCCCGGGCGCCCCCGGAGGAGCACGACTCGATTTCCAGCGCGGGGAACCGGGCGCGCAGCTCGTCCAGCAGCCGGTAGACGGCCTCGGTCTGCGCATGGGTACCGGGCACGCCTTCATGCACGGGCTCGGCCAGGTCACGGTTGTGATCCCACTTGATGTAGTCGATGCCGTACTCGGCCACCAGGCTGCTGATCCGTTCCAGCAGGTAGGCGTACACCTCGGGATGCGCCAGGTCCAGAACGTGCTGGTTGCGTCGGGGTAGCGGCCACCGCCGCGGGTCGGCCAGCAGCCAGTCCGGATGGGCACGAACCAGATCGGAGTCGAGGTTGGCCATCTCGGGTTCGAACCACAGCCCGAACTGCATGCCGTGCTCGCGTACCCGCCGGACCAGTTTGTGCAGGCCGTCGGGCCAGACGGTCTCGTCCACGTACCAGTCGCCCAGGCCCGCGTCGTCGCTCCTGCGGTGGCGGAACCAGCCGTCGTCGACGACGAACCGCTCGGCGCCCACCTCCGCCGCGGCGTCGGCGAGCGCGAGCAGGCGGTCCTCGCGATGGTCGAAGTAGACCGCCTCCCAGGTGTTCATCGTCACCGGGCGCGCCGATCCCGGATGAGTCGCCCGGGCGCGCAGCATGGCGTGGAACCGGCGGCTCAACCCGTCCAGACCGGCGTCGGAGGCCGCGAAGTACACCCACGGCGTACTGTACGACTCCCCCTGGCCGAGCCGTACCTCGCCGGGTTCGAGCAGCTCGCCGGCGGCGAGCACGCTGTCCCCCTCCGGGAGCCGCTCGACGTACTGGACCTGGTTGCCGCTCCAGGCGATGTGCACCCCCCACACTTCGCCGGTCCGGAACCCGAACCCCGGAGTGCCGACGACGAGCGGGCCGGCGTCGAACCAGGTCCGGCCACGGCGGTTCTCTCGCGACCAGGCACCTTGGCGCAGCGGCGCCCGCTGCGGGGACCGCTCCCTGGCCCAGCGGCCGGCGAAGTCGAGCACCTCGCCGGCCTGCGCGGGCAGCGGCATCAGGCAGGCCAGGCGATCCAGCGTGTACGGCGAGATGGCGGTGTTGACGAGCGTGTGGCGCATCCGCAGCACACCCTGAGGCGTCAGCTCGATCTCGGTGGCCAGGTCGAGGCCACAGTCAGGGTCCTTGGCAAGCGCCTCGACACGGCTTCCGTCCACGGTGACGGCCTCGGCCAAGGCGAACCGGGACGGACGCCAGCCGCTGTCGTGACGCCCGGACAGCACCGGTCGGCCGAACCAGCCGTCGCCTTGGCCGGGCACCACATCCTGGCCGGGCACCGGCGGAAGCCCGGTGAGCGGTCCTGGGCAGACACCCCAGTACAACACCCGCGGCGGGCGCGGTCCGGCGAGTTCGAGGACGACGCCGACGCCGTCCGCGGACAAAGCGATCACCAAAGCTCCAAGCCAGGGGTGTCGGGTGGGCATGGCCCCGGAGAACCTGCGCCGGCAGGTGGGTGGGGTGACGCACTCCTCATCCGGCGCTCGCCGGTGCGGTGGTCCCTCGGGGGATGAGCGTGGCGGTCGGGCACCGGCGTTCCGTGACCGGGCCTCCCTCGACGAGTTCCAGCAGAGACGCGGCGACCAACTGTCCGAACAGGTGCACGTCGAGACTCATGGTGGTGAGCGGAGGCGATGCCAGGCGGCACATGCTGGAGTCGTCCCAGGCGATCAGGCTGAGGTCACGGGGAACATCACAACCCAGCTCCTTGGCCGCGGCCAGGCCCGCGACCCCCATGAGGTCGTTGTCGTAGATGATCGCTGTGGGAGGGTCGGGCCGCTCCAGTAACTTGGCGGTGAGTTTCGCCCCCGATTCCTCCGAGTAGTCTCCCTCCAGCATGACCGGCTCGACGCTGGCCGACCTCATGCTGTCGAGCAGCGCTCGGGTGCGGATCCGTGTGTGGATCAAGGCGGTGGGACCGCTGACCCGTGCGATGCGGCGGTGCCCGAGCCTGCTGAGGTGGGCGACCGCTTCCCGCACCGCGCCGACGTCGTCCGTACGGACGGCCGGGGTGTCTCCTTCCGGCTCGCCCGCCACCACGGCCGGCAGCCCGATCTCGCGAAGGACCGCGGGTCTGACGTCCTCGACCGTACGGTTCACCAGCACCACGGCGTCGACCATGCGGTTGTCCGCCCACCGGCGGTACGCGGCGATCTCGGCCTCGTGTGTGTTGACGACATGCAACAGGACGGAACGGTCGTGCTCGGCGAGCAACTCCTCGATACCCGCGATGAACTCCAGGAAGAACGGTTCCGCACCGAGCAGGCGTGGTGGCCTGGCGAGCACCAGGCCGACAGGGGTACCCGCGCTCACGTCGCGACCGCCGTCAGGGCGTTGGCGCTGCACAGCACGCCGGGAGCGGTCAGGGCGGACGGGTCGTCCAGCACCTCGGAGGTTCGCACGAGAAAGGTGTGCGACTGTCCGGCAGGCAGTGAGACCAGCATGTCGTCCACCAGGGCGTCGGCGGCGACCTTGTCGGCCAGCAGCGCGATGTCGCGGGTGAAGGAGACGGCTCGCACCTCGACCTCGTAGCCGCCGGGCAGCCTGTTGACGGCCGTGACGAGCGGCGCGGGCTCGTACACCAGGTCCCGATCCTCCGCGAACACGTGACAGACGCGGACGTCACCGACGGTCATCACCAGCACCTCCCGCTTCACGTCGGCAGGCTCGAGCAGGTCGCCGGGCAGTTCGACGGTACCCACCGACCTGGGCGGCACAACGAGGGCCAGGTCGGCGCCGGCCAGTACGTTGCCGGCGAGCGTCTGCCGGAGCGCGGCAACCGTCCCCGTCCAGGCCTCGTCGTGGTCGTTGACGGCGATCAGAACCGTCCGGCCGTCCCTCGGCTGAACGGTGAGCAGCCGAGGCGCGAAGGCGTGCTTGAGGGCGTAGTAGAGGGGCTTGGGCCGTCCGTCGCCGTCCACCGCCGCCCAGGATGTGACCGGCCAGCAGTCGTTGAGCTGCCACACCAGCGCCCCGGCCGTGCGCGGCCACCAGGAGCGGAAGTGCTCGACGCCGAACGCGACGGCGCGGGCCTGGTTGAGCTGTGCCGCCCAGTGCCAGTCCTCGAAAGCGGCGGGCACGGAAAGGTGCGGCTCCATCCCCCGGTCGAGCTTGACGTCGCCGTTCTCGGCCTTCTGATGGAGCAGGAACCCCGGTGAGTTCGGCGTCATCGGCTCGTCGTGGATCCACCTGGTCAAGGTGCGCCAGGTAGGCGGTGCCTGGAAACCGAACTCGGCGCAGAAGCGCGGGATGTGGTCGCGGTAGTGGGTGTAGTCGACCTTGTTCCAGACGGCCCATTCGTGCCGGGTGCCGTGGTCGTCGTCGTTCGGCCGTGAGTCGCCGGGGCTGTAGGGGCTACCGGGCGTGTAGGGCCGGGTGGGGTCGAGCTCCGCCACGATCCTCGGCAGCAGTTCCGTGTAGTAGCCGAGGCCCCAGGTGCGTCCCTGAACTGTGTCGCGCCAGCCGGGCCACTCCGCGAAAGCCTCCAGGTTCTCGTTGTTGCCGTTCCACAGTGCCAGCGAGGGGTGGGAGACCAGGCGGGTGACGTTCTCCCGCGCCTCGGCCTCGACCTCGCTCCGCAGCGGCTCCTCCTCGGCGTAGAAGGCGCAGGCGAAGGGGAAGTCCTGCCATACGAGCACCCCCCGCTCGTCGCAGACGTCGTAGAAGTCGTCGCTCTCGTAGATGCCGCCGCCCCAGACCCGCAGCATGTTCATGTTCGCGGCCACGGCCTGGTCGACTCTCCGGGCGATCCGCTCGCGATCGACTCGGGTGAGGAAGTGGTCGTCGGGAATCCAGTTGGCGCCCTTGGCGAAGACGGGCCTGCCGTTGACGACGAAGGTGAACGGGCTGCCTGCCGAGTCGGGTTCGGTGTCAAGGGCGATCGTGCGGAAGCCGACACGTCGCTGGGCGATGTCCACCGGCTGGTCGTCCTCCAGCAGCGTGACCGTCAGGTCGTACAACGGCTGGTCACCGTAGCCGACCGGCCACCACAGTCTCACCTGCGGTACCAGCACGGTGACTGTCGCCGCGCCGCCGGACACGGGCACCTGCTCGGAACGGCCTCCCACATCGGCCCTGACGCTGTAGCGGCCGTCGCGGACGCGGTCGAGCTCCACGTGTACCTCGACGCGGCCGGTGCCGTCGGCGTCCACAGTCACCAGCGGGCGTACGCGGGAGAGCCGGGCGCTGTCCCAACGCTCCAGCCCCACCGGCTTCCAGATGCCGGCTGTCTGCAGGTCGGGGCCCCAGTCCCAGCCGAATGAACAGGCCATCTTGCGGACGGCGTTGTAGGGGTGAGGGTAGGCGCGCATGCGCGAACCCAGTTTCTCCTCCACCTCCTCGGCGTGGTTCAGGGCGGAGCGGATCGTCACCACGAGTTCGTTCGCGCCGTCCTGCAGGATCTCGCCCACGTCGAAGCGATATCCGCGGTGCATGTTCGCGGTATGGCCGAGAAGCCGTCCGTTGAGGTGCACCATCGCGACCGTGTCGATGCCGTCGAACACCAGGTCCACTCGCTCGCCAGGCCGCGCGGCCGACGTCTGGAAGGTCGTCGCGTACCTCCAGTCGGCGCGGTGCATCCACACCAGTTCCGCTTCGTTCCGGTCCAGGTACGGGTCCGGGACAAGACCCGCCGCCATGAGATCGAGGTGAGAGCCGCCCGGCACCTGCGCCGGGATGTCGCAGTCGGCGACCGCCTCCGGGACGGGTCCTCCGGCCACCCGCAGACGCCACCCGTCGTGCAACATCTCGCGGATCATGAGCCCTCTTCCCTCGGGTGCCGAGTAGCCATCTGCGAGTACTTGCTTACTTAATCTATTGAAGTTAGTCAACCTCCGAAGCGACGAGGGAATAGGGAAGCGCGACGGGCTCGGCGTCCAGCCGCTCCGGCAGACGGGCGGCCTGGCTGAGGGGCACCAGTTCCGACTCCAGCACCAGCGCGGCGGCGCCGACGGCGGAAGCGGTGGCGGCCGAGCGTGAGAGCCGTACGTCCACAGGCTGCGCGGCGCGCGAGAAGGCCGTCCGCTGAAGCTCCTGCTGGACGACGGGAAGGTAGACCGAGCCCGCGATCGCGAAGCCCGGCCCGGTCAGCACGAGGACTTCGAGGTCCATGATGTTGGCCAGGCTGCGGGCCGCCGCCGCGATGTAGCGGGCCGACCTCTCCAGCAGCGCCAGGGCTCCCGGCTCGCCCCTGGAGGCCGCCCGGCTGATCGCGGCGAAGTCGGCGACGGTCGAGACGCGCCTCCGACGGTTCCCCAGGCCGACCGCCTCGGCCAGCGCGGCGTCCGCCTGCACGGCCGTCACCACCGCAGCTGTGCCGGCCATCACCTCCGCGCAGCCCCGGGCTCCGCACCAGCACTCAGGGCCGTCCATGTCGACGCAGATGTGCCCGAATTCGCCCGCGTTGCCATTAGGGCCGCGGTAGGTGATGCCGTTGATGACCAGGCCGGCGCCGATCCCCGTACCGAGATGGACGACCGCCGCCGATGTGGCGCCGCCGAAGCCGCCCGACCAGTGCTCACCCAGCGCCGCGGCGGTGGCGTCGTTGTCGAGCACCACCGGCAGGCCCGTCGCACGCTCCAGCGCTTCGCCCAGCGGGAACCCCTCCCAGTGCCGCATGGTCGGCGGAGCGAGACCCACCCCAGGAGCGGAGCTGCGCGGACCAGGAGAGACCAGGCCGACGCCGAGCACGCGTCCGCGCTGCACGCCGATGCTCTCGATCAGCCTGGAGATCTCCTCGGCCGTCCGCGACACGACGGTGTCCGGCTCCTCCGCGCCGGCGCCGCGCCGCACGATGCGGGCCACCACGGTTCCGGCGAGATCGGTCAGGACGTACGTCATGGCGCCGTGGTCGAGATGCACGCCCACCGCGTAGCGGGCGGTGTGGTTGAGCTGGAGCAGGATCCGCCGCTTGCCACCCGTCGACTCGGCGCGGCCGGTCTCCACCACCAGGCCCTCCTCGATGAGCCGGCGGACCAGCGCCGAGATCGTGGGCCCGGTGAAGCCGGTGGCGGCGACCAGCCCCACGCGGCTGATCGTGCCCGCGGCCCTGATCGCGTCCAGGACGGCGGCCTTGCTGCTCGCGTGCGGCTTCGCCCTTGCTCCTGCGCTCACTGCCACCCCGCCTTGGCCTGAATCCCGTCGGCCTAGGGCGCGCGTACAAGCCCGCTCCGAGACCCCATAGAGCCGCACATTACGCCGGAGCCGCCTGCTCTGAAATTTTCACGACCCGTTGACTTACTTAAGTCGGCAAATTAACAATGCTCAGCATCGTTCGAGAGGACTTCGCGCTATGTCCATCAAGACACCCCGCGCGGCGGCTGGACTCGCTGCGTTGATACTGGTCGCCGGATGCTCCTCGTCCGGAGGCTCGCCGGGGCAGGCGGCCGGAGCGAGGTCCGGGGCCGGCGGCTCGGCGGCCTCCTCCGAGCCTCTGGTCGTGTACACCGGCGGATCAGGTGACATCCAGCCCATCTTCAACCCGTACCTGCCGGGGGCCCTCGGCGGCGGAGGAACGATCTTCGAGCCGCTGTTCTTCTACAACACCGTGCGCAGCGAGGGCGCACCCAGGCCCCGGCTCGGCGAGAGCTTCTCCTGGAACGACGACGGTACGGAGCTGTCGATCTCGCTGCGCAGCGGCGTCAAGTGGTCCGACGGCCGGCCGTTCACCGCTGACGATGTCGTGTTCACGTTGAAAATGATCACGGAGCACAAGGCCATGAACGGCACGGGCTACCGGGGCAAGGCGACCGCCACCGACGCCACCCACGTTGTGATCAAGTTCGACGAGCCGGCCTTCGTGGACGGCCCGCAGGTGCTCGGCCGGATCTGGATCGTGCCCGAGCACAAGTGGAAGGACATTCCCGATCCCACGAAGGAGCAGCTGCGCGAGCCCGTCGGCACCGGGCCCTATCTGGTGGATGAGCTCAAGCCCCAGGCGTTCACGTTGAAGGCGAACCCGGACTACTGGGGTGGCGAGCCCGCCGTGAAGAAGATCCGTTTCCCCTCGCTGTCGGGTAACCAGTCCGGCGCCACCGCGCTCAAGGCCGGCCAGATCGACTGGCAGACCGGACCGGTGCCGGACATCGCGAACGTGGAGCAGAGCTATCCCGGGTACAAGCTGATCACCACTCCGGTGAACCAGATGGTGCTCGACACCTGCGCCAATGCCGAGCTGGGGTGCAAGGGCCCGCAGACCGACCCTGCCGTCCGCCAGGCGATCTACCATGCCGTCAACCGGACCCAGTTGAACGCGCTGGCCTTCGAGAACACCAGCGCCGAGATCTCGCCGAGCATGGCCCTGCTGCAGCGGGACCAGGCGGTCATCTCCGGCCGGCTGCAGAACAAGGTCGCGCCGATGCAGCCGGACGCGGCGAGGGCGCAGCAGATCCTCGAGAGCGCGGGCTACGCGAAGGGCGCCGACGGGATCTACGTCAAGGACGGCAGGCCCGTCAAGCTGACACTCAAGACGGTCGCAGGATGGACCGACTACATCACCGCGGCCGACACACTGGGTCAGCAGCTGGCGAAGGCCGGCATCAAGGTGACCGCGCAACAGCTGTCGTACAACGAATGGGCCGACGCGCGGGGGCGTGGCGACTTCGAGCTGATGCTCGACTCGTTGTACCAGGGCCCGGCCGCCGACCCGTTCTACGTCTACAGCTACTTCTACAGCACCGACAGTACCGACAAGGTCGGCGGGACACCCGGCGCGAACGTCAGCCGCTTCTCCGATCCTGACGTGGACAAGGCCATCGCCGAACTGAAGAAGATCAACGTTTCGGACACCGCGGCACGGCAGCCGTACTTCGACACGATCCAGACCCGCGTCGAGCAGTCGATGCCCTATGTCCCGCTGCTCACCCAGGGGACGATCAACATCTACAACGCCAGGAAGTTCACCGGCTGGCCGACCAAGGAGGACCTGTACGCCTTCCCGGCGGCCTGGCAGGCCCCGGACGCCTCGGAGATCTATCTACGGCTCAGGCCCACGGGCAAGTGAGCCGATGCGGTACTACCTCCGCAAGTTCGGTTTCTACCTGGCCGCCCTGTGGGCGGCGGTCACACTGAACTTCTTCATCCCCCGGATGATGCCGGGCGACCCCGTGAGCATCCTGATGGCGAAGCTTCAGCAGCGGGGCGGCTCGGTGAACCCCGAGGCTCGCAGAGCCTACGAACTGCTGCTCGGCACCGACACGGGCGAGCCGTTGACCAAGCAGTATCTGTCCTATCTCGGCAACATGCTGCACGGCGACTTCGGAATCTCGGTCAGCGCCTACCCGGTGCCCGTCTCGGAGGTCATCGCGACCTCCCTGCCCTGGACGGTCGTGCTGGTGGGCATCGCGACTGTGCTGTCGGTCCTGGTCGGCGCCGGGCTGGGAATGGTGGTGGGTTGGCGGCGGGGCACCTGGCTCGACTCGCTGGTGCCCGCGACCACGGTGCTGGCGGCGGTGCCGTACTTCTGGCTGGCGCTCGTCCTCGTCGCCGTCTTCGGGTCCGCGCTGGGCTGGTTCCCGCTCATCGGCGGCTACGACGTCGACTTCACCCCCGGGTGGAACCTCGACTTCCTCGGCTCGGCCGTCCACCACGGCATCCTGCCCGCGCTCACGATCGTGATCTCTTCGGTGGGCGGCTGGCTGCTGGGGCTACGCAACATGATGGTGTCCACGTTGTCCGAGGACTACGTGCTCACCGCCACCGCGAAGGGGCTGCCGGACAGGCGCGTGATGATCTGGTACGCCGCACGCAACGCGGCACTGCCGTCGATCGCCGGGTTCGCCATCTCCCTCGGGTTCGTGGTGGCCGGCTCCATCGTCACCGAACAGGTGTTCTCCTACCCCGGCATCGGCTCCAAGCTGCTTGAGGCCGTGCAGAACAACGACTACGCGCTCATGCAGGGCATCTTCCTGGTCACGACCGTGGCGGTGCTCGGAGCCAATCTGGTGGTCGACCTGCTCTACGGCGTCATCGACCCCCGAACCCGCGCGGGAGGGAACGCATGACCGATCCCGGTCCGGATTCCCCGGCGCCCCGGCGCGCCGTGCTGCCCCGGTTGTCGCCCAAACTGGTCACCGGGCTCGCCCTGATCACCGCGATCATCCTGTTCGGCGTCGCCGGCCCGCTCCTCGTCGGCGATCCGGACGCGATCAACGACATCGGACTCACCTCGCCCGGCGAAGGCCACGTCCTCGGCACCACGCAGATGGGCCAGGACGTGCTGGCCCAGATCGCGTACGCGACCAGGGGATCGCTTTACATCGGCGTGCTCGTCGGCGTGATGGCCACGGTCCTTTCGGCGCTGTTCGGCATCGTGGGCAGCTATGCCGGCGGCGTCGTGGACGAGGCGTTCTCCCTGTTCTCCAACGTGATGCTGGTGATACCCGGCCTCCCACTGGTCATCGTCATCTCCGCGTTCGTACCGCCCGAGCAGCGGGGGGCGTGGACCATCGCGGTGGTGCTCGCGATCACCGGCTGGGCCGGGTCGGCCCGGGTGCTTCGCGCGCAGACGCTGACGTTGCGCAACCGGGAGTACGTCCTGGCCGCCCGCGTGGCGGGGGAGCCGGCATGGCGGATCATCACCGTCGAGATCCTGCCGAACCTCCTGCCGCTGCTGGCCTCCCAGTTCGTCTTCTCGGTGATCGCGGCGGTCCTGTCAGAGGCCGGTCTGTCGTTCCTCGGGCTTGGCGCTTCGAACTCCTCCACCCTCGGCACGATGCTCTACTACGCCCAGAACGGCTTCGCGCTGCAACGCGGCGCCTGGTGGTGGTTCGCGCCACCGGGCCTGATCATCGCGCTGTTCGGATGCGGCCTCGCACTGGTCAACTTCAGCATCGACGAGATCACCAACCCCAAGCTGCGCGCCGTACCACGCCGGATCCGGCACCCGCGGCGCGAGCCGGCGCCGGTCGGGCGGCCCTCGCAGGACGTCGTGGTGAGTGTGCGGAACCTGTCGGTGACCTACGGAAACACGGTACGGGCGGTCAAGGACGTGTCGCTGGAGGTACGGCGGGGCGAGATTCTGGGCCTGGCCGGCGAGTCGGGCAGCGGGAAGACGACGCTCGCATACGCGATCAACCGCCTGCACCGGCCGCCGGCGGAGGTCACCGCCGGATCGGTCACCTTTCATCACCGGGACGGCGGGGACACCGACATGCTCGCCCTGCCGTCCGGCGAGCTGCGGGCCTTCCGGTGGTCGCAGATGTCGGTGGTGTTCCAGGGAGCGATGAACTCGCTGAACCCTGTCATGACGATCCGGGCGCAACTGGAGGACGTGCTCACCACGCATCGCCCCCAGCTCTCGCGGAGCGATCGCCGGGCGCGCTGCGCCAGGGCGGTGGAGCTGGTGGGCGTGGACCCCGCGCGGCTGCGCTCCTACCCCCACGAGCTGTCCGGAGGCATGCGACAGCGCGTCATGATCGCAATGGCCATGCTGCTCGACCCGCAAGTCATGATCATGGACGAGCCGACCAGCGCCCTGGACGTGGTGGTGCAACGAGGCATCCTCCGCGAGATCCTGCGCCTACGCGACGAGCTGGGATTCGGGATCGTGCTCATCACCCACGACCTCCCCCTTCTGCTTGAGGTCAGCGACCGCATCGCCGTGATGCTGGGCGGGGAGATCGTCGAGTGCGCGGCGGCCGAGGAAATCCTCGCCAGGCCCCGCCATCCCTATACCCGGCGCCTGCTCGAATCGTTCCCCAGCCTCACGGGTGAGCGCGGCGCGTTCGTCCGCACCGGTGAGGCCACCGGAGGTGCACGGTGACCACGCTCGACGTGCGGGACCTCGTCAAGGACTTCCGCATCCGGACCGGTCTGCGCGGACGACGGCTGCGGGCCGTGGACCACGTCTCGTTCACGCTCACGCCCGGCCGTACGGTCGCCCTGGTCGGGGAGTCGGGTTCGGGCAAGTCCACGATCGCCAGGATCATCGCCCGGCTGGAACGGCCCACCGCCGGACAGGTCGTCCTGAACGACGACGACGGCGGCCGGGTGTCCGATCGGGCGTACCGCGACCACGTGCAGATGGTGTTCCAGGACCCGTTCTCCTCGCTGAACCCCTTCCACACCGTGGAGCACCATCTGATCCGCCCGCTGCTGCTGCACGGGCAGGCCCGCACCGGAGCCGAGGCCCGGGAGAAGGCCGGCGACCTGCTGGAACGGGTCAACCTACCGGCACGCGACATCGTCCACCGCCGCCCGCACGAGCTGTCCGGCGGCCAGCGGCAGCGGGTCGCCATCGCCCGCGCGCTCGCGCCGGGGGCGAAGGTGATCGTGGCCGACGAGCCCGTGTCCATGCTGGACGTCTCCATCCGGCTGGGCGTGCTGAACCTGCTGGCGCGTCTGCAGCGCGAGGAGAACCTCGCCGTCCTCTACATCACACACGACCTGGCCACCGCACGGCACTTCTCCGACGACATCCTCGTGCTCTACCGGGGCCGGGTCGTGGAGCGCGGCCCGGCCGACGAGGTCATCCTCGCCCCGCGGCACCCCTATACCCGGCTCCTGGCCGCCGCCTCGCCGGACCCGGAGGCGCGTGGTCGTTCGTTCGACATCGATGCGGCGGCTGTCGTGGCCGCCGGCGAGGCCCCCGCCTACGACCATCGGATCCAGTCGTGAGGCGGCAGATCTCCGGATCCGCAAAGGAGAAAGAGGAAAGCCCCATGAAACACCGCGTCGCGTTAGTGACGGCGGCCGTCGGCCTCGTGGCCGCGGGCGCCGCGCTCGTGAATGCACCGGCCTCGGCCGCCGCCGGCGGCTGCTCAGTGAAATACAAGGTCGCAGGTGAGTGGTCGGGCGGCTTCCAGGGTGACGTCTCGATCACCAATCTGGGCGACCCGCTGACCAGCTGGACGCTGGAGTTCGATTTCCCCAGTGCCGGTCAGGGTGTGAACAATGGCTGGAGCGCCGACTGGTCACAGTCCGGCGCCCACGTCACCGCCAAGAGCCTGAGCTGGAACGCCAAGGTGGCCACCGGCGCCTCGGTGTCGATCGGCTTCATCGGCAAGTGGAGCGGGAGCAACCCGGTTCCCACCGCGTTCAAGGTCAATGGCGTCGCCTGCACCGGCCAGTCCCCCAGCCCCAGTCCAAGCCCCAGCGCAAGTCCCAGCGCGAGCCCCAGCGCGAGCCCCAGCGCGAGCCCCAGCGCGAGCCCCAGCGCGAGTCCCAGCCCTGATCCCGTTGGCCCCGCACCCCAGCTGCACGTCTCCGGCAACAAGATCGTGACGGCGGCCGGGAAGCCGTACCGGCTGCTGGGCGTCTCCCGCTCAAGCGGCGAGTTCGCCTGCGTCCAGGGCAAGGGGATGTGGGACTCCGGCCCGGTGGACCAGGCGTCGGTCGACGCGATGAAGAGCTGGAACATCCACGCCGTCCGCATCCCGCTCAACGAGGAGTGCTGGCTCGGCCTCAACGGCTCGCCCAGCGGCGCCGCCTACCAGCAGGAGGTCAAGAAGTACGCGGACCTGCTGGTCGCCAACGGCATCACGCCGATCCTCGACCTGCACTGGACCTCGGGCGCCTTCAGCAACGGACCGGACTGGCACTGCAAGGACGCCACCGCGACGTGCCAGAAGCCGATGCCGGACGCGCAGTACGCTCCCCAGTTCTGGACCGGCGTCGCGAAGACCTTCAAGGGCAACAACGCGGTGGTCTTCGATCTGTTCAACGAGCCGTACCCGGAGGTCGGCAGCGACTGGAACAAGACCTTGGGCTGGCAGTGCCTGCGAGACGGCGGCACCTGCACCGGCATTCCCTATGAGGTGGCCGGCATGCAGGACCTCGTCGACGCGGTCCGGGCGACCGGCGCGACCAACCTCCTCATGGTGGGCGGCCTGGAGTGGGCCAACGACATGCGGGAGTGGCTGGCGTACAAGCCGAACGACCCGCTGAACAACATCGCCGCATCCTGGCACTCCTACAGCTTCAACGCCTGCGCCACGGCGGCCTGCTGGGACAGCCAGGTCGCTCCGCTCGTCGCGAAGGTCCCCGTGGTGACCGGTGAGTTCGGCGCGGACAACTGCGGCTACGACTACATGGACCAGCTCACGAAGTGGGCGGACAAGAACGGCGTGTCGTACCTCGCCTGGACCTGGAGCCCGTGGGGCTGTAGCACGGGCGCGGTGCTCATCAAGGACTACGCCGGCACCCCCGAGCCCGGCATCGGCGAGGGCTACAAGGCGCACCTGCTCACCCAGAACCCGTACGCGTGATCACCTGTCCTGACCGCAGGTGACTGTGCCGGGCCCAGCCATCGGACCGCGGTGGCTGGGCCCTTAACGGCTCGCCAAGGAGCGTCACATGACCAACCCTCGTATGCACGCCTTCAGGAGCCGCCTGGGCGGCCTGGCCTACGGAGGCGACTACAACCCTGAGCAGTGGGACCGCGCCACCTGGCGGGAGGACGTCCGGCTGATGCGTGAGGCCGGAGTGAACCTGGTCTCGCTGGGGATCTTCGCCTGGGTCGCGATCGAACCGGAGCCCGGGGAGTACGAGTTCGGCTGGCTCGACGAGGTCATGGACCTCCTGCACGAGGGCGGCGTCAGCGTCAACCTGGCCACCCCCACCGCCGTGCCGCCCGCCTGGCTCACCCAACTGCACCCGGAGGTCTTCCCCATCATGGAGGACGGCCGGCCTCTCGGCTTGGGCAGCCGTCAGCACTTCGACCACGCCTCCCCTGTCTACCGCGAGTACGCCGCGAACATCGTCACCCGGCTCGCCGAGCGCTACTCCTTCCACCCGGCTCTCGCGATGTGGCATGTCAACAACGAATACGGCCCCACGTCGTACAGCGAGGCCGCCGCCGGCGGCTTCCGCCGCTGGCTCCGGCGCAGGTACGGCGACCTCGACAGCCTCAACGCCGCCTGGACCACCAGCTTCTGGGGCCAGGTCTACACGGACTGGAACCAGATCGAGGTGGCCAACGTCATGAACGTCTGGATGAACCCCGCTCGCCGCCTCGACTTCCGGCGCTTCACCTCCGACTCCCTGCTCGAGTGCTACCTCGCCGAGCGTGACATCCTCCGTTCCTTCCGCGACGACATCCCCGTCATGACCAACCTGATGTCCTTCTACCCGCACGCGGACTACTGGAGGTGGGCGCCGGAACAGGACGTCGCCGCCCTCGACGTCTACCCCGACCCCGGCGATTCCGAATCGCACATATCGACCGCATTCCACTACGACATGTTCCGCTCACTGAAGAACGGTCAGCCGTGGATGGTCATGGAGCAGGCCGCGAGCGCCGTCAACTGGAGAGACGTCAACCTGGCCAAGGAACCTGGGCGGATGCGGCTCGGCTCGCTGCAGGCGCTGGCACGTGGATCCGACTCGGTGATGTTCTTCCAATGGCGGGCCGCCCGGGGCGGGGTGGAGCGCTTCCATTCCGCGATGGTTCCCCACTCCGGGCCGGACTCGCGGACCTTCCGGGAGATCGCCGACCTGGGACGCGAGCTGAGCCTCCTCGCCCCGGTGGCGGGTACGACGATGCGGTGCGCCGACATCGCGATCCTGTTCGACTGGGATGGCCGGTGGGGGCTGGAGGACACCGGATGGCTGCCCCGTGACGACTTCGACTATGGCGAGATCGTGCTGCGCCACCATCGGCCGCTGTGGAAACACCACCACACGATCGACGTCGTGTCTCCCGGAAGCGACCTGGCGCCGTACAAGGTCCTGATCATCCCCAACGCGTACCTGATCGACGACGAGGGCGTCGCGGCCGTCACCGAGTTCGCCCGCGCCGGTGGCACCGTCGTCATGTCCTTCTTCTCAGGGGTCGTGGACGAGTGCGACCGCGTCCGCCCCCACGGCTATCCGGGAGCGTTCCGCCACCTCATCGGGGCAAAGATCGACGAGTACTGGCCGGCGCGTCCCGGAGAGCGGTTCGCGGTCCGGTTCGCCGACGGGCGCACCGCCACCGCGAGCTGGTGGCGGGAGGACATTCATCTGGAAACCGGCACCGCGCTGGCGAGATACGCCGACGCGCCGCTGGCAGAGCGCGCCGCGATCGTCGAGAACGCCTACGGCTCCGGCCGGGTCGTCTACTTCTCGACTCTCCTGGACGACGCCGCCTTCCATGCCGTCCTTCTGGACCAGATCCGGGCGGCCGGGGTCACGGATCCCTTCCCGGGCCTGCCCGCTCACGTCGAGTGCACGGTACGGGAGGACGATCGGAACGAGTACCTCTTCCTGCTCAACCACAGCCCCGACGTGGACGTCGCCGTTCCCCTGGACCGCGCGGGAGTCGACCTGCTGACGGGCGCCGCGGCAACCGAGGAGATCACATTGGCTCCCCTCGGCGCCGCCGTCATCCAGACGACACGGCAAACCGGCGGAGAAGGACCGCGGTGACCCCGACCGGATCCAGGCACCCCTCCTGATGGACGGCTGCGGCGACGTCAGGCTCGTACGTCCAGTTCGAGGAGGGCCAGCTCGCCCTGCAGGACAAGCACGGCGCCGCCGATCGCCGCCGCGTCCGAGCTGTTGACCGAGGTGACCACCCGGACCGGGTGCGCACGCCGGGCGAAGGTACGCCGTTGCACCTCCTCCTCGATCACCGACTGGTAGATCGACGCTGCGGTGGTGAAACTGGGGCCGGCGAGCACGATCAGGTCGAGGTCGAACAGGCTCGTCATCGTGACGGCGGCGGTACCCAGATGGCGGGCGGAGCGCTCGATCAAGGTCCGTGCCGCTGGGTCTCCGGCGACGGCGGCGGTCGCGATGCGGGCGAACCCGGTCATGACGTCGGTATCCGCAGGGTCGAGTTCAAGCCGTTGACCGAGGCTCGATTCCTTCAGCGCCTGCCTTATCACGGCGGCGGGTTCCACGTAGTTTCCAAGGCAGCCGTAGTTTCCGCAATCGCATGGTCCTCCGTTGAAGTCGATGGTGATGTGGCCGATCTCGACGGCGTTGGAAGAGACGCCGCGGTACACCTCGCCGTCGATGACGACGCCCCCGCCGAGGCCGCTGGCCATGTAGAGGCACCCGTAGGTACCGGACTCCACCGCCCCCAGCCAGTACTCGCCGATCGCCGCGGCCGCCGCGTCGTTGTCGAGCAGCACCGGCAGGCCCAGGAGTTCGGACAGGCGCGGCGCGACCGGATATCGGAACCACTCGGCGGTCGGCTGGTGGGTCAGCAGCACGCCCGCCTGCCGGTCCTGTGGTCCGTAGGTCGCCAGCCCCACGCCGAGCACTCTGCCGCGATCGACTCCGGCGGTCTCGATCAGGGCGTCCACACGCGAGGCCACCAGCGAGAGTGCCTGCTCGGGAGGCAGCAGCGCCGTTCCGGGGAACGCGGTCCTGGCCACCTGCCGGCCGGTCAGATCGACGATGACGATGATGCAGATGTTGCGTTCGAACAGCACTCCCACGGCGTACCGGGCGTGCGGGTTGATCTGCAGCAGCGTCGGAGGCTTGCCTCCGGTCGACGCGCCACGCCCGACTTCGACGACCAGCCCGAGGTCCATGAGCTCACGAACGACCTGGGTGATGGTCGCCGCCGTGACTCCGGTGTCGGCGGCGAGCTCGACCCGGCTGATGGTGCGTGCCTTCCGGATCCTGTTGAGCACGATGCCGCGGGTCTTCGGCCTCCCCGCCCCGATGGGGCTGGTCGCCATTCGGCCTCCCTTGAAGCCACCGATCGACCACAGGTGCGAGGCTCGGTGGGGACGTGTCTCACGTGATTCAGCGACAACGGTTCATTGATCAATGAACTATTTTCCCACCGTCCTATGGGACGCCGCGCCGTCCTCCAGGGGGTGCCGGAAAGGTCGAGCCGGGTGCGGGGCGGGCCGGGTGGGTCAGGCCGTCGACACCGGGGAGGCGAGGGGGAGCTGAACGACGAAGCGGGCCCCGCCACTGGGAGAGGGTTCGACCCACACGGATCCGTTGTAGGTCTTGACGATCTCCCGGACGATGCTCAGCCCGAGGCCCGTGCCGGCGTCGCCACGCAGAGGCTCGCTCGTGAGCTGGTACAACCGATCGAAGATGTGCTCCCGCTCGTGCAGGGGAATGCCGGGGCCGTCATCGGACACCGCCAGCCGTGCGAAGCGGTCGCCGCATCCGACGTCGACCCGCACGCTGTGCCGGGCGTGGCGCTGGGCGTTGTCCAGCAAGTTGGTCAGAATCTCGCGCATCTGCGTATGCATGGCTTCGACCTGACCACCGGAAGTGGAACTCACCTCGACGGGTATCGGGTCGGTTCGGGCAGCGACTTCCTGCCTGACCAGCTCGCACAGATCGATCATCTCGATTCTCTGGGCGACACGACCCCGGGCGATCAGCAGGAGGTCGGTCGCGAGCGCCTCCAGTCGATCCACCTCCCGCAGCACCCCCCTGAACGCGCCTGGGTGACCGGCGTGATCAGGGTCGGCGATCGCCTCTTCCACACTGACGCGTATGCCGGCCAGCGGGGAGCGGATCTCGTGGGCGACGGTGGAGGCGAACTGCCGCTCGCGGTCCAGCATGTCCAAGCTCACGTTGATGTTGCCGACCAGCTGGCTCATCTGCGTCGGATCCCGATGGTGGGTGATCTGGTCGTACTCGTCCCTGACGTTGATCCGGGCGAGGTCGTCTGAGATCACGCCGACCCGACGCAGCAGCCGGCGGACCACGATCACGCCGGCGAGCAGGGCAGCCGGCACCCCCAGCGCCTTCCGCAGACGACTCCATGAACCAGTGCCGCTGCCCCACACCGCCCGGTGCCGCCGTCCACGCAAACTCAGCATGTGTCTACATTGTCCCTCGCACTGGCCTTCGCACAACCAGATGGCCTTCTGACCAGCGAAAACAGTACGCTCATCGCGTTCGGGAATATGTAGGTCGCCGCGGCCACAACTCGGCCGGTTCCCCTGCGACTGTGGTCGCCGGGCACGGAGTTGCTTCGCATCTGACGCTCCCGCTGGGGAACTTGCCACTGCTCATGCGAGGCAGATGACGGTCGGGAAGGGGTGGTGCGAGGGAACGGCAGGCGGGATCCTGGCGTGGGAGACGAAAGTGCCGTCGGGGTGTTCCACAAGCCGACGAGGGACACGCGTCACAGGAATCGTTCTCGCTGGTAGGACCCGACACGGCCAACGTCGAAGGTGGCGTGGATTCCGGTTCTCCCGCTCGGGCCGATACGCAGCGGCGGCGGAGCGAGTTGTCTTCACGATCTGGAATAGCCGAAGGGGATGGTCCCGTGAGCGTTCCGAGAACAGCAGAGCCCCACAAGGTGGTGCTGGCCACCTACAGCGGCTACGACGCGGCCCAGCACGCCGTGGACGTCCTGGCCCGCCACGACTTCCCGATCACACACGTGACCATCGTGGGCTGCGATCTGCGGTGGGAGGAGAAGGTGCTCGGGCGATGGGGCCTCGGCAGGGCGCTCCTCACCGGCGCGGGTACCGGCGGCTGGATCGGTCTTCTCATCGGCTTGATATTCGCGATCTTCAGCCCGTGGGCCGGGTGGGCCATCGGCTCCTCGATCGCGCTCGGGCTGATCTTCGGCCTCGTCTGGGGTGCGATCAGTCACGTGGTCCAGCACCGGGCGTTCGCCTCGATGCCTGCGGTCGTCGCCGACCACTACGACATCCTCGTGGACCCCGGATTCGCCGACGAGGCCCGGCGAGTGCTCACCGACGCTCGTGAGGCCGCTGCGCTCAGGTGAGCGCCAGGAGGGGATGAGGACATGGGCAAGGCGGTGGGCATCGACCTCGGCACGACGAACTCGGTCATCGCGACCACCGAGGACGCGCATCCGACGGTAGTCCCGAATGCCGAGGGGTCGCGCACGACTCCCTCGGTGGTCGCCTTCACGGACCAGGGCGAGGTGCTGGTGGGCCAGATGGCCAGACGCCAGGCGATCCTCAATCCGAAGGGCACGATCTATTCGGCCAAGCGCTTCATCGGACGCAAGTTCGACGAGGTGCAGAGCGAGATCAAGGCGGTCTCGTTCGACGTCGTGCCGGGCCCGGACGGCGCCGTGCGGTTCAAGGTGCGCGACAAGCTGTACGCGCCGGAGGAGATCTCCGCCTTCGTGCTGCGCAAACTGGCCTCGGACGCCGGGAAGTTCCTGGGAGAGAAGGTCGACGAGGCCGTCGTCACGGTCCCCGCGTACTTCAACGACGCGCAACGGCAGGCCACCAAGGACGCCGGCAAGATCGCCGGCCTGGAGGTCCTGCGGATCATCAACGAGCCGACCGCGGCGGCCCTGGCATACGGCCTGGACAAGAAAGGCAACGAGACCGTTCTCGTGTTCGACCTGGGCGGGGGCACGTTCGACGTCAGCGTCCTCGACATCGGCGAGGGCGTCATCGAGGTCCGCGCCACCTCGGGCGACACTCACCTGGGCGGCGACGACTTCGACCGGCGCATCGTCGACCACCTGGCCGACGAGTTCCACCAGCAGCAGGGCATCGACCTGCGGCGCGATCCGCAGGCCCTCCAGCGGCTGTTCGAGGCCGCGGAGAAGGCCAAGGTGGAGCTGTCGGCGGTCACCCAGACGCAGGTCAGCCTGCCGTTCATCACGGCCGACGCGACCGGCCCCAAGCACCTGAACACGACGCTCATGCGCTCGACCTTCGAGCAGATCACCCACGACCTGCTCGAACGCTGCCGGGGCCCGGTGGAGCAGGCCATGGCCGACGCGAAGCTGACGACGAACGACCTCGACGAGGTGATCCTCGTCGGCGGCTCCACCCGCATGCCGGCCGTGCAGCAACTCGTGCGGCGGCTGACGGGCAAGGAACCGAACATGACGGTCAACCCGGACGAGGTCGTGGCCGTCGGCGCGGCTGTCCAGGCCGCCATCATCAAGGGTGAGCTGAAAGACGTCGTGCTGCTGGACGTCACGCCGCTGTCGCTCGGCGTCGAGACGCTCGGCGGCGTGATGACGAAGATCGTCGAGCGGAACACCACGATCCCGGCCCGCCGCACGGAGACGTTCAGCACGGCGGACGACAACCAGTCGGCCGTGGACGTGGTCATCCTGCAGGGCGAGCGCGAGCGGGCGGCCGACAACCGGGTGCTCGGACGGTTCCGGCTGGAGAACATCCGGCCCGCGCCGCGCGGCGTGCCGCAGATCGAGGTCACCACCGACATCGACGCCAACGGCATCCTGAACGTCTCCGCCAAGGACAAGGACACCGGCGCCGAGCAGCGGATCACGATCAGCGAGAGCTCCAACCTGGACAAAAGCGAGATCGACCGGATGGTCGCCGACGCGGAGCGGCACCGCAACGAGGACGCGCAGCTTCGCACCGCGATCGACGCCCGCAACGAGCTGGACTCGGTCGCCTACCAGGTGGAACGCCGGCTGTCCGAGCTGGGCGACGCGGTCCCGGTGCACGAGAAGGCCCGGGCCGAGCAGCTGATCATGGAGGCGCGCCAGGCCATCAAGGAGGAGGTGCCCGTCGACCGGCTGCGGGGCCTGACCGCGGAGCTGCAACAGGTCTACCACGGCCTCGGCGCGGCGGCGTCCACCGCCCAGGCTCAGGGGCAGGCTCAGGGCGGGCCCGGCCAGGCCGCCGCCGGCCCCTCGGACGAGGACGTCATCGACGCCGAGTTCACCAGCTCCGATTGACGTGGCGTGACATGACCGAGCAGAACGGGACGCCTCCTCCTGAGCCTGAGCCGGCCGATGAGGAGACGCGTAGCGCGGAGGAGAAGCTCGCCGAGCTGGAGGACCGGTGGCTGCGGGCCGTCGCCGAGCTCGACAACCTCCGCAAGCGTGCCGCGCGCGACTTGGACCGGCAGCGGATCGACGAGCGCACGCGCGTCGCGGCGGAGTGGCTGCCGGTGGTCGACAACCTCGAACTCGCGCTCAAGCACGCGGGCGCCGACGCCGACGCGGTGATCGAGGGGGTCCGGGCCGTCCGCGACCAGGCGGTCGGCGTGCTCGCGCGCCTCGGCTTCCCGCGCAGGGACGACGTGGGCACGCGGTTCGACCCCGCCAGGCACGAGGCGGTCAGCACGGTCGCCGTCCCGGACGCCGACCCCGGCACCGTCGTCGAGGTCGTACGGCCCGGCTACGGCGACGGAGCGCTGCAACTGCGCCCGGCCTCCGTCGTCGTCTCCACGAAAGCCGACGAGTGATGGCGGAGCGCGACTTCTACGAGGCTCTCGGAGTGCCGAGGACGGCGGACCAGGACGAGATCCAGCGGGCCTACCGGAAGCTGGCCCGCACCTACCATCCCGACGTCAACAAGGCCCCGGACGCCGAGGACCGCTTCAAGGAGGTCTCGGAGGCGTACGAGGTGCTGTCGGACCCCGGGACGCGGCGGCGGTACGACGCGTTCGGGCCGGACTTCCGCCGGGTGCCCGAGGGCGTCGACCCGGCGGCGTACGCGCGCGCCCGCGCCGGAGCGGGAGCCGGCGCAGGGCCGGGCTGGGCGGGGCCAGGGCCCGTCTGGGCGCGCGGACCGGGCGGGGAGGAGATCCACTTCACCACCGGCGAGGGCTTCGAGGGCATCGACCTCGAAGACCTGCTCGGCGGCGTCTTCGGCAGGCGCAGTCGCGGCGCGACCGGCCGCGGCTGGGGCCCCGTGCCCGGCGCCGACCAGGAGGCCGAGCTGCCGCTCACGGTCGAGGAGGCCTACCGCGGCGGTCGGCGGACCATCACGATTCCCGGCCCTGGAGGCGGGCGGACCCTCCAGGTGAACATTCCTCCTGGGGTGACCGACGGCCGGCGGATCCGGCTCGCGGGCCAGGGCGGCGCGGGCGGCGACGGCGCCGGTGCGGGCGACCTCTACCTGATCGCGCGGATCGCCGACCATCCCCGATACCACCTGGAGGGGCGAGACATCCACGTCCGCCTCCCGCTGACGCCGTCGGAGGCCGCGCTGGGGGCGACCGTCGCGGTCGACACGCCCGGCGGGGAGGCGAAGGTCAAGGTGCCACCGGGCACCTCGTCCGGGCGCCGCCTGCGCCTGCGCGGACAGGGCATGCCGAACCCGCGCGGCCGGCCCGGAGACCTGCTGGCCGAGGCCCGGATCATGGTGCCGCCCACACTCGGCGACGAGGAGCGCCGTCTGTACGAGCAACTGGCCAGGGCCTCGGCGTTCAACCCGAGGAGTCCGTCATGACCTTTCCGCTCGTCCGGCTCGCCCAGGTGGACGTCGGGCACCTGGACCTGGAGTCCTTCTCCCGGGCCACGGGACTGCACCCGGAACTGGTGCGTCGCCTCGTGGCGCTCGGGCTGATCGACGCCTGGACCGGCTTCTCGGGCGACCTGTGCTTCCCGCCCGCCCAGGTCGCCGCCGTGGGGCGCCTTCAGCGCCTGCACGCGGGACTCGCCGTCAACTACGCCTCCCTCGGCCTCGTGACGGACCTCCTGGACCGCATCGCGGAGCTGGAGGCGGCTCTGCGCACCCGTACGAGATGGACCGGAGACAGATCGTGGACCTGAACCGCCTGACGCAGAAGTCGCAGGAGGCCCTGCACGACGCCCAGACCGCGGCGATCCGCTTCGGACACACCGAGGTCGACGGGGAGCACCTGCTGCTGGCGCTGGTCCGGCAGCCCGACGGGCTCGTCCCGCGCCTGCTGTCCGCCGCCGGCGCCGACCCGGACAAGCTCCGGCTCGAACTGGAGCACGAGCTGGAGCGACGGCCCCGCGTCACCGGTCCCGGCGCCGCTCCCGGCCAGGTCTACGTCACCCAGCGGCTGTCGCGGCTGCTCGACGCCGCCGAGCGGGAGGCCGGCCGGCTGAAGGACGAGTACGTGTCGGTCGAGCACCTCCTGATGGCGCTGCTGGACGAGGGCGTCGACAGCGCGGCGGGCCGGCTGCTCAAGGGACACGGGCTGACCCGTGAGCGCTTCCTGCAGGTCCTGACGCAGGCACGCGGGAACCAGCGGGTGACCTCCGCCAATCCGGAGGTCGCGTACGAGGCGCTGGAGAAGTACGGGCGCGACCTCGTCGCCGCGGCGCGGGCGGACAAGCTCGACCCGGTCATCGGGCGGGACGGCGAGATCCGCCGGGTCGTCCAGATCCTGTCCCGCAAGAGCAAGAACAACCCGGTCCTGATCGGCGACCCGGGCGTGGGCAAGACGGCGATCGTGGAGGGCCTCGCGCAGCGCATCGCGCGCGGCGACGTGCCGGAGGGACTGAAGGACAAGACGATCTTCAGCCTGGACATGGGCGCGCTGGTCGCCGGGGCGAAGTACCGCGGCGAGTTCGAGGAACGCCTGAAGGCCGTGCTCACGGAGGTGACGGCGTCCGAGGGGCGCATCCTGCTGTTCGTCGACGAGGTGCACACGGTGGTCGGCGCGGGCGCCGCCGAGGGGGCGATGGACGCCGGCAACATGCTCAAGCCGATGCTTGCCCGCGGCGAGCTGCACATGATTGGCGCGACGACCGTGGCGGAGTATCGCAAGCACATCGAGAAGGACGCTGCGCTGGAGCGCCGCTTCCAGCCCGTCTTCGTCGACGAGCCGTCGGTCGAGGACTCCATCTCCATCCTGCGCGGGCTGCGCGAGCGGCTCGAGGTCTTCCATGGCGTGAAGATCCAGGATGGCGCGATCGTCGCCGCGGTCGTGCTGAGCCACCGCTACATCTCCGACCGCTTCCTCCCTGACAAGGCGATCGACCTGGTCGACGAGGCGTGCGCCATGCTCCGTACGGAGATCGACTCGATGCCTGCCGAGCTGGACGAGCTGACCCGCCGGGTGACGCGGCTGGAGATCGAGGAGGCGGCACTCGCCAAGGAGGACGACCCGGCGAGCCGGGAGCGCCTGGAGACGCTACGCAAGGAGCTGGCCGACCTGCGGGCAGAGGCCGACGCCATGCGGGCCCAGTGGGAGGCCGAGCGGCACGCCCTGCGCAAGGTGCAGCAGCTGCGCGAGGAGATCGAAGGCGTACGCCGGGAGGCCGAGCAGGCCGAGCGCATGTACGACCTGAACCGCGCGGCCGAGCTGCGACACGGGAGGCTTCCCGAACTGGAGCGCAGGCTGCGTGCCGCGGAGGAGCAGCTGGAGAGCAAGCAGGGCGGGCACCGGCTGCTGCGCGAGGTGGTGACCGAGGAGGAGATCGCAGGCATCGTGTCGCGGTGGACCGGCATCCCGATCAGCCGCCTGCAGGAGGGCGAGCGGGAGAAGCTGCTACAGCTCGACGAGATCCTGCACCAGCGGGTGATCGGCCAGGACGAGGCCGTGGAGGCGGTCGCCGACGCCATCATCCGCGCGCGCTCCGGGATCAAGGACCCCCGTCGCCCGATCGGGTCGTTCATCTTCCTCGGGCCGACCGGAGTCGGCAAGACCGAGCTGGCCAAGACGCTGGCTGAGGCATTGTTCGACACCGAGGAGAACATCGTCCGCGTCGACATGAGCGAATACCAGGAGCGCCACACCGTCAGCCGCCTCGTCGGCGCCCCGCCCGGGTACGTCGGCTACGAGGAGGGCGGCCAGCTCACCGAGGCCGTGCGGCGCAAGCCCTACTCCGTGGTGCTCTTCGACGAGATCGAGAAGGCGCACACGGACGTGTTCAACACCCTGCTGCAGGTGCTGGACGACGGGCGGCTCACCGACGCCCAGGGGCGCACGGTCGACTTCCGCAACACCGTGATCATCATGACGTCCAACATCGGCTCGCACTACCTCAGTGAGAAGGCGGCGCCGTCAGGCGAGATCGACCCGGAGGTGCGCGAGATGGTCATGGCGGAGCTGCGCGCCCGCTTCCGCCCCGAGTTCCTCAACCGCATCGACGACATCGTGCTGTTCAAGCCGCTCACCGAGGCCGAGATCGAGCAGATCGTCAAGCTGATGTTCAACGACATCAGAGCGCGGCTCGCCGAGCGCAGGATGACGCTCGAGATCAGCCCGGAGGCGGTCCGCCACATCGCCGAGCGCGGGTTCGACCCGATCTACGGAGCCCGCCCGCTGCGGCGTTACATCGCCCGCGAGGTAGAGACCCGGGTCGCGCGGGCGCTGATCGCCGGCGACGTCCGCGACGGCGCGACCATCCGGGTGGAACTCTCCGGCGGCGAGATCGTGGTCACGTACGAGAACCCGGAGGGCTGACCGATGCCGCCGAAGGTCGTGGAGTCGAGCGTCGTCCGGTGCCCGCACTGCGGGCGCAACAACCGCGTGCCCCGGGCGGGTGCCGGGGTCCCGCGCTGCGGCGAGTGCCGCGAGTCACTGCCCTGGGTGGTGGACGCGGGGGACGAGGACTTCGCCGAGGTCGCGGAGGACTGAGCAGTGGGAACGCGTGATCCGCGTTTTCGAGCTGCTGCTCTAGAAGCGAGGACATCATGAAGGCAGTCGTATACGAAGGACCCCGGCAGGTCGGCGTCGAGAACGTGCCGGACGCGCGGATAGAGACGCCCACCGACGTCTTGGTCCGTGTCACCACGACCAACATCTGCGGGTCGGACCTGCACATGTACGAAGGCCGGACCGACCTGGAGCCGGGCCGTGTCCTCGGCCACGAGAACCTCGGCGAGGTGGCCGAGGTGGGGCCGGGAGTGGTACGCGTTCGCGTCGGCGACATGGTCTGCGTGCCGTTCAACGTCGCGTGCGGCTTCTGCGCCAACTGTGAGAGAGGCCTGACCGCCTTCTGCCTCACCACCAATCCGGAGCCGGGGGTGGACGGGGCCGCTTACGGCTTCGCGGACATGGGCCCGTACAACGGCGGCCAGGCCGAGCTGCTGCGCGTGCCGTTCGGCGACTTCAACTGCCTGGTCCTGCCGGACGACGCGCGGGAGAGGCAGAGCGACTACGTCATGCTGGCCGACATCTGGCCCACCGGATGGCACGCGACCCAGCTCGCCTGTGTGCAGGCCGGCGACTCGGTCGTGATCTACGGGGCGGGGCCGGTCGGCCTGATGGCCGCCTACTCCGCGACGTTCAAGAGCGCGGGCACGGTGATGGTCGTGGACCGCCACCCGGACCGGCTGGCCAAGGCCGAGGAGATCGGGGCGATCCCGATCGACGACTCCAAGACGTCGCCGGTCGACCAGGTCATGGAGCTCACGCACGGCAGGGGCGCCGACCGGGGCTGCGAGTGCGTGGGCTACCAGGCGCACGACCCTCAGGGGCACGAGCATCCCAACATGACGCTGAACAACCTCGTCAAGTCGGTGCGGTTCGCCGGGACGATCGGGGTCGTGGGCGTGTTCATTCCCACGGATCCCGGCAGCCCCGACGACCTCTACAAGCAGGGCGAGATCGCCTTCGACTACGGGATGTTCTGGTTCAAGGGCCAGACCATGGGCAACGGCCAGTGCAACGTCAAGAACTACAACCGGCAGCTCTGCACCCTCATCCACCAGGGGAAGGCCCGGCCGTCGTGGATCGTCTCACACGAGCTGGATCTGGACGACGCGCCCGGCGGTTACGAGCACTTCGACCGGCGGGATCCCGGCTGGACCAAGGTCGTCCTGCATCCCGCCGGCATCGCCTGACCCTCCCGTGGGGGCCGCGGCCCCGCGGTCCGACCGCTGGCAGTGAGGGGGAGCCGGCAGAGGACATCGGCGACATGCGCAAGAGCCGGCTGCTGGCGTTAGCCGGACAGGGCGGGCAGTACCTTCCCGCGATCGAATCATGCTCGTCGAGCATGCTCAGCACGTGGGCTGAGCGCCCCTGCCGGCGTCAGCCGTATCGCTCGACGAGCGCGTTGCCGATCGAGGCCAGGTGGTCTCGCACACCCAGGGGGCCGGTCACTTCGAGCCATTCGACCAGCCCGGCGAGTTCGCCGGCGAGGGTGTAGTCGTCGTGGCCGCGGATCACGACGTCGATGCGTCCGTCGGTCGTGGTGCCCCCGACTTCGAGTCGGTCGCCGAACCCGATCCGGAGAATGCCTATGGCGTGGGGCGCGCAGACGGCCTGGGCCTCCAGAGGTGTTCGTCTGCGGTCGATCTCGTCGGCGATCTCCCGCCAGCTCTCGGCGAGGTCGAAGTCCTCGGGCCGGTGCACGGGATCGCCGGTCGGGTCGGCGGATGTCACGCGGTCGATGCGGAAGGTCCGTCGGCCGGTCTCGGTGTGGGAGACGAGATACCACGCCGGGCCTTTGGCGACGATGCCCAGCGGGTGGACGGTCCTCTCTGTTTCGGCACCTTTGCTATCGACATAGCCGAGCCGCACCTGGACGCCGCGGATCACCGCGTCCTGGAGGTCGTCGAGGAAGCGAGGTGGTCGGTGCTCGACCCGGCTCGACCCCCATCGTCGCGGGTCCATGACCAAGGATGATGCTGCTGCTTCGGCTTGGGCGCGGAAGGGTTCCGGCAGGGCTTGGACGAGTTTGCGCAGGGCTGCTTTCACGGCCGGGGTCGCGGCCGAGGCCGGGCCGGCGACCAGGAACAGGGCGCGGGCCTCACCCGCGGTCAACCCGGACAGGTCGGTACGGGCGCCGCCCACCAGGCGCCAGCCGCCGCCCCGTCCTTGCGAGGAGTACACGGGCACCCCGGCCATGGCCAGGGCGTCGAGGTCGCGGCGGGCGGTGCGCTCGGAGACCTCCAGTTCCCGGGCGACCTCTGCCGCTGTCACCTGCTCACGCCGTTGCAGCATGAGGAGGACGGCCACCAGCCGGTCGGTTCGCACGCCCATAAACTCCCACACAAACCGGTCATGAGGTGACCGGTTTCGGCGTCAGGATGGCGCCATGACCTCAACCGATTTCCCCAAGCCCACCCTCATTCCGGTCAACGGTGTGGAACTCGAAGTCTTCGAAGCGGGCCGAGAGAACGCGGGAAGGCCCATCGTGCTCTGCCACGGCTGGCCGGACCACGCCTTCACCTGGCGCCACCAGATGCCCGCCCTCGCCGCGGCCGGCTACCACGTCATCGCCCCGAACCAGCGCGGCTACGGCAACTCCTCCCGCCCGGCCGAGGTGACGGACTACGACATCGAACACCTGTCGGGTGACCTCGTCGCGCTCCTGGACCACTACGGATACCGAGACGCCACCTTCATCGGCCACGACTGGGGCGCGTTCGTCGTCTGGGGCCTGACCCTGCTGCACCCCACCCGTGTGGACAAGGTGATCAACCTGAGCCTGCCCTACCAGGAGCGCGGGGAAAAGCCGTGGATCGAGTTCATGGAAGACATGCTCGGCGGCGACTTCTACTTCGTCCACTTCAACCGGCAGCCGGGCGTCGCCGACGCCGTATTCGAAGACAACACCGCCCAGTTCCTCCGCAACCTGTACCGGAAGAACCAGCCGCCGCCGGAGCCTCAGCCGGGCATGGCACTGATCAACCTCGCCAGAGCGCAAACACCCCTTGGCGAACCCATCATGAGCGACAGCGAACTGGCCGTCCTCGTCTCCGCCTTCGAAACATCCGGATTCACCGGCGGCATCAACTGGTACAGGAACCTCGACCGCAACTGGCGCCTCCTGGCGGACGTGGACCCGATCATCCACCAGCCCGCCCTCGTGATCTACGGCGACCGGGACCCGGTCGCGAGGTCGGAAAACCTGGCAGAGTTCGTGCCCAACGTGGAAGTGGTCCGCCTGGACTGCGGCCACTGGATCCAGCAGGAAAAACCCGAAGAAACAAACCAGGCCATTCTCAACTGGCTGGACAAGCGGGATGACGCCTAACGTCTCGTGTTCAGGGTTTGGATCATCTGGCCGAGCGTGAGCGGCGGTGCCGGCGGCAGCGGTTCGGCGTTCCCGGCGCCGAAGGACTGCAGCAGGTACGCCACCAACCGCCGCGACGCCGCCTCCACCCCCTCCCCCGCACCGGCGACGAGGCCGCAGTTGGCCCTGAGCAGCAGCACCAGGTCCGCGACGTCGAAGTCGGCCCGCAGCCGGCCCTTGGCCTTGGCCCGCCGTACCATCTCGGCGAAGCCCCGCTCGGCCCGCAACCGCGTGCGCTCGTAGTCGATCGCGTCCGGGAACGCGGTGAGGAAGGCGTCGGTGAACCCCCGGTCGGCGACCTGCATCGCGCACACCTTCTCGATCGCCCCGCAGAACCCTCGCCACGGATCCGGGTCGGCCAGAGCGTCGTCCACGACCGACGCGCACGCCGCCAGCTCGTCCCTGAACACCTCCGTGATCAGGGACTCGCGGGACGGGAACCGCCGGTAGAGGGTGGCCACCCCGACCCCGGCGCGACGGGCGATGGCCACCATCGGCGCGTCCAGACCGCGCGCGGCGAACGTCTCCCGCGCTGCGTCGAGGATGCGCACCCGGTTGTGCCGCGCGTCCGCCCGCAGCTCCTTGGCCGACGCCAACTGAGAGGGATGATCAGCCATATTTCTCACATTAGCGTAAGTGGACGGGCCCATCCGGTTATCGAGCTAGCGTCTCCCGTATGGAGACGAATCAGATGCGCGCGGCCTTGTTCGACCGGTACGGACCGCCGGAGGAGCTGTACGTGGGCACGGTGCCGAAGCCGGTCCCCGCCCCCGGACAGGTGCTGGTGCGGGTGCACGCCGTCAGCGTGAACGGCGGCGAGGTGCACGGCCGGACGGGCCGGCTGCGCCTGGTGACCGGGCTGATGCAGCGGGGCTTCCCGAAACGGGTCGGGATCGACCTCACCGGCGAGATCGTCGCCCTCGGCCCCGGGGTGACCGGCCCGAAGGCAGGCGACCGGGTGTGGGGCGTGCTGGGACGCACGTTCGGGAGCGCCGCCGAGTATGTGGCGATCCGCCCCCGCCGTCTGTCCCCGGCCCCGGCGGGACTCGACCTGGTGACGGCCGCGGCGCTCCCGGTGGGCACGACGGCCATCACGGCGCTGCGCGACCTGGCCGCGCTCAGGCCGGGCGAACGCCTGCTCGTCCGTGGCGGCAGCGGCGGCGTGGGCGTCGTCGCGGTACAGCTCGGCCGGGCCCTCGGCGCCCACGTCACCGCCCTCGCCGGGGCGCGCAGCCTCGACCTCGTCCGCGACCTCGGCGCGCACGAGGCGTACGACTACGCCGCCGTCGCCCCGGCGGACCTGGGCAGGTTCGACGTGATCCTGGACACCGCCGGCACCGAGCACGCCGCCTTCCGACGCCTGCTGACGCCGTCCGGCCGGATGGTGGCGATCGCCTTCGACCACCGCAGGATCGCGGCGTCCCTGGCGTACATCGCCGCCTCGGCCGTTCACGGGCGGCGGCGGGTGCGCTTCTTCAGCGGCAACCCCACCACCCGGCTCTTCACCGACCTCACCCGGTACGTGGACAGCGGCGCCATCCGCCCGGTCGTGGACACGGTCTTCCCCTTCGAAGACATCGCCCAGGCACACCGGACACTGGAGGAGGGCGGCGTACGCGGCAAGGTCGTCGTACGGATCGCCTGAGAACGGTACGGCGCGCGTCGCCGGACACGCCGAACGTCCACCGCAGCGCCGCCGTCGGGAACGAGGACGGCTACTTCGATCAGATGCCGCCAGAGACTCACTTGAACGCGTCGGTGCCCGGTCGTGACGAACAGTGCGACGGTCAAATGACGGTCAAACAAGGCCAGGTCCCTGGTCTTGGGAACTGGCCTCTGAGCTGGTGATTCGTGGTGGGGCTACCAGGACTTGAACCTGGGACCTCTTATCAGGCAACGACGACAGGTGTTCGAACTGGCCCGTGGCGGGGCGGGCGCCCGCAGCTGACCGAGGCGATGAACGCCTTCCGCGGCTGCCTGGGCATCAAGGTCATCCAGTGCCGGCCTGGTGACCCGGAGGCCAAGGGCTGGTCGAGCGCGCCAACGGCTACCTGGAGACCTCGTTCTTGCCGGCAGGTCCTTCACCGGCCCGGCCGACTTCAACGCCCAGATGACCGCCTGGCTGCAGCGAGCCAACCAGCGTCATCACCGCCGCATCGAGTGCCGGCCCGCCGACCGGCTGGCCGCCGACCTCGCCGCGATGCTGGAGCTTCCGCCGCTGCCGCCGGATCGGCCGGGCTTCTCAAGGGGGGAGCGGTCGCCTGGGTCTCGGTGGAGGTACCCGAGAACATCACCACCCCTGAAGGCGTCGAGTTCCGGCCGCACCTCATCTGGGCGACCTCATTCGACGGCTCTCTGGCGACCACCTTCAAGAGAGTCGTCACGAACGTGGTGTGCGACAACTGTGAGAATCATGGGGTACCGCCTCGGATCCGGTCTGACCCGTGTGACAACTGGCCGTGGTGCCCTGATAGTGATCTGTCGACCTGGTCTGAGGTGGTGCTTGCGGTACTGCGGCCGACGGGACGTGTCCCAATAGGGGCCTTAGCCGAAGCTGGCACCGTCACAGTTCTGACCGCTCCCATCGGCCCGGTGCTACCCCCAGCCAGTGTGAGGACCAGGAGCGAGACCGGTGGCCACTACTACGCACCCTGCACAGCCCGACCACACCGATCCCCACAACAGCCCGACAGTGGTTCTGGGCGTCGACACACACAGAGACGTGCACGTGGCAGCGGTGCTGGACCACCTCGGCACCCTGCTGGACGCGCGGTCCTTTCCGGCGACGGCGGACGGCTACCGCGGGCTGCTGGCGTGGGCGCGCACGTTCGGACAGGTGAGGCGCGCCGGAGTAGAGGGCACCGGATCGTTCGGCGCCGCGCTGACCCGGTATCTGCGCGGCGAAGGCGTGCAGGTGGTCGAAGTCCATCAGCCGAACAAGGCCCTGCGTCGCCGACGCGGCAAGACCGATGCGGTCGACGCCGAGGCCGCCGCTCGCGCGGTGCTGTCCGCTCAGGCCACCGCAGTGCACAAGGCCGGTGATGGACACGTCGAGGCGATGCGCATCTACAAGCTGGCCAGGGATTCAGCCGTCAAGTCCCGCAGCCAGGCCATCAACCAGCTCAAAGCCGTCTTGGTCAACGCCGACCCCACCCTGCGCGAGTCGCTGGCCGGCCTGGGCACCAAAACGCTGATCCGCACATGCGCCGAGCTGCCCGACCCCTCCCCGGCCAGCACACCCGCCTTCGCTGCAGCGGTCCACACGTTGCGGCTGCTGGCCCGTCGTATCCGGCAGCTGAGCGCGGAAGCCTACGAGCTGGAAAAGCAGCTGCGCGCGGCAGTGCTCGAGCACACCCCACAGCTTCTGGAGCGCCCCGGCGTCGGCCCCGACAGCGCCGCCACGTTGCTCATCACGATGGGCGACAACCCTGAGCGGGTCCGTAGCCAGGCGTCGTTCGCGGCGCTCTGCGGCGTGAGCCCGGTGCAAGCGTCCTCGGGGAAGACACAGCGGCTGCGGCTCAACCGCGGCGGCGATCGGCAGGCCAACGCCGCCCTGTACCGGATCGTGCTGACCCGCCTGCGCAGGCAGGAATCCACCCGTGACTACCTGGAACGACGCACCAGCCAGGGCAAAACCCGACGCGAGATCATCAGGTGCCTCAAGTACTACGTCGCCCGCGAAGTTTACCACCTCGTTCGACCAAAGCACAATGGGGCCGAGCTGACGCAAGCCGCTTGACGAACATAGGGGCATCACGATGGCTGCCGGCCTCGCCGAGCACGGCCAGCAGGTGAAGATCAAGCATTCGAAACACTCCAAGCTGCGCCTCAACGAGGCACGGGACGCGCTCAACATCGTCTACCAGGTCGCCGACGACTTCGCCGAGCAGGTCAAGCGGCTATGTGAGACGAGCGTGAGCGATCGCCAGTGGGCCGCCTTCCTGGACGAGTTCGCGCCCATGCCCGACGAGCGGGGACGTTCCCGGAGCCTCGCCGAGAACAAGCGCCAAGTCCTCAACCGGATGTGGCGCCACGACGACCGGGTCTCGCCCTGGGCCGGCTCGGGCTGGGGTGTCATGCAGGCCGTCAACACCTACGTGCACCACGAGCAGACCGTCCGCGGCGCCTGCCGCGCGGAGCGCAATGCGCTTCGAACGGTCACCGGCGGCGTCGACGACCTCGACCGCGAGACCACCCGGATGCTGGAGAAGGTGCTCGGGCGCCCCGCCCTGTCCCCCTCCGCCTGACCGCCCACCTCGTACGGCCCGCCATCTCGCGTGCGGGCCGTACGAGACATTGCGCATCCGAGCGAGACCTCATCGGGCAGGATCAGAGATGGCGACTGCCCGGGGGTGCGAGATGAACGACAAGACAGCGGCTCTGCTCGACGACGTCGTCTCTCGGTTGGAGAAGAGCATCGTCGCTCGCGACTGCCCCGCCATCGTCGTCCCAGATGGGGATCATTCGGCTTGTGCTTAGCGACTATGACTATCTGCGCGACGAGGCGACGGCCGCCGCCTTCGAGACGCGAGCCGCCGCCAAGGCCCACGAGATCGGCGCAACGCGGTGGGTGCTCGCCGTACCGCAGGTGAAGGCGAGCAAGAAGCCATCACGTGGATGAGCTGCGACAAGGACGACGGCGTCGACTACGGCCGAGTCCCCTACGCCCGCCGCCCTAACAGGGAACCCGTTTTCGACGACCCGGAAGTCTTCACCGTAGGGGTCCACCCACACCACACCATGCCAGGCTTCACCTTGCTGCAGGCCTATCTCCACAGCGAGACCTGAAATACACCGCCAACTCAATAATGCAGCGGCACTTGTACAGGTCCGCCCCTTTTAAGCGATCATTCGTGTTTTGCGAGTATGGTCGCGAACCATACTCAATGAGCGTGGACTGCGAAGTAATGAAGGCAGCACGAGCCCATACCGCCTGGACGAGTTGTTCGCCGCCTTACCTGTCAGCGACCCCGCGTTTGCCGGGATGGCCACCTTCGGCCTTTCATGGTGTCTTCAAGCCGTCGTGCTCTACCTGGTGAACCGCCACGAGCTCATGCGCTGATCGCACTGCCCAAAGGATGCTCGCCAACACGTGCAACTGCCCCAAGGTAAAAAACGGCGGGTCTGGGAGACCGAAGTCGAATAAGTTGTCGAGGGAGAAGGCGACAGCACCCAGCAGAACCGCGACCCAACCCAGCGATATCGTGGGAGTGGACCATCGCCTGTCGCGCATCTGCGCTACGACGACCGACGCCAGCCACACGAAGCCTACGAACTGGAGCAGCTTCACCACATCCAACACCACCGGCGGGCCGAAGGGGAATGTGAGCGCACGGAGAAACGTGGCGGCTGCGGCAACCATACCTGAACCGACCAGAAATAAGCGGTGAAAACGAAATTCCCGAGGCAGTAGACGGAAGAATCCTAAGGCGAGCCACCCTTCCAGGAGCACGCCGAGCAAGACCGACACGTTGGAAGGAAGGCGCACAAGTTGGTTCAAGAATGCGGCCGCGGCGAACGTATACAGGCCCCAGCGGACGACTCGCACACCTAAATCTGTACCCGCGCCCGCCTCCTCCCCTCTCGCCACAGGCCCGCGTATCACTACCCATAGCAGCCACACCTGCGCAACGAGGGCCAACAAAAGCACAGGTACCGATATCACGGGAGAGGAATTGATCGGAAGAACATAGAAAGTCACGGCTGAGACGGGAAAGGTGAGCCGCACCAGTTGAGCGATGGCGTCCTGACCCGAGGAGAGAGCGCTGGCCACTAAGAGAAAGACGAGCAAAAGGTATATGACAGCCGCATAGACGGCCGCCAGCCCGAACCGACGTTCGCGAACGGCGTTCATGATCCTCCGAAACAGTGATATGAGGCCGGGTACGCCAACCTCGGGTCGAATTCGCCGGAACGCTCCGCCCGAGACGGGCGGAGCGTCGGCGTCATTGTATTCTTATGTCAGTCGTGGACCCACGTCCAGTGGTAACTTCCGTCACCGTGGGCGTAGACACGGAATCGGACCTGCTCATAATCGGTGCGATCGTTCATTCCCCCTCCGAGCCCACCTGGTGCGGTGATCGACCCACCCTGCGTCACGCTCGCCAGGTAGACGATCGACTTGTAGTAGTATCCACTCCCCGAGCCCCATGTGCTGAACGCATAGGCGCCGCGGCTCATGACATCCGAATTGACGATCGAGTAGCGCCTGGTACCGTAGAGAGCAATCTTGTAAGCCTTGAAACTGGTGACCTTCCTCTTCTTTTTATTGAAGTAGAACCGGAAGGACTGACTGACTTTGTAACGGTCGAACAAGAAACCAATCTCTGCGGTGACCGTGAAGTCGCAGTAGGTGTACTTGGTGTTGCATTTCCCGTCGCCGGACTCAAGACCGCTGGTGTCGTAGTGGTTCACAGCATCGCCGAACCCGTACTCGTAAGCGTTCGCGTTGCCGCCTACAACGGGATCGACGGACAGGAAACGGCCGACGGCGGGGTTGTAGAGGCGGGCACCCATGAGAATGATGTCCGCGACGGTGTCGCTGGCTCGTTGGGCTCCTCCCAGCCATTCATAGCGGTCGCTCGTGTTGCCCGTGCGATCCATGCCATATTCTGTCTGCTCCGCGTAGTTGTCCACTCCCGTGGCACTACTGCTATCAGCGCAGGTCGCAACGACATCCCCGTGCAGGTTCGTAAGCTGCAGAGTGAGTGTTCCGCCACTGGTCTGCGTCGCCGACAGGCCAGTGAACGCGGTGACGTTGCGGGTCCAGCTGCCGTTGGCCTCGCCGATCCAGGCCGGAGAGTCGCCGCCACCGGTGTAGTGGTTGGTCTGGGTGCCGGCCGAGGACGTGGTCTGGCGGATACGGCCGAGCGGGTCGAGGGTGAAGGTCTTGGTCGTGGACGCCTGGGTGAGGGTCCTGACCATGTCGCCCGCGTAGTAGCCGGCCGTGACCGCCGCGCCGTTGGCCGTGGATCCCGCCGGGACGGCGGTCGTGCGGCCGAAGGCGTCGTAGGAGTATCCCGAATCGGTGATCCGATCGGCCGAATCGAAGGTGTGGGTTGCGGTCGTCGGGGTTGTTGAGGTGGAGCAGGAGCCGTCGTCGGCGGCCGGGTAGCTCGCTTGGGAGGTGCGGTTGGTGTCCACGTCGAACCCGTAGGTGCGGGTCTCGCACGCCAGGTTGTAGGTGTCGGCGACCTTGGTCAGGCGTCCGGCGGTGTCGTAGGTGTAGCGCTGCTGGCTGCCGTTCGGCCCGGTTGTCTCCACCGTCCGGCCGTCGGCGTCCGGAGTCGCGGCGAATGCCAGCCAGGTCGTGCCCGACTTGGAGTAGGTCAGGCCGGTTTGTTTGCCGGTGTCGTCCCACGTGCTGGTGGCGGTCAGGCCGTTCGGGTACACCTGCTTGACGAGGTTGCCGCTGGCATCGTAGGCGGCGGCGAAGGAGCCGATGGTGGAGACCGCGATTCCCGTGGGCACACCGCGCCGCTCGGTCTTCCCGGCGGCGTCGGTGCCGTCGTAGGTGTAAGTGTAGGTGCCCTTGCCGTCGTTGACCGAGGCCACCCGACCGACCGTGTCGTAAGTGGTCGTCGCCATATTGCCGTCGGCGTCAGTGGTTGAGTAGGCCCGGCCCAGCGCGTCGTAGGTGGTCGTGACCGAGACCCCGCCGGCGGTGACGCCGGTTTGCAATCCGGTCGCGTTGTCGTAGGTGTAGGTGCGGTCCGGCAGCGCCGTGCTGCTCGCGCCGGTCTCTGTGACGCTGGTTTGGCTCGTGCGGCCTGCGGCGTCGACCGCGACCGTCGACGTGCGGGTCGCCGACCCCGACGTCTCCACAGTCTGGGCGGTCTGGCCCCAGTAGCCGTAGGTGACCGTGGTGACGGGCAGGGTGCCGCCGCTGGAGGGGTTGGCGGCGGCGGCCGTGCGGCAGACGAGCCCGGCCCACTGCGGCTTGCTACCGCAGGTGGGGTAGGACGAGTTGGCGGCGGCCGTGTAGTAGGTCGTCGTGTTCGTGCCCGCGTCTGTGCCGGACGAGGACGGCATGCGCCGCTCGATCTGGCGCCCGGCGTCGTCGTACCGGACCTTGCGGACGATGTCGGTACCACCGGAGACGACGGTCTTCTGGCTGGTCGGCTGGAACAGGTCCCAGCCGGAGGGGTCGCCTGACACGATGGGGTCGTAGCCGGTCTTCTCGGTGTGGGTGTCGGCCGCGCTGGCCGTTCCTGCGCCGTTGACGACCAGGGGTTTCACCGTTGTCGTGGTCACGAGGTGGTAGTCGGTGCCGGGGTCGGGTTTGCCTTCGTCGTAGGTGTAGTCGGTGTGCTGCCGGGCGGAGACGAGCGTGCCGTCGGCGAGCATCACCTGGTGGGCGGGGCCGTCGCTGCTGAGAACATCCCTGTCGTCGTTGTATGCGGTGACGTTCGCCAGCAGGTCGGCACGCTCGGCGCTGCTGACGCGCCCCGCCACATAGGCGTCCGTCGAGGACGTGGGCGCCAGGGCCTCGGCCCGGTTTCCCGCTGGCAGTTCCCAGATGATGTTGCCGTTGTCGTCGTAGCGGGTCGCCGAGACCTGCCACGCCCCCGTGCCGTACATCGCAGAGTTCACAGCGCGGCCGTTGACGTCCATGTACGTCAGCCCCGCGTACGGGTAGTCGGCCGCCACCGGGGCGTAGGACCCGTCGCCGGCTTGGGAGGGCACGTGCCATGCGGGGAAGACCGCAGCACCGGTGCGGGGCAGGCCGGTGGTTTGCGACCATGTGGCGGCGGTAGCGCCGGTGACGTCGACGGGCGAGTTGATCGGCACTCCGTAGGAGACCGCCTGAACGATGTCGGTGGCACCGGCCTCGCGCTGGACGTCCGCCAGGCGGCCGGAGGTGTCGTAGTTCACCCGCCAGGGGTTCAGGCCAGCAGGTGTGATCTGCGAGATCCGGCCCGCGGCGTTGTAGTAGTAGGTGATGGTCAGATTGGTGCGGGGGTCGGTCACCGTGCGCAGGTGCCCGGTGGAGTCGTAGGCGTAGGCGGCGAGGGTGGTGGTTTTCATCGCCGAGGTGGCGGGGTCGTAGGCGGTGTAGGAGATGGACTTGACCAGGCCGGTGTAGTCACCCCAGCCGCTGGAAACGCCGCTCGCCGTGGTGCTTCCCGCGTAGGTGAGGTCGAGTGCCTTGCAGCCGACGACCAGGGTGGTGCAGGTGACCCCGGCGGGAACGGGGGCCAGCATCCGACTCACCCGCCCGGAGGAGTCGTAGGTATAAGCGGTGGTGTCTTCGCTTCCCGCCTCGTCGATCGACGTGACAGTCCACGCGCCGCCAGAGGCGGTGAAGACGGTCTTCGTGCCCTCTGTGTCGGTGTGGGTGAACTGTGTAGCCGAGTCTTTGGTCACCGTGGAGCCGTCGGACGCGTCCGAGATGCCCTTGTAGGTGCCGTCCGGCTCGACGGTGTAGGTCTCGGTCGCCCCGTCGGTGCCGATGAAGAGCACGTACCCGGCGCCGGAGTGATCCTCGAACTTCATCCCGGACACGTCGGAGGATCCGCCGGGGAAGGACGCCCTCCAGCCGGGGCCAAAGACGCCCGCAGCCCCCGACGCGGTGCCCGGAGCCAGGGTGGTGTGGCCACGCGAGACCGACAACCCGAACGCCGACACGTCCGTGGCGGAGACCGAATAGTCACCGGTCAGCAGCGAGACCATGCCAGGGCCGAGTTGCTGGATCGCGTAGGAGGAGCCGAAGGCGGTCCGCTCCAGGGTGAACTCGACGGGGTCGGAGCATGCCTCGCCGGCGGTCTTGACGAAGCAGGCGCGCACCTGCACCGGGCCGTCGCCACGCCCGGCCGCGGCCATCGTGGCGGTCACGTCCCAGTACAGCGAGCCGAAGACCGCGCTGGTCCCGGTGGTCACGGTGGTGTACGGCCAGCCGGAGATCGGGGTCGCCGACCCCGGCACGGTGACGTGCGCCGCCGGGATCGCCGCCCACGTTCCGGAGCCGCTGACGTCGGCCTTGTATTCGTAGCGGACCCCGGTGGCGCCGGGTGCGGCGCGGGAACCCAGCGTGACGGCGGCCTGGGTGCGGTCGCCGGCCAGCGGCGCGGTGACCTCACCGGCGCCCACGCCGAAGCTGTAGGTGGTCACCGTGGAGGTGCGCAGCGCCATGTCGCGGGCCTTGACCGACAGCGTGTGCCAGCCCTGGGCGGGGTCGATCGTGATCGTCTTGGCGTCGCCGCCGCCGTCGTTGTCCTCGACCAGGCTCGGAGCCGAGGCGTCGTCCAGGCCCCAGTAGTAGCCCGCGCCGTCGGCGGAGGTGGTGTCGAGGGCGCAGGTCACCGGAGCGGACGCCTTCGCCGTCCATACCCCCGAGGCGTAGTCCGGACAGGAAATCGTCGGCGCGGCCGGAGCGGTCATGTCGACGGTGAAGTACCGGTAGGAGGAGTAGTCGCGGGAGTAGTCGGTGCCGTCGTCGCCGATCGCCCGCCACCTGTAGTGGTAGCCGTCGACCAGCTTGCCCGACGGGACGCTCACCGTGCCCAGCTCACCCTGCAGGATCCCGGTCACGCTGCCGGTCCACACACCGCCGGTGCCCTCGGCCGGGTAGCCCGGGTCGTGCTCCAGATAGAAGCTGATCGTCTCGGTGTCCCACTCCCCGTCCCCGACCATGCCGGTCAACGTCGGGGTGAGCGAGGTGACGAACGTGCCGCCGTTCGTGCCACCCGCACTCGGGTTCACGGTCAGGTGGTGCGGAACGGTCGGGTAGGAGTTCCACTGGATCGACAGCCGCGGCCCGTCCGCCCCGACGGTGTTCTCCGAGGAGCGGTACATCCGCCAGTTGGTGGCCTGGGTCTCCGACACCGCCCGGACCTGCAGGCCGTAGTTCTCGGCCGGGTGGTCGGTCCAGTACTGCACGATGTCCTCGATCGACCACAACATGTCGTGCTCGGGACAGCTGGAGTCATACCCATAGGCCTGGCTGGTGTTGTCCACCATCCCGGTCGTGGTCGAGGTCGGGTGGCTCGACTGCGTCAGCGTGGACGACGACCAGGCGGAGGTGACCCGCTTCACCCGGATGCCCAGACCGGCGGCCACGCCGCCGCAGGCGTTGGCCTTGTAGTTCGACAGGTACAGGTCGGCGTTCATGATGTGCTTGCTGACCAGGCCGCCGAGCTTGAACTGCAGGTACGTGCGCGCGGTCTTCGTCCCCGACCCGAACCGGCCCACGTGCAACCAGGTCGCAGACGTCGCCGAGTTGGGGTAGTCGTCGGAGACGAACGTGTCGGTCTGCAGGGTCATCTGCATGTACGGGTCGATCGTCACCGGGTACGTCACGTCCGGCGCGTTCAGGAAGTCCATCGACGGCTTCAGCACCAGGACCGGGCCGTCGGAACCCTTCTCGATCGCCGAGCCGACCTCCGACCGCTTACCCGCGTCCGGTGAGTCGGCCGCCGCCGCGTCCCACATGTGCGGCGGCGGCGCCGCGGCGACCAGGTCACCCTTGCCCTTGCCGGCGTTGTCGACCAGCTTCAGCCGGTTCCTGGAGTCCTTGGACAGATCGGCTCCGGCCAGCTCGACCGGCAGCCGGATCTCCACCGGCGCGGTCGGCTTCTGCTTCAGCACCACGTAATGCACGAACCCGCGCGGCTGCGCCTGCACCACCAGGTCCGCGCCGGGCGCGATGTCGGCCCACGTCGCGGTGTTGCCTGAGACCTGCGGCCTGCCCAGCGCGGTCGGCCAACGCACGCCGATCCGGTGCTCGTCCTTGCCCGACCCCGTGACCAGCTCGGCCAGCGGGCCGCTGCCCCCGGCCGAGATCTCCACCTGCGCCCCGGCCGCTGCCGCCTTCGGCTCCAGATGGCCGTTCCGCTCCACCAGCGTGGTGTCCACCGGCGTCCACGCGCCGTTCTGCTTCACCCGCACCGGACCCGCGAAGATCTCCGTCCTCGCCGACCCGTCCGGCAGATAGACCGTCGTCGAGTCCTCCGTACGCGCCGACAGGTCCTCCACCGGTGAATTCTGCAACCGAGCCGACAGCGCCGCCGACGTCGCATCGGGCCGCTCGCTAACAGGTGTCGGTGGGGCTTCCTTCGTAACTGTGGTAGCAGAGGCGGTTGTCGGAGCAACCAGGTTTGACATCGCCAGGACGGCGACGAGTACGCCGCCTGTGATTCTTGCGTGTCTGTACCTGTGCCTGACCTGCAGGAACGTCATTCTCACTCCGGCCTGTTGTCCTACTAAGGCTTACGGAGCGCACAGTACGATCGAGCAGCACATTCACGGCACATTGATAATGTGCCGGACTCCTACGCGCTTTTTTACCTGGCCATTTCCTTCTTGCAGCACGATCAGGACGATTGGTAAGATTTCAGTCAGAAGCTTCACATAGTTCGCACTCTTGCCACATGGGGGCTGTCTGTGCTATTTGAGGTGCTGGGACCACTCATGATGGAGGACACGGCCGGCCAGAGCGTCGATATCGGCAACGGCAAGCTTCGCCATTTACTGGCGCTATTCCTTCTTAATGCAAACACCTGCACACCAAAGCACTGGCTTGTCGAGCACCTATGGCATAGCCATGCACCAAGGTCGGCTTCAAGCAATCTCAAGACATACATCACACGATTGCGCCGATTTGGGGTCCCCATAGCCACTCAAACGGACGGCTATGTGATTACGGTTGCCCCCAGCCAGTTGGATGCAGACCTGTTCGAAAACTACGCCATAGATGGCCGCAAGGCGCTCAATCGGGGAGATCTCTACGAGGCAGCCACCGCCCTGGACGCTGCGACACGTCTCTGGCGCGGCGATCCCCTACATGGAATCAATCTAGACAAAGAGCTCTCCCTGTGGGCCGAGCGTCTACGTGAGAGTTTCCGACTAGTGACAGAAGATCTATTTGAAGCTCGACTATCCCTGGGGCGCCATCGCGAGATAATCGGCCCTCTTAAGACCTGGGTAGCAAAGAATCCCCTACGAGAGCGACCCCATGCACAGTTAATGACCGCACTTTATCGGGATGGCCGACGAGCCGATGCACTTGAAGTCTATCGGGATCTTCGCAACAGCTTGGTCATGCAAGTCGGCTTGGAGCCAACGTCCGCCTTGCGTGAGCTACAGCAGCAAATACTACTTGAAGATAGCAGAATCAACGCAGAATCAACCGTGCACATGATGATGGAACGTGCTAGGACGGTTATCTACGGGGCCAATTCGTCTGTTCCCCACGAGTCCAAGAACTGGAATCCGCTACGGCGCCGACTCGATACGGGATAGACCCTCAGACAACGGGCTAGGGCCGATCGGATGACCAATATCCATCATGAGGACATGGCTCGCGCCCACCACTGGAGGGCTGCCAGGCGAACTCGGCGATGGCGACGCGGCCCTGGCCCCCGCTTATCGCGGGCGTCGGTGCGCGCGGCAGGCACCAGAGAGAGGCCCGCGCCATATGGAGAGGGCCGGGCCCTGAAGGGGCCGGCCCCCGACCTGCCTCACTGAAATCGACCAAGAAAACGGTGAGAGCGGTCCTGACTAGCCTACGCTTAGTAGGACCCGGGGTCACATAGAAGCAGGAGCACCATCAGGTCCGATTCCGGGTGCCTCCTGTTGGTCCGAACGTCCTGCGGCTTGCGGTTCCTCGAAGTGCTTGCGGACTGCCGCAACCCGCGTAGTGAGGATCGCGGACAGCGCCTCGCAGTCGTCGAGGGTGAGCGGGGCGTACGGCACGAGGTAGAGCAGGCCGGTGGGGCCATCGATGAGCTCGATGGGCAAAGGACGTGCGGAGTCCTTCGGCGGGGTGCACACGATGAGAGTCGTTCTTCCAGACATAGTGGATAGATCGCGGATCGTACGATGACGGGCGAGGACTCCTCTGCGGGTTTTCAACCGCCGGACCGGCGAGGTTGCCATTCAGAGCCGCTCTCTGGAGCAGCTCCCCTCGCCGGTCCATCTCTTCCTCGCCGCTGGCAACAGATCAGCTAGCAGGACGGACCTGTAGCGGCCGCCTCAGCTACCGCTTGATCCAGACGGAGTTCTTGCAGTGGAGGCTGACGTGGTTGGTCTGGAAGCAGATCTTGAAGACGGTGATCGTCCCCAGGACGACGCTGTCCTCGCCGCACTTGCGGTCCCCGCCCTTCTCGTCCTGCACAGTGTGCTTGAGCAGGTACGTGGTGGCGTACTCGGCGTAAACGGACGTCTTGTCGGCGTAGCTGTCGCAGACGGTGATGTGCTTGCGGTCGGCGCTCACCTCAACGTAGCCGTACCGGTTGTCGCCGTCGCTCCAGCCGGGGCCGTCGGCGACGGCAGGGGACGAGACCGTGACGACGGTGAGCAGGGCGGCGTCGAGCGTGATGAATTTGGACATGAGTAACCTCCGAACTGGTGTTTTAGGGAATGGGCGACCGTTGCTGGGCCGTGGTGGGGGCGGCTCAGCAGTGACGTGGTGGTGGTGCGGGCTGATCACCGATGCCGCGAGTGGGCACCTGCGACGGGCTGTCAGCCCGGGGTGAAATAGGTAAGGGCGTCAGCGAGGGCGGACGGCTCCGGCGAACTCTCGTTCCCGGTACGGGTCTCCGGTCCAGGTATCCACCCGGACGGTGCTGCCGGTGGACGGCGCGTGGACCATCCGGGTGCCGTCCAACGCGATCCCCACGTGGTGGATGGTCGATGGATCCGCCGGATTCGTCGCAAAGAAAAGCAGGTCACGAGGCCTGATCTGGGACCGTGGTACGCGAACGCCAGAGGTCCACTGGACCGAGGTATGGCCGCCGATTCGAACGCCCGCCTTGCTCCAGGCGTACTCGGCGAGCCCCGAGCAGTCGAACCCCGAGGTGCCGGCGCCGCGACCGATGCCGTAGCTCGGCCCGTTCGGGCCGCCTGCGCCCCAGGAGTACGGAACTTTGCGCATACCGAGTGCGGCTTGTACGGCTATCGCCCCTTCGCCGGCTCCGAGATCGATACCGGCAGAGAGGTCACCCAACTGGCCGCACAGCTCCAACTGAACCGCACTGACGATTCCCTCAGCCCTCCTCTCCAATTCCGTGCGGTTTCGGTCGCCTTGCCCGAGGTGGGAGGCAAGATCGGCCACGATTGCCTCGCGCGGAGCTCCGAGCGAAGCGGCAGCCTGCACGCTGATCCTGATGTCCTCCAGTTCGCGTGGCGACAGGCCAAGCTGCTGAGTGCTGCTGGTCGAGACCTGCCGCTGCTCCAACCGGGCCACGATCTTCTCGACGAGGGGTTCGTGCTTCGCGTACTCGCCGCGCAGATCCTCCCGAGGCCGTTGGACGATCGCGGCCGCCTCGGTGAGCGGCAGCGACGACCAGTTGGGCACCTTGACCAGCCGGGAGAAGAACGCCCGTGCCGCGTAGCGGGGGTCTGTCACCTGGCCCTTGGTGCCCCACCCGCTGACGGGGCGCTGCTGGAAGAGGCCGAAGGACGTCCCGTGGTCCCCAACCACGTCGTTCTTCAGGCCCGACTCCTGCAGAGCCGCCGCAATCCCGATAACCGCGGCGCGGCGAGGGAGCTTCATGGAGTTCGCCGTGTCCAGGATGGTGCGCGCGTTCGTCGCCTGCTCCCTGGTCAGGTCGGCCTCTACCGTCGTGGTGCTCGGCTGGACCTGCGAGCGGCGAGGAGGAACCGGTCGAGGCTGCCGCCGTCGTGGGTGGCGACGGCCAGCAGGATTCCCAGCACCGCCACCGGCAGGGCGATCGCCGCGAAGACGGCGAGGGGGAGCCGCTCACCGAGCATCGTGTAGCCGAAGTAGAGAGCCACACCGATGACGGCGAGGATCGCCACCTGCCGAGCGGTGAGCCCCCAGACGATCCGGTCGGGCTGTTCCACATCGACGGGGATACGGACGACTTCGCTCCAGCTCATCGTCCGTCACCCCTCGCTGCCCACGCGTACGGCGATGAGGTGGTGGCTTACGTCGTCCGGGGTTCTCGGGCCAGTCCACGGAGCCCGGGACGGGAGCGTCCGGAGGCACGATCGGCTGCACCGGTCGTCTGGGTGCCGCCGGCGGGACGACCGTCTGACGTGGGGGAGGCGGTGAACTGGTTCCCGCGCTCCGCAGCCGGTACATCTGATTGAGCCCGGCGGCGTAGTAGTTGTCGCGCGGGTAGCCGAAGACGGGAGTGGATGGCGGAACCGGGCGTGAGGGCGCGGGCGTCGGACGGTACTTGCCTTGGACCGGCGGGGCGCTGGGAGCGTGTTTGACGACCGACGGCTGCCAGTTGGCCGGGTTGACCGGGCGCCGGGCGAAGACCGGGGCATGCTTGGCCGGTCCGGCACCTCCGCGGGCTGCGGCAGCGGCGGTTGCCGCAGTGGCAGCGGACGCGGCAGCCGTACCGGCAGGGCCTGCCACCAGAGCGGGCAGGGCCCTCGTGGCTATTGCCGTGGTCGCCGCGCGACGTGCCGTGCCAGTCCTGGAGCCCTTCCTGAGGTGCAGGACGTTGAGGAGCGGGCTGGTCAGCTTGTAGGCCACGGCGTACTTGACGATGCGGACCAGGCCGAGCCCGCGGCCGCCGGGCAGGAACATGGCGCGTGACACCCAGGTGGGGATGCGCACCAGGATGATCAGCAGGACGAGGGCGAGGAGCAGGTTGTAGAGCGGGCCCCGGCCGGTCAGCCCCATGACCTCGCGGCCGTCCTGGTTGAAGAAGACCCGTACGGCCGTGACGAGCGTGAGGGACTGACAGATCTGGATGAGCAGCAGCCCGGTGAAGACCCGCCACCACAGCCGAGCTAGACCATCGGTCTGCGGCAGGGCGTGACACGCGAGGGCCAGCGGGGCCGCGACCACCAGCAGGGTGGTGAGGGCCACCCGCAGCACAAACGTGATGAGCAACACCACGAGCAGCACCACGGCCACCAGGGCGAGCAGGATGTAGAAGATCGGCGATGTGTCGGGCAGCAGGACCAGCAGGCGGATCGCGTTGGCCGCCCTGCGCGCGTCGAAGCCCTGACCGAGCAGCGCCTGGGCGATCGCGTTGCCGAGATCGATGGCCTTGCTTGTCAGCAGGAAGCTGGCGTTGGCGCCCAGGAAGGCTACGACGAGTCGGGGCAGGATCTCTTTGATCGCGTACCTGGTCTGGACGGTCTCGTAGCTCATGGCCAGGATCCCGCCGACGGTGGCGAACAGGATGAAGGATCCGTTCGCGATGACCAGGGTCACGTGCCACAGATCCTCGATCCGTGTCTGGCCGTCGATGCTCGGCGTGGCCAGGAGGGTGGCGGCCAGGGCGTCCAGCAGCGGCTTGATCGCGGATCCGACGAGGTCGGCGAACCAGGCGTTGATCTGGTTGGTGATCCAGTCGCCGATGCCGAAGCTGATCCCGGTGGTGCCGCTCGGGAGGGGCGGCAGTTCAGGCGTGGTCTTCGGAGCGGGCGAGGGATTTGTCCACAGGATGTGGATAAGAATCTCGTTGGACATCGCCGTCACCCGCCGACGACGTGCTTGAGCACGTTGACGAACAACGGCGCCAGCACGGCCAGGGCGTAACCGAGCGCGGCAGCCTTGAAAGCGACCTTGGCTTTCTGGACCTCCCCGGGATCCCCGCCGGCGACCAGGTAACGCAGGCCACCGATAGTGAACATGAGCGTCGCCAGCGTGGCGAGCAGCCCGACGATCCAGTTCCGCAGGTTGGTGAAGACCTTCTCGAGCTGGTCCGGCCGGGTCGGCGGAGCAGCGGCGTGAATCGTGGCAGTCGCGTTGCCGCCGTCGGCCACAGCCGCGGCAACGAGAACGGCAACGATTGCCACCGCGATGCCGACGACGAGCAGCACGCGGACGATGTGCCGCCGCGGCTTCCGCAACGCCGGCAGGTGAGGGATCCGCGCGGAGCCGGTGAGGCTGCCCCGGCCTCCTTTCCTCCTGGTGGTGTCGGGTTGCGTATCCGAGCTCCGGCTCCGCGCGGAAATCATGGGGACGTCCTCCTTCACCCCTCTAGAAGGGGCAGGGGAGATCGTCAGGGACGTGGCGGCCTCGACTTCGCCGCTCAGGACGGCGTCGACGAGGATCGGCTCGCAGCGCTGGCGGCGCTTCTTGGCGGCCTCGGTGGTCAGGCCGAGCTGCCGGGCGGCGTCGGCCAGGGTGCGCTTCTCCAGACGGGTCATGCCGATCAGTTCGGCGTCGACCTCGCTGATGACGCCCTTGGCGACGGCGTCCAGGAGGACGAGGTCCGGATGCCCCCAGGGGACGGCAGGGGGCGCGGATTCCTGGAGCGGAAAGCGCCGGGCGACTCCGGCCTCCGCGTTCTCCCGCGCGCGCTCGCCGGCGCGCCTGGCCACCGCGCACATGCGGGTGAAGACGTTCGGGGTGCCGAGGTTCACCGTACGGATCGCCTCGATGAACGCGGTCAGGACCTCGGTGTCGATGTCTTCGGGGTCTCCGGCGACGTAGCCGCGGCAGATCCTGCCGCTGATGCCGCGCAGTGCCGGAACGGCAACCCCGACGGCACTCACCATCCACTGCGGCCCGTTCTGCCGGGCCCGCGTCACCAGCAACCGCCAGACCGCGTCGCGGGCGGCGTTCGAGCAGGAGGGGTGGATCAGCACATCCCGCAGCTCGATCAGCAGCATTCGCCGGCTGGGGAGGCCGTGCCCGACCTGTCTGCCGTCGACGGCGAGGCTGCTGGGCGCGCAGGCGAGCATTCGGAAGGCGCGCTCGGCGATGTCCAAGGGTGACCGGTCCGGGCCGGCCAAGTCGGATGGGTTCGTAGGCATCGGGTTCTCCACGGCGAGAGGGATTTCGCTTCGTCGAACCCGGTTGTAGGAGGCGCCTCTGGCACGGCTCCGGCGCCAATCCCCTGCTGCTTCTGGCACGCCTCTGGCGTTTGGCGGTGCGGTATGTCGGCGGGCGTCCGCCAGAGCGACGCCAAAGGTACGCAGGTGCTCTCACCAGGGCTGGCGGCTCACGCCAGAGCGATGCCGGAGGCCGCTGCTGCACTCGAAGCGCGTATCTGAGTTCCGCCCCGGAACAGAAATGAAAGCAACGAGCACGACCTGGCGAGAGGTCCCTCACCAGCCGGCCTCGGCCGGTCCTCACATGTGGGCTCTCTCCGTGCAGGGGGAGGCGTGATGAGGGTCCCGTACTGGCGAGACGACCACGCCACCCTGCACCTCGGCGACGCACGCGAAGTGCTGTCTGACATGCCCGACCGGTCCGTGGACTGCCTGGTGACCAGCCCGCCCTACTACGGGCTTCGGGACTACGGCCCCGGCCAGTACGGCCAGGAGCCCACACCCGACGACTACGTGGAAAACCTCCGCGCCACCTTCACCGAGGCCCGACGGGTGCTCGCCAACGACGGCACCTGCTGGCTCAACCTCGGCGACATGTACGCCGCCAACTCCGACGGCTACGCCCGCGGCACCACCTACAACCAGCGCCAGCCGACCGTACGGCCCCGCTCCCGTCGCATGGTGCCGCCCAAGAACCTGCTCGGCATGCCCTGGCGGGTCGCCTTCACCCTCCAGCGCGACGGCTGGATCCTGCGCAACGCGATCGTCTGGTCCAAGCCCAACGCCATGCCCCAGTCGGCCCTGGACCGGCTCTCCACCCGCTACGAGCTGATCTTCCTGCTCGTCAAGCAGCGCTTCTACTGGTTCGACCTCGACGCCATCCGCGAGCAGTACGCCGGCGACCGATCACTGTCCCGCCGGGCACGACGCGGCGGGACGAAGCCCAACGCCATCCAGACACCCTGGCCACCGACTGGCACGCCGGAGTCAGCCGGCACGTTGCACGGCGCCGCCAGCCGCCCGAACGACCGTGCCAATCATGCGGCCGACTTGAACGGCCGCAACCCCGGCGACGTCTGGACCATCTCGACCAGGCCCTACCGGGGCGCCCACTTCTCCCCGTTCCCGATCGACATCCCGCTCCGCGCCATTGCCGCCGGCTGCCGCCCCGGCGGCACCGTCCTGGACCCGTTTTCCGGAGCGGCAACAACGGCCCTTGCCGCCCGGCAACTCGGCCGGCAGTTCATCGGCATCGAACTGAACGCGGACTACTGCAAGCTCGCGGTAGCGCGGATCCGAGCGGCATCGGCAACGGCAGGAGGCATCGAATGAAAGACATCACCCTCCGGGACCTCCAGGACCTGCCGCCGACGCTCGACCTGATGACCGCCGCCCGCATCCTCGGCATCGGCCGGACCAAGGCCTACGAGCTCGCCAAGAAGGACGAGTTCCCCGTCCGGACCATCCGCATCGGTGACCTCTACCGAGTCTCTACGACAGACTTGCTCAGACTTCTGGCGGCGACACCCACCAAAGAGGTTTAGCGCCCTGCCGCCGCCGTACGGTCTGAACAGATAGGGCGAGTTGACGAAGGCGATCGATACGCTATGGGGGCAGCCTGCACACCTACCTGTGACGCAGTGGCCCACGATGGATACTACTTGAGGCCCGCTGGTGCGAATCCCCTCTTAGCGCTAACCAGCACCTGCCGGAAACTCATTTACGACGGCGCTCTCTCCCACATAGCCCGACCTTCCCGACTGATCACGGAGCAAGTAGTAGGCCTCAACCGCCGATGCCGCGCATCGACAACGGCGGCTCAACCACCGTTACCTTCCCGCCTGTTCATCTACGCCCAAATCATCGGCTGAACCTGGATCCGATTGTGCTGGTCGTTGAGGCACCTGCCCCCGCCGTCATCACAGCGCAGTGGTGGGCGGAGCGAGCAGACATCACGGATAACCACCGCGCGTGTGTTTCCGAATCGGCCACCAACGTCAAACTCATCGACAAACGCTGCTACTGCTACCGTTCACCGTCGTAATCAGCAGATGGAGCGTCTTGAAAATGCGGCCGTTGACTTCCCCGATCAGGGGCACTTCACAGCTGGTAGACCTGATACTCACATAGAAGATCGACGCGCCGCTCGTCGGGATCCTCCTGGCCGTCCGGAGTCCCTGCACCAAGCTCGCCGTGCGCTTCGACGTCGATCCGCGCGCTGGTGCCCGCCAGGTCCCGGAGGATCTTCGCGACCGCGTCGGCGCGCTTGCGCGCGAGCGCTTGGTTCTGCTGGACGGTTCCCGTGCTCGACGCTCGTCCGGTGAGTCGGATCGGCCGCGTACCCTTGCGGATCTCCGCCTGGACCGTGGCGGGCAACTCTGCGTACCAGGAGTAGATGTGCCGGATCTTGTCCTGAGGCAGCGCGGAGCTCCCCGAGGGAGCGAAGTGGACCGCCGTGGCATGCTCTGCCGTCGTTAGCCGGGGAACCGCCCCGCCGCCCGACTGCGTGAGCACGCCGTGACGCACCCACTTCTGCGACGACGAAACCCGGAGCCCTGTGAGGTTTCCGGCCGCGTCGACGATGAACCCGCCGCTAAAGCTTTCGTCGCCGCTGCCCAGCGGGTTCCAACGCCCACTGATCGAGTAGGCGACCGCCGACACCGGCTCGTTATCCGCAGTGTAGGCGGACGGGCAAAACGTGATCGAGAAGCTCGACGTGACAAGTGAACTCGAGCTGCCGCGGTCCTCAGTGACTGACACACGGCGCACGTTGAAGCCGTCGTACTCCAGCTCGACGTCGAACCAAAAGGTTTGCGTCCCGATGCCGGGGCGCGGGTGGTACGCGGTGATGGGGAAGCGGAACGAGCGGCGCTGTATCGTCAGACCGGTCGGGGTCGAGTTGTGGATGTAGCTCGCCGATATCGAGGTGACTGAGAACGACCCGTCGAATACATGCTGCTGCAGGGTGTTGAAGGTACTGAGCCCCAGCTCGACGCCGGAGATAAGCACGCCCGCGGGGGCAATGAACCCTACGTCGGGCGAGGCATCACCGTCCCAGCCGGGTTCGAGATACTCCGATATCTGCGGGGAGGCCGACTCCCAGCCGGTTGCTGGCTCGTCCCCGGTCCAGTCCTCCGCAGCCTCGAACCCGGAAGGCCTGCCGACGGCGTGCGGTCCTGAGTCCGCGTCTCCCCGCCGGAGGGTCGCGCTGAGGTCCGGATCGAGTACGGCCTCGTCGGCTGCGGTGTCGAAGGTGTCCAGCCCGTTCGTCTCTCGGTCCAGCTCCAGCGGCCGTGTACGGAGCAGCAACTGGCCCGGCGGTACGAGACCCGCCGAGTCGAGCACCCGCACCGACCGCGAACCAATAGCCGTCCCGGGGAGCGACGCGACGGCGTACCAGCCGGACGGCCCGCCGGGTCTACTACTGCGGCGGCGGGTCAGGCCGGGCTCAGCGACGACTACGCAGTCACCTCGCGGTCCGGGTCGTCCGAGAACGGCCCGGAGTATGATGTCGCCCACTTCGAGCGGGTCCACCACCTGCTGCCCGGGCCGGGCGAGTATCACGAACCGGCTGTTGAGCCATGTCGAGAGGTCCCCGGCGGGGCGGTAGAGCAGCTCGCGGTAGGCGCGAGCCGGCGCGAGAGCAAGCGCTGTGATGTGATCGTGTTCCATAGTGGTGGTCTCGGATTCGTGTGGCCAGGTCTGTCGTACGGCGGCGAGCAGGGCGGGGATGTTCAGGTAGCCCCGGCCCAGACGGTTGGTTTGGATCTGGTCGAGGGCTGGTGGGTCGGTGGTCGACAGCACGAGCCGGCGGATCTCGGCGGCGCCGAGCCGATGCCCTGCCCAGCCCAGCAACACGGCCACGGCCCCTGCGACGGCTGGTGCGGCCATGCTCGATCCGGTCTTGCGGACCAGCAGACCGGGACTGCGTTCGCTGCCCGGCGGTGCCGAGCGGGCTGCCAGGATGCCGACGCCGGGGGCGACCAGGTCGGGTTTTCCGCGGTTGTCGCGTGTCGGGCCGGCGCTGCTCGACGGGCCGGGTGGCCGAAGGGGGGAGCGGGCGTCATAGCTGCCCACGACGAGCGGCAGGTGACCGTTGGCGATGGTGCCGGTGGTGTAGTTGGGGCTGGCGTCGCCCGGCACGAATCTGGCCTGACATCTCGGACACGCCTCGTCGCGTTCGAGCCAGGCGTGGAAGCGGCCGTTGCGGACCCGCCGGCCCTCGAGTGTCACGCGCCACTCACCGGCCGGCGCCCACGGGTAAAAGAACGCGTCGACGTGGTGGTCGTGGTTTTGAGGGTCAAACGATCTATGATAAGTACGCCCTACGACCCGGCCGGCCACGACGATATCGGCCGTCTCGCCGAGCAGGACGGCCGATGCGCCATGAGTGCCCGGTGGGTCGATGCGTACGGCAAACTCGTCCGCTCCGTCGTACCAGATCTCCAACTCGTTCGGCGTGGTATCGGCAGGGTCGGTGACGAACCGCAGCACCTTGCGCTGTCCCTGCCGGACAACTCCCGTGGCATGCGTGCGGGTTTGGGCGTAGTTGCCCACGCTCTGCAAGATCATCCGGTTCGGCGCCGCCGACAGGAGCTCATCCAGTGCAAGCTCGACGAGGGTTGTTCCATCATGTGGACCACCGGTCCGCCCCATGGATAGATTTATGACAAAAGGCCGGTCACGGGCCGTCTGTGCAATGAGGTGAACTGCCTCTAGCAAGCGAACATGATCGCCCATAGTGGAAAGGTCCACCAGACCCTCGGAACGCTGGGCAGCCAGGTGGACGAACACAAGATCCGCATCGGGTGCCACGCGGCGGGCGATGTCCGTCACATGCGTCCCATGTGCACCACCGCCGCGGTCCGCGTCGGCCGGATGATATCCGAGCGTCCGGAACGGGTGGGCAGTCCGCAGTGCCCGATCGATGTGCTCCCGGGTGTAGACCGTTCCGTACCCGTACGGCTCCGGCGCAATGGGCGTCATCTCTGTCGGCGTAGTGCTGCTCCAACCAGTCCCAGGCAAGGGTGTTCCGGGGAGGTCTGCCGTGGGCGGCCGACGTTTCGGTGAACGCTGGTCCCACAATTTGATCAACCGAGTGGTTCCGTTGGGACGCCGCAGGTTTGGGTGATCGAAATCTATACCCCAGTCGACGACGCCTAGGACGACACCGGCTCCCGTGAGCGGCGGCTCGGCCGGCCGCCTGGGGAAGTCCCCCCCGATCGGACGTCTCCTGTCTGCCCGCTGCTCCTCGTCTGGGTGCTCGAAAGGCTGCATTCGAGCACCCAGACGGGCCGGATTCGCGATTTCTTGGCCCTCAACGGAGGAGTCGTCCGGACCAAGTTTCCGGGCGGCTTTCAGGCTCACCACGTCCGGGTGCGCCCGCACCTCCTCTATCGCGGCGAGAGGGAGGCGACAGGTCGCGATACAACCGAAGCGGGCCACGACCCGAACGCCGGCGACCTCGACGCGCGGCCGCCGAAACCGGATGACCGCCTCGACCACCTGGTCCTTCGGCTCACGGCGCAGTAGCTCCCGTAGGGCAGGATCCATGACCCGTCATGCCCTACTTACTGCTCGCGGCGGGCTTCGTCCGCCGGCGTGGGCGCACCATCAGTGGACTCGCTCTTCGCCGCGTTTATGATCGCGCGCGCGATGTCTATGGCGCGCGGGTCTGACGAGTCTTTGAGGACCTCAATCTCGAACAGCTGTACCACATCGTCGGCTGTCGCCGTGATGAGGGCGAATCCGGTGCCTTCGGCCTTGACCGCGCCACTGACCTCGTTGATGGAAACGACGCTTGGATGCGCCGACTTCCACGTGACCTTGACGTCGCAGGGCTTGTCTTGCCCGTCAAGGACATAGGCCTGCAACGTAGCCTCGTCGTGGAGCCTCAGCTGCGGCTTGCCCAGAATCTTGATCGTCTTCGCTGATTTGGCATCCTCACGCTGCTGGCCGAGGAACGCCAGCCCGAGCATGCCCACGCCACCGTAGACCGCCGGGTGACGGATCATGCCCTCAATCCCGCCGTGACTGCTGCCGCTCGCGAGCGCCAGCAACGGCATGGCCTGGATCCCAGCCCGGACGTAGGTGTTTTTAGGCGTGCCGAACGCCCGGAACGCTTCACCGATCAGCAGCGTGGCAACCGTCGCGAGGCCTGCGCGGTCGATCTTCTTGTTCTGCTCGGCGATCGTGCTGCGCAGGGCATCCTGCTGCACCTTGTTGCGCAGTTCCATCTCCCTTAGGGCGCTGACGACCGCACGCGGTGAGGCCGGGGCTGGCAACCTGCTGCCCCGTCCGACGGCCGCCCGGCGTCTCGCGGCCGCTCGGCGCTTCGCGGCTGCAAGCGCCTGGGCGCGCTTTCGCCGGGCGCGCGATGCAGCCGACTCGGCGTCGTCGTCGTACAGCTCGGCATCGTCGTCGTACAGCTCGGCATCGTCGTACACGTCCTCGTACTCGATGCCGGGGTCTTCCATGAATGCACTGCTCATCTGACTTCTCCTTCACCGGGTCTGTTTGTGAGGCTCGCGCCGACGGCAGCGGCTGAGCCGAGGCGATGGTTCATGACCGGGGGTTCAGCCGTGCCAGTGACTGCAGGCCCAGCCGACGAAATACGCCGGGTCACGGGGACGACATACTCGGCGTACAGCTCTGGGTCGGGCGGCACCCAGCCGGCCGACCCCTCTCCGCCGCAGCCGGGGCAACCGGCGTCCTCGCCCCAGCATTCACAGGCGCCGAGTGCCGCGGCGAGCAACGTGTTGCGGTCGACGAGCGCCTGGTAGGCCGCCGACTCGTGGGCCTTTAGGACGGCAGGGCCGTCGCCGGGCGGGGCGGTCGCGAGCCGCTCGGCGAGCTCACCGAGAACGCGTTCAGCGAACCCCATCGGGTCCGGCAGCGCCTTCACCAGGAGGGCTTCGACGGCCGCCAGCTCGGAGGTCGTCATGACGCCAGCTCCTCGTTCTCGATGTCCATGAACGCCGTATAGAGGGAGCGTCCGGTGCCGAGAGCGGGTTCGGCGTACTCGCCGCCGCTTTCTCCGAACTCGCCGCCATCAAGGCCCTCGCCGTCGAGGTATGCCAGCTCGTCCGCGTCCGCCGCCGCTTGGCCGAAGACCGAGCTGAGCAAGTTCATGACGGACGCAACCGGTACTCCACTCACCTGCCGGGCACCATGCTGTCCCATAGACAAAGCCAGCAACGCCTTGAGCACGTCCGGCTGCTGAGTCAGCACGAGCCCTTGCGCTGCCGCTGCCGAACCGTCCGCCACTGCGGGTCTTGCCACGCCGGCCCCCGGGAGTGCGCCGATTGGAGCGGGCGGCATAGCTGGTGTGCCACTACTGCTAGAAGGGATGCCTGGCGCTTTCGTGGGCTTGCCAGCCTGGGTCAGTGCGCCTGCTGCGAGGGTGCCGAGCTTGCTGCCGATCGCGGTACCGGCCGGGCCACCGATCAGCGTGCCCAAGGCACCGGCCCCGGCGGGAAGTGCCGTTCGCAGGCCCTGCCCGACGAGCGGGTTGGCCATGACATGGCTGACATCTCGCTGGCTTCGCCGCAAGGCCTTCTCGAAGCTGAACGCCTCTGCCGCGCTCATTCCGTCGAGCACGGCCTCGATCGCGTCGTCGTAGGCGTCGTCGTCGGCATCGGCATAGTCCTCGTGCAGCGCCTCCCGCAGGACATGCCCTAGGCCGGGCTCGTCCCAATCGTCGGCATCCGTCCAGCCGTCGGCCGCTTCAGCGTCCATCCAGCTGGCGTCAGCCCAGCTATCGGCTTCTGCCCAGTACTCCAGGTCTTCGAAACGGCGTCTCACGTCCCTCACCTCCACGTGCCGTCCCATCCGCGCTCGCGCACCCCTCAAGGCTGCGAGCGCGGACGACGCCATGGCCAGCAAGGCCATACGGCCCCCAGTTCAGGTCTGGTCGAGCCTGCGACTGCGCCGCACGGAGTGGACCTCGAAGGTTGTGGCCGCATCCAGCCGCGCCGCTCCTGTCAGGGTCGGATCACTGATCGAACGGAGCCAACAGGCGAAACTTCTCATGCCTCTCCGCTGCCGAGCCGAAGACGCGCCGGACCAGATCGAGCGTTTGGGCTGTCCTTACCGGCCACTACTCGAACAGAACTTCACATGCCGCCCGTGATGCCCAGGCGAGGGTGGACGCGCCGTTATTGGGGGCAGGGCGAGCATCCGATGGGTTGCCGGCGCGGGCGAAGCGCCGGATGGTGTTGCGGCCGAGGTTCAGCCGACGGGCGATCTCCGGACGCCGTGGCCTTGCTTCAGCAGAGCGTGAACGGCGGCATGCCGTTCACGGGTGCGAACAGCGATCCGGTCGTCGCGGTCGGCGGGTATCCGAGGCGGGGCGGGCGCCTGCGCAGGCGGAGCTGGTGCGGGCTGAGCGCTGAGCGCGGGGACCAGGGACGGCAGGTGATGGCGGTGCCGGGTGAGGGCGCGTTCGACGGCCTCGCCGAGGTTCCTCCATAGGTGCCAGCGGTCTGCCACCTGGAACGCCTGCGGTGCGCCGCGGGCCACGCCCTCGGCATAGACGCTGGCCCGGTCCCGGCACACGATCTCGACGCCGGGGTGATCCTGCAGCCAGGCCGCGAGGGTCTCGGCCGTCCGGTCAGGAAGCACGTCGACCACCCTGCTGGTGGAGATGTCGATCAGGATGGTGCCGTAGGAGTGTCCTCGCCGGTAGGCGAAGTCGTCCACGCCGAGCACTCGCGGGCCTGCGGGGAGGGCCGCTCGGGCAGGCCGCGGATCAATCGGATTAGGGTCGTCCGGCTGACTGAGGTGGCCAGGTGCTGGGTGAGGCGGGCCCCGGCGCGACCGCCCAGCGCCAGCGCAATCGCCGCCAACACCTTGCCCGCTGGGATGCTGCGGCGGCCGTATCGCACCGTCAGGCCGGGAATCTGCTCAACGAACGTCGCTCTCGCGCAGGTGATATTTCGGCAGAAGAATCGGTGTACCCGCAGGTGGATGAGTAGTTCCTAGCTGCCGACTGCGGTGTCGGACAACCGCCGTTCGTAGTGACTATGCCTGCGCTGCGACCGAACCCTGCAGTCCGGGCACGCGGCCTCCACGGTGCCGGTGCTGGCCCGGATCCGCACCGTTCTTCCCGCACGCAACACCTGGTCAATGCACACGCGGGCCAGGTGAGGGAACAACGCCCGGACCATCTCACTGATCAACACGCCGCAGATCGTCGCCATCGACAGGTGACCTACTGGCTAGAGCGCCCGAACCGTGACCAGCTCAGCCGGGGTCCGATCACGGAAAGTGTGCCTGATCCCATTTTCGAGCGACGTTGACACTTCGGCCGGTCCAGGGCGACGGGTCTGTCCAATCAACGGTGTAACTCGGTCTTGATTGGTTCTATCGGGCGGTTGGGGTCAGGCGGCCTTCGAAGGTGATGGCGAAGGCGTTGAGGGCGGCCTTCCATCGGGTCACCCAGCGTTTG